>CADBQR010000024.1 GCA_902796945.1 uncultured Acidaminococcus sp.
ACCTTGGCAAGGTGATGCTCTACCACTGAGCTACTTCCGCATAAAAAGTGGTGCCTCAGCGCAGAATCGAACTGCGGACACAGGGATTTTCAGTCCCTTGCTCTACCAACTGAGCTACCGAGGCATTGGCGACCCAGGACGGACTTGAACCGACGATCTCCGCCGTGACAGGGCGGCATTCTAAACCAACTGAACTACTGGGCCATTTCAGTTGCTTTCACAACCGACTTGTTTATTATACGGTAATTCATATATCCTGTCAACCGCTTTTTGAAAAAGATTTCACGGGATCCTGGCACGAAACGCTTGGAAATGACCCGACGGAGCCATCAGATGGTATGGTCCGCCTTGGTAATCTGGTCCAGGGTTGATTCCAGGTTGGCTTCCAGCTTTTCCTGAAGTTGAGCCAGGTTCTTTCCGTCAAAGGCCGTGGTCGTCCTGAAAACGCTGTTGATCTTCAGTTCCCCGAAGAACTCGTCCCGCAGCCGGTTATACATGATGATCAGCTGGTCCTTATGGGCAAAATCGGTATAGTCGATGATGATGATGGAACCATTGATATGCTCGATGGCCCGCTCCGGCCAGATGTAGCGTTCAAAGGGACCGATCTGACGGGGCAGCTGGTTGCCGTATTCCCACTGGTCGAGCTTTTTGGCTTCGACCATCTCCCCCAGGTTCTCCTGTTCCGGGTGTTCCATGCTCCGGACAATTTCCGGCAGATAATGACCGGCCTTTTCCTCGAAAATATCCCGTTCCTTATAAATCAGGCGCACGTCCCGGTAGGTATTCATGCCCATGGTCCGGACCAGGATATAATCGAAGGTTTCAGCGGTATACGTAAGATCGATGCTGGCCCTCAATTCCGGTGCCTCATAACGGCAGATAAAAAGGACCTGGCCTTCGATATAGTCCGTGATTTTCTTATGGAAGCAGCCAATGGTGTCAGGCAGCTTCTGGATAAACGCCCAATCATGCGTTTGTTTCTGGATTTCCTCAATCGGATCATAACCCATGGCTGGCATACTCCTTTATCAAAGAAATCCCCCACAGGAAAGCTGCAGGGGGTCCTTGTTCCACTTATTTTTCTTTGGCCCGGTCGGCTTCCAGCAATTTCTGGAGCCGTCCGCAGCTCATCTTACCTTCATGGCAGACGCGCTGGGTTACACAGGTCGGACCGGCATTCTCAAAGAGAATGGGAGCCACGGCCTTGACTTCTTCCAGCATTTTGTTGGCCAGCGTGCGGATTTCCCACTGGGCCCGGTTGCAGCAGCGCAGTTCGAAGAAATGAAGCAGGCTGCGGGCATTCATGGTCACGACAATTTTGGTTTCCGCCGCGTTGGGCAGGATGTAGCGGGCATCTTCTGCCGGAATCCCGCTTTCCGTCATCTCATTGTACAGGTCCTGGATTTCCCCGCAAAGCCGGTTGAATCGATCCCGGAATTCCGGTTTGGCCTCCACGCTGGGGGGCATGATGGTCTCAAAATCATGTTCCTTTACGTAGCGCTGGCTCTGTTGGGAATAGGACGCGATGCGGTGCCGTACAAGCTGATGGGTCAGGACGCGGGAAACGCCTTCGATGGCAAAGGTGAAGTCCACATGCTCAAAGGTGGATAAATGCCCCATGCGGGACAGCTGTTTCACCAGGCGGCGCACCTGCTCATCCGTCATGGTTTCCTCCAGCTGGGCAGCACCAATGGGAGAATAGCAAAGGCGGGCACTCATAGCAACGGTCCTGTCCGGTTCCGGCGTATAGCGAATCAATTTACAGCTGATCATGATTTCTTTAATCCCCTTTCTGCGGCCATGGCCTGCTGGATCAAGGTGAAGGACTGGGCCATCAGGGCATCGAGACGATCCGTTTCTCCCTTCAGGTACAGCCAGCCCATCAGGGCCTCGAAGGCAGTTCCCTGACGGTATTCCCGTACGCTGGCGCTTTTGGGCACCATGGATTTGGTATTCCGGCCGCGGCGCACAATCTGTGCTTCCTCTTCTGAAAGCCCTGCTTCCAGGGCATCCATGGCCTTCGCCTGCATCACGGCCGACACCATCCGGGCTGCCAGTTCATGGAGGATCTGGACATGGGAGGAAAACGGCAGGAGCCGTGTCCTCACATAAAGGGAAAAAACGGCATCCCCCACATAGGCAAGCTCAACGGGATTGAGCTGGGACGGGTCCCTCTTTTCAAAAGCCCCGTCACAGACCAGCAGTACATGGTCCTTGATTTTCTGATATTGCTCAAATCTCACTTTCTTTTCCACCGAACCCCTTGCGGCGTGTCTTCCAGGATAATGCCCTGGGCCGCCAGTTCATTGCGAATGGCGTCGGCTTTAGCGAAATCCCTGGCCTTGCGGGCCGCCTGCCGTTCCGCAATCTTTGCTTCGATGGCGGCGTCATCCGTACCGGAAGGGGCCGCCTGCTTTTGGGCACCCGGTTCCTCCTCCAGGATACCAATGATACCGGTCATTTCCTTCCAGGCCTTGCGCATCTCATCGACCAGTTTACCATCGGGCTTTTGGGCTCCGCTCATGACGGCCTGATGCAGGACGTTGATTTCCTTGGCCAGGGCGAAAATATAACTGATGGCAAGGGACGTATTGAAATCATCCCGCATGGCTTCCATGAAGGCTTCCTTCATTTCTTCCACTTTCCTGCGCAGTGCCAGGCTTTCATCGTCCGGTCCGACACTGATGACATGGCCGATTTCCTCAAGGTTCTGCCGGGCCGTACGCAGCCGTTCCAGACTTCTCTGGGCTTCCTTCAGGCGGGCGTCGCTGAAATCCAGCGGGCTCCGGTAATGGGTCTGCAGGATAAAGAAGCGGAGGACTTCCGGTTCGTATTCCTTCAGGATATCCAGGACCGTAAAGAAGTTGCCCAGCGATTTGGACATTTTCTCTTCATTAATGGTAATGAAGCCGTTGTGGACCCAGTAGCGGACAAAAGGATGGACCCCCGTGGCCCCTTCGGACTGGGCGATTTCGTTTTCATGATGCGGGAAAATCAGGTCGGAACCGCCACCATGGAAATCAAAGGAATTGCCCAGGTATTTCGTGCTCATGGTCGAGCATTCGATATGCCAGCCCGGACGGCCTTTCCCCCAGGGACTTTCCCAATAGGGCTCACCCGGCTTGGCGGATTTCCACAGGGCAAAATCCATGGGATTTTCCTTGCGTTCGTCCACGTCAACGCGGGCACCGGCCATCATATCGTCCAGGCTGCGGCCGGAAAGTTCACCATAATGGGCAAATTTTTCAACCCGATAGTATACGTCGCCGTCGATTACATACCCATAGCCGTTGTCAATCAGCTGCTGAATGGTGTGAATGATGTCCGGGATATGCTCGGAAACCCGGGGATAGACGTGGCAGCGGCGGACATGAAGCTTATCCATCACTTCAAAGTACGCCTTGATATAGCGGTTGCAGATAACATCCCAGGTTACGCCTTCTTTATTGGCTTCACGAATGATCTTGTCGTCCACGTCGGTGAAGTTCTGCACATGGGTCACATCATACCCTTCATGTTCCAGGAAGCGATGAATGACATCCCACACGACAAAAGGACGGGCGTTACCAATATGGGGATGGTTGTATGGCGTCACGCCGCAGACATAGATGCCCACCTTTCCCGGATGCAGGGGAACGAATTCCTCTTTCCGGCGGGTCATCGTATTATAGACATGAATCGTACTCATCTTGCCAGTCTCCTTTCTCAGAGCGCAATGCCTGCTTTTTTCAGGCTTTTCATAATGCGTTTTTCAACCCGTTCCACGCCCATAAGAGGAATCATTTCGGCCAGTTCAGGACCATGCTGGTTCCCGGTCAGGGCCACACGGAACGGCATATAGACCTGCTGTCCCTTCAGCTTGTTTCCTTTCTGCACTTTCTTGAAACAGCCCTTGACGCTGTCATGGTCAACGGTTTCCAGGGCATTGAATTCCGCAATCAGGGATTTCATGACCAGGGGCACCGTTTCTTCCTTCAGGACGGCCTCGGCTTCCTCATTTTCAAAGTCAAAATCATCCGTGAAGTAAAGGGCTACTTTTTCGGGTACCTGGGCGCCGTAATCGACCTGGGTCTGGGCCGTGGCAACAACGCGCTTCAACCATTCAAGCTTTTCGCCGGTTTCCTCGCCGGTCATGTAGCCTGCTTCCACCATGAACGGCTTCGCCAGTTCAAAGAAGGCATCCGGCGTCAGCTTGCGGATATGCTGTCCATTGATCCAGTTCAGTTTCTTGATATCAAAAACAGCGGGGTTCTTGGCAACGTGTTCCATGGAAAACTCACGACAGGCCTCTTCCATGGTAAAGATTTCCTTTTCCCCGGACGGTGCCCAGCCCAGCAGGGCCAGGAAGTTATCAATGCCCTCCGGCAGGTAGCCCTGTTTGCGATAGGCATCGACACTGGTAGCCCCGTGGCGCTTGCTCATCTTCGTGTGATCCGTGCCAAGGATCAGGGAAATATGGCCGAAAACAGGCTTTTCAAACCCCAGCGCCTCATAGACAACGAGCTGGCGCGGTGTATTGGACAGATGTTCTTCCGCGCGGATCACGTGGGTAATGTGCATCAGGTAATCATCGATGACAACGGCGTAGTTATAGGTCGGGATTCCATCGCTCTTGACGATGACGAAGTCGCCGATGCCATTGGAATCAAATTCCACGTCGCCCCGGACCATATCATGGACCACGATGGTTTCATTTTCCGGTACTTTCAGGCGAATGGAAGGTTTCCGTCCTTCCGCTTCATACTGTGCCTTCTGTTCCGGCGTCAGATGGCGGCACTTGCCCATGTAACGGGGCATCTTGCCTTCCTTCAGCAGGGCCTGCCGTTCTGCTTCCAGTTCTTCCGGCGTACAGTAGCAGTAATAAGCCTTGCCCTCCGCCAGGAGCTTGTCCGTATATTTCTTGTAGATATCGAGCCGTTCCATCTGGTGGTAAGGACCATAAGGGCCGCCGACGTCTACGCCTTCATCCCAGTTGATTCCCAGCCATTTCAGGGCTGCCTTGATGTTTTCCTCCGATTCAGGCGTGGAACGCTTCCGGTCCGTATCTTCAATACGCAGCACGAACTTCCCGCCCATTTTTTTGGCCAGCAGCCAGTTGAACAGGGCGGAACGGGCGCCTCCGATGTGGAACGGGCCCGTCGGGCTCGGTGCAAAACGTACTCTCATTTCTTTCTCCATTTCATATGCCTCCCATAGGTCGTTATTATTTTTGCAAAAGTACCACGGCTTCTGCCGCAATTCCTTCCCCACGGCCCGTAAAACCAAGTTTTTCCGTCGTCGTGGCCTTGATATTGACAGCATCACCGGATAATCCCAGGTCTTCCCGGAGATTTTCCAGCATCTGCGGTTCGTACGGTAAGAGTTTCGGGCGCTGGGCAATGATGGTCACATCTGCGTTATGGACATGCCAGCCCTTCCGGGCAATGCGTGACAGCACTTCCCGAAGAAGCTTACGGCTGTCCGCGCCCAGGTAGGCAGCGTCCGTATCCGGAAAGAGTCGTCCAATGTCCCCCATGCCGGCCGCTCCTAAAATAGCGTCCATGAGGGCATGGAGCGCCACATCGGCATCGGAATGCCCGTCCAGTCCCTTCTCATAGGGAATGGTCACGCCGCAAAGGATCAGCGGCCTGTTTTCCACCAGGCGGTGTACATCATAACCGCTGCCAACATGAAATTCCATCTTTCCGCATCCCTTCTCGCTCGTAAGAAGCGCTTCGGCCCGGACAAAGTCGTCCGGTGTCGTGATCTTGAAGTTCCGGTAGGAACCTTCCACAAGAGTAACCGGATGGCCCATCGCTTCAACCATGCTGGCGTCATCCGTCACGGACAGGTGACAGGAAGCGGCCTGCGAAAAGGCCTTTTCCAATACGTCACGGGCAAAGACCTGGGGCGTCTGGACAGCCCAGAGCCGGCTCCGTTCCAGGGTCTTTTCGACATCATGTCCGTTATCGGAGCTTTTGATCGTGTCCTTGCAGGGAACGGCGGCGATGGCGGCGCCAGACTTTCTGGCGGCCTTCAGGACCCGTTCAAACAATTCTGGTCCGGCAAAGGGACGCGCCCCGTCGTGAACCGCAACCCAATGGGCGTTTGGCGGCAAGGCAGCAAGGGCACTGGCTACGGAATCCTGCCGTTCCCTGCCCCCGGCGACGACCTGCCAGTCAAGGCCCGGAAAGGCGCTTTCCTGCCACTTCCGCAAAAGCTCCCGGGCCGCTTCCAGTTCCTGCGGGGCAACGGCGACCACCACCGTGCCCAGCCCCGGGACGCGGGAAAGCTGGCTCAGGTTCCGGATCAGGACGGGAATGCCGCAAAGGGAAGCATAATTTTTATTGTATCCCAGCTGTGCCCGTTTCCCCATTCCGGCTGCTGCAACGATACAATACAATCGGTCATCCATCGATCTGGTACGCTCCTTAGCAATCATTTCATTTTCGCAAAAATCATTCTGCCTGCTGACGTTTGGAGAACAGAAGTCACCATGACAGGCATCGTAAAGTTAACCGCTTTCTTGCCGTTTTCCACGACCACCATCGTCCCATCATCCAGGTATCCGATGGCCTGGCCCGGTTCCTTGCCTTCCTTGGCCAGGTAAATGCGCAGTTCCTCACCCGGCAGGACACTCTGCTTCAGGGCGTTGGCCAGGTCATTGATATTCAGGACCTGGATTCCCTGGATTTCCGCAACCTTGCTCAGGTTGAAATCGTTGGTTGCCAGGATGCCCTTCATGGCGCCTGCCAGACGGACCAGTTTGGCATCCACTTCCGTGATGTCATCGTAATCCGTGCTGCTGATGTCAATATTCACACCCTTCAGGGCCTTGATTTCCTTGACAATATCGAGTCCCCGACGACCGCGGTTGCGCTTGAGCGTATCGGCGGAATCTGCAATCTTCTGCAATTCCTCCAGCACAAATTTGGGAATGACAATGGTTCCTTCCAGGAAGCCCAGACGAATCACTTCAAGGATCCTGCCATCAATCAGGACGCTGGTATCGAGGATTTTATTAGTGCGGGAAACATGATGGACCGATTTTTTCGCGTTATCCTTATTCCGCGAGGTAAACCAGATCCGGTTAAAGAAAGTCACGATATCAGCGCGTTTGTTCAAGGCAACCTTGGCTCCGACAATGGCTCCAATGACACTCAGGATCAGGGAGATATAGGGCCCGATGATTGGCAGACGGGAGAAGGACGTCCCCAGCAGGGCAGCCACTACAAGTCCCAGAATGACGCCGATGGCCAGTACAAAGATATCCCCTGTAGGCAGATTCGCCAGATAAGCAGCCACGCGTTCCGAGAATTTCAGCGTCATGCCCATGATAAAGGGAGCCAGCCCTTTGCCGATGGCGCCGAAAAGCAGGATGCCCACAAGTCCCAGGACCAGACGCAGCGGCGTTACACCGAGGAACCCCACATTCAGGTATTCATTGCTGACGAACTGGGAAAGAAAAGGAGCGGCTACTTCCATGATCAGAAGACCGGAGATTGCAAAAACAACAACAATGATGTACTTTGAAACCTTTTCGAACATAAACTCACCTCCTTTCAAAATTTCATCTTTTTATTGTACTATAACTGCACCATAAATAAAAGGGATTCATCAGGCAAAATGCGGCCGGAACCGAAGGATTGGGTAAATTTTGTACTATTTGAACAAAATCCCGACAAAATGGGTATTCCTGCGAAGCCAGGAACAGGACCGCACGGGCAGGAAAACCTGCCCTGCCTGCTTCAGGAGGCAAAGAAAGAAGAAGGACCCAAGGCAAACTGAACTGCCTTGGATCCCTCTTCTCATACATCACACGCTTTCAACATGGAGGAGAATCAGATAAATTTATCAAGCCATTCTTCACTTTTTTCCTCATCAACCGATTCCACCAGCATCACTTCGCTGAGCAGGATCTGCTTTGCCGTTGTCAGAAGGCGGCGTTCCCCGGTGGAAAGCTTTTTATCCTCTTCCTGGACGGCCAGGGTACGGACTACATCCGCAACTTCAAAGATACTGCCCGTCTTCATCTTGTCAATATAAAGATTGTAACGCCGGTTCCAGGTGATGCGCTTCATCTTGTTCTCCGGTCTTGCCTTCAGCACTTCTTCCACCTTGGGCATGACCGATTTATCCACAATAGGACGGATTCCCACTTTTTCGACATTATTGGCCGGAACCATGACCTTCATTTTGCTGAGAAGCATATCGAAAACGAAATAGTTGATCTGGCGCCCGTTGATCTCCCGTTTCTGAACATCTTTGATAACCGCCGCGCCGTGCATCGGGTATAACACCTTATCCCCTACAGCAAACATGAAAGCCCACCTCCTTCGCCAATAAGGCCCTTCTAAATTTCATAAGGTTAGTTTAACATAATATCGATTTAAAGTCAAATTTTTGTATTATATCACTATAATAGGAGTGGTGTCAATAACAAAATCAGGAGAATTGAAAGAAAGCGGTCAGGATGGCCGGAAAACAAGCTTCCAGCGTTACGGGCCCTGTCTTTCCAGCCACCGCCCAGAGTGAAACCTACCCGGCCATTCCTTTTTCCCGCGGCTGACCGATTCCCACGGTGCTTGCGCAAAAAGGTAAAAAAAGGGCTGCCGCATCAGCGACAGCCTGAATCGGAGAGAGATTTTATAGACCCCGCGGTTCCTGCAAGAGGAACCGAAGGAACGGGAAAGCTGCTCTTACAGAACGAGAAGAAAATACGGGTGCCGCGAGTCTTTCAGCGCCTCTCCCTCATTCCTGTACTGTAAGTATAGGCTTTCCATATTTAGGTTCCATATGGAATTGGTAAGATTTCTGTAAAATTTATCATTCCGCATCAAACAGGGCCGTCACCGCCGCTCCCACGGTTCCCGCCTCAATGATGCCCTTTATATCCGGCGTGCCGCCAGGGAAACTGCCGCGGGGCACGATGAATTTATGGAACCCCAGCTGAACGGCTTCCCGAATGCGCCGCTCCACCAGCCCGACACGGCGCAGTTCCCCGGTCAGGCCGACTTCCCCGACACAGAAGACCCCGGACGGTACCGGACGGTTGCGATAACTGGAAACCAGGGCACCGAGGATCGCCAGGTCCGCCGCTGGCTCTGTGATGCGCATGCCTCCAACGGCGCTGACATAGGCATCCTGGTCCCCAAAATTCATGCCCATATGCTTTTCCAGGACCGCGATGAGCATGTTTACCCGGTTATAATCCACCCCGACAGCGGTACGCCGGGGCATGCCGAAGGGCGTGTGGGACGCCAGGGCCTGGATTTCGGTCAAAATGGGGCGGTTGCCTTCCATCACGGCCGTAATCACGGAACCGGGCACAGGATTTTCCTTCGTTTCCAGGAACAGGCCGGAGGGGTTGCTGACTTCCTTCAGGCCTTCTGCTTCCATCGAAAAGATCCCACTTTCACTGGTAGCGCCAAAACGGTTCTTCAGAGCCCGCAGGACCCGGTACGTATAGGAACGGTCCCCTTCAAACTGCAGGACCACGTCCACCATATGTTCCAGGAGCCGGGGTCCGGCAATATTGCCCTCCTTGGTCACATGACCGATGATGATGACGGCAATATTGGTATCCTTGGCAAAATTCAGCAGCTTGGCCGTACATTCCCGTACCTGCCCCACACTGCCCGCTGCGGTTTCAAGCTCGCTGTTGTACATGGTCTGGATGGAATCGATGACAAGGAGCTGCGGTTTGGCCTGGCGAGCCTGGACCAGGATTGTTCCCAGTTCAGTGGCGGTCATGATTTTCAGGCAGTCCGAAGCCTTACCGAGCCGTTCTGCCCGCATGGCGGTCTGGGCCTCCGATTCCTCCCCGGAAACATAAAGCACGGGGATTCCCCGGGCCGCTGCCTTCATGGATACGTCCAGGGTAATCGTCGATTTGCCGATGCCCGGCGCCCCGCCAAGCAGGATCAGGGAACCCGGCACAATTCCGCCGCCCAGGACACGGTCAAACTCATGGATACCGGTCGTCATGCGCTGCAAATGAACCCGGGCCACCTGGGAAATCGTTTTCGGTACGGTATGTTCCTTTGTGGCCAGATAGGAAGGCCGGTGCTTATCGACGGGCGCACTGACCTCTTCCACGAAGGAGTCCCAGCTACCGCATTCGGGGCAGCGTCCCAGCCATTTCACAGAAGCGTAGCCGCAATGCTGACAGACAAATTTCACTGCATTTTTTGCCACGGCTATTCTCCTCGGTTCAGGGATTGATAAGCGGAAGCGACCATTTTCAGCTTATCCTTTTCCGTAACGTGATCGCCCAGGAAGGACAGGAAATACTGCAGCAGCTTTCCTTCCCGTACGGTGATCATGCGATGTTCCACCAGGGCCTTGACCATATCGTCCGCGGTCTGGATCTGGGGCGGCAATTGGAGAGGCTTGGCCTTGGTATCCTGGGGAATCCGGATAATCCGGATAAATCCCCCGTTGCCTCTCTTGGATTCGACTTCAAAACCTCGTTCCGGCGTAAACCGGGTGGTCAGGGTATACGTAATCTGAGAAGGCGCACAGGAAAGCTTTTCCGCTAACTGACTTCTTTTTACGTTGATCGCGTCTTCATCATTGGCAAAAAGTTCGCTGATGATGAATTGCTCAATAACATCGGCTATGTTTCGCATACTGATTACCTCCTACACCTGTATATTATATTTGACTTTTTGACATTTATCAAGTGGGGGGAATCAACCCTGCTGCCGAAATCGGAAAGCAGGCCGCTTCTCCCAGTGGAGGCCCTTCACGGAAAGAGGCGGAAAGGGCGCAACAAAAAAAACGGGTCTCAATACAGGACCCGTTCCTTCATTCCCTGCCAAGTCACCCGTTCCTGGTCTTCAGGGCAAATCTGCTTTTGCGTCGATGCTTCCCGGCACCGCCTGCCCAAAACCTTCCTACCGTTCCCGCTTTGACCGGGCCGCAAGGAAAACGGCGACAAAGGCGGCGGACAGGATGCCTGCCATACTGCCGGACCCTGATGACAGGATCAATAGAATGACCATGATAAGCGTTCCTAAGATGGCCGCCTGTTTCTTGGACATAGGATCATGCTCCTTTATCTTTAACCACGTCGAACGAGTTCAAAAACAGCCGTTGCTTTTCTTTTCCAGGGAATCCCGCATCAGCTCATTTCCATGGGGCGTTTGATGTTATGGTTCTTCTCCCGGGTAAAGCCTCTTCCCAGGACATCCTTGGCATCCTGTACAATCATGAAGGCATCGGGGTCATTTTGGACGACCAGTTCCTTCAAGCGGGCGACCTGGGTCAGCTTGACAACGCAGAAAAGGACCTGGCGCCGTTCATGGGTATAGGCGCCCTCCCCTTCCATATAGGTCGCGCCGCGCCCCAGTTTCTCAATGATGGCTTCCGCAATGGCTTCACTTTTATCACTGATGATGAAGACATTTTTCTTGTAATCAAAGCCGTCCGCAAAGGCATTGCTCATCTTGGCAACGGCAAAATAGGCCACAATGGTGTACATGGCCGGGGCCAGTCCGAAGCAATAGGCCTCGATACTGAGCAGGCACAGATTGATCAGGAATCCCGTGGTCCCGATACTGATGGAATAAAATTTCTGCATGATCCCGCCGATGATATCGGTTCCGCCCGTGCTGCCACCCACCCGATACAGGGTTCCCAGACCGATCCCATGCAGGACGCCGGCAGCGATGCTGCAGAGCATGGGATCATCGACAGGGACGTATCCTTTCAGGAAGGAAAAGGTACGGATCCAAAAGGAAAGGGCCACGGTCCCATAGACACCGCTCAGGAAATATTCCCGGCTCATCAGTTTATAGGCCAGGATAAAAAGAGGAATATTGAAAAGCAGGTTGGTAATATCCACCGGCCAGCCAAAAAGGTAATAGAGAATCATTCCCAGTCCTGTCACGCCGCCGCTGAGCAGATGATTGGGAAGGAAAAACGCGTTCATGGCAATGCCGGAAACGCAGGTACCGGCCGTAATGGTCAAATATCGTTTAACATGTCTGTTCATGAAACATCCCTACTCCATTGCCAAAATTACTTTGCTTCCTACAGTCTAGCACGGAAATTGAAAATAGGGAATAAGGTCCCCATCCCTCCTTCCGGAACGCAGGGAGACAAAAAGAACCGTGAAGGAATGGTGTCCATCACGGTTCCCGTTCAATCCCCTCATTTCACAATGAAATGATACATCAGCTCGGAATTCGGGGTCTTTTCCATTTTTCTGGCATAAACAGCCCGCAGGTCATAATTGCCCGGCTTTTCAAATGTGAAGAACAGAATGGTCTGCCCCGGCGAGCCTCCGGCATTGGTCCGATTGACCATGGGCAGATAGAAGGAATGCCCCAGATCGGCAAAACCCGGAGCTGCCGATTGATCGGACAGGCTCCATTCCAGGCCCGTTGTCGGGTTGGAGTCAAGATAGAGGGCAATCAGTTCCCCCGGTTTCAGTTCCAGCGTTTTATCCGCTGATTCCTTCGTCAGCTTATAGCTTGTCAGGAGACGGGCCCCGCCAGCAACATTGATGGTCCTGACCAGGGAAGGATAAGGAACGACCGTGTCAAAGGCACCGCCAGGAGCGGATTGGACCCGGATTCCTTTTTCACTGAAAACGTATTTTTTACCCTGCAGGTATTGCTGATAAGCCGTCGTATTGGTATAGAGCAGGTCCTTTTCGTCCAGTTCGCTGCCGGCGGCCGTGTCAACCGTAACCCCTTCATAAAGCGTCTTATCTCCCTCGGCTTTCAGGATGACACTGAAAAGGCTGGGCCGGTTCACCGTAATTTCATAGGAAAGGCGCGCACCCTTGCCGGCCTGTTTGGCCAGGGCCTCCCCTTTCTCCTTCAGCAGGGAATTGACATTCTTCTGCAAATAGCTTTCCTTCAATCCATCCACATAGGGAAGCACCCCGCCAGATACCTTATCCTGTACAATCGTCGTATGACCGAAAGCCTGAACCTGGGAGGAAAGTCCCAGAAAAGCAGTCATTACGGCCAGCGCCATCCATTTATTCATCGTATAACCTCCTAAAACGTAACGTATGAAGTCTGAAAAGGCTTCAGGACATCCCGGTCTGCCGTGAGCGAGGACCCCTCACCCCGGGAAATCGCAGTTCCAGCCGTCATTATACCATGAATATGTGAATTTTCTCCGACAATTATCCGCTTATCCGTAAAAAGAAAGACGCCGCGGAGCGTGACATTTCGTCCAATGACGATATCACCGAAGCTGTAGCAGATCAGTCGTCCTTCGTAACGGACCCCTTCCGAAAACACGATCCCTTTCGGTAACAGCAGCAGGCCACTGCCAGCAAGGGCCTGTTCACGGCGGATGCGGAGAATACGGGCACGGGCATCATAAAAGCGGCCCCCCAGGTTGAAGAAGCCCTGCCAACGGGCTGGCAATGGTTCCGCATAGGAACGGCAGGAAGCAAAATCCACAAGGGCATAGCGGGGAAAGGAGGCCTCTCCGCCACTATAGACAGGGTGGTCCGCACCGCCGGGCGGCGTTATTTCGCAGCGCCTTGCCTTGACCAGGGGCATTCGGCGGTTGTCCGCCACCATGGCCTGTTCGACCCGGATATAGGGGCAGCCATCCTGTTTTGCAGTGATCCTCAGGTGCACCGGCCCGTCCGCCTGGGAAAGCAGGACTTCCGGGCCGTTGATTTCCGTGCCGTTAGAAAGCAGGGGATTTGGGGCATTGGCCCTGCAGAACTGCTGCAGCATATCGGCATAGGCCTCTGAAACGTGCAGGAACTGCTGGAGCTGGAGGTGATCCGATACCGCAAGGAACGCGGTGGTCATCACTTTTGCCGTAAGGACCATGACAACCAGGACAAAAATGGAAACCATTCCCGGCGCCCGGTCAGGGACTGCCATAACGGAACACCTCCCGAAATGGCCGTTTCCGGCCTCCCTCCGGCAGGGACAGGACCAGGGAACAGGAAATCCGGTCCGGCGGGATCAGTTCCCAGGAAAGATCCGTCACATCCAGATGGGGCGATGACAAGGGGTTGATGCCTGCCTCGGAACGATTGGTCTCCCGTACTGCCACATAAAGGGTCTGGCGATGGGAGGAAGGCGAAAGGGAGCAATAAAAACGGACCTCCTGCTGCTCACGGCCGGTCCGGCAGGTGAGGCTCCGGCCCGCCGTACCGGATTCAATTTCACAATCCCGGCAGCGATAACGGAAAAAGTTGGCCAGCCGACAGCGAAGTTCCGTTGAAGCCCGCCGGAGTTCAAGTTCTTCCTGGATGGCGCGGCCAGTCTGCAGGGCTTGCCGGAACAGCCAGAAACAGTTCATGACCAGGAAAGTGGAAAGAAAAAGCCCCAGGACGCCTTTAAGGAGAAAGCTTCCCCTACTCTTTACCATAAAGCACCGCCTGGAAAAGAAGGCGACCCTGGCTGCTGGTGACTTTGATATGGTGTTGGACCAGTTTTGACGGACCCCCCAGGGGAGTCGCTTCGTCCCGGACCTGGATATTTTCCGGAAGGGGCTCAGCGGTAGCCGCATCCATTCGCTGCCGGAACCATCGTCTTGCCGCCTCTTTTTCTTCCCAGACAGCCAGACCCTGAAGGCTCTGGGCCGCCAGCATAAGGACCAGCAGCACCGCCGTCGTGACCAGAAAAGCGCCGCCCATGGCATCAAGAAAGAGGAACCCGCCATCACGGCAAACCCGCTCCCTTTTCATAGCACAGGCGTCCCCGTACCGGTTCAAAATAAAAGGCTTTTGACTGCACCCTTCCTTCCGGGGAAGCAATGGTGACACGCTTTCCATGAGGCGTTACCCCTCCTTTGGCCGTAAAAGTAAAGATCCCCGGCCCCGTAACTGCAAAGCCGCTTCCGGAAGCCGGCAGGAAAAGGAATGTCCTGCCCTTCCGTCTCTGCCGCAGCCGGATTCCCAGTCGGTCAGCACGGACATCGCTAAGGCTGCCATTCAGCAGCAGGGCCTGTCCCTGGGCAGCTGTAAAAAGACTGGCAGCCCGCTCCAGGAACAGGTTCCGCTCCAGCGCCGCGCAGCCTTTTCCGAGCATCGGCAAAAAGCGAACCACAAGGCCCGTAAAGGCCATGACAACGGTCAGCATGAAAAGCAGCCCAAAGAGAACATAGCCTCCCTGCTTAGCCATTGCCGCCTTCCTTTTTCGGTTTTCCCAGTTCACTGCTCCGAATGACCTCACCGCTGCTCAGGGTGCCTTCAAATTCACATTCCTTGCTGCCTGTGCTGCTCTTTTTCAGGATGATGTCTTCATATTCTTTGGAGGGCACATATTTCCCGTCCACCAATTCCTTGATATCTGTCGGTGCCCGTCCGTTTTCCATGGCGTAAATACGGGCTGCACTGTCAAGGGTCGTGAGGTTCACCACAAGCTGCGTGTCATGGGATTTATGCATCGCACTTTCGATGGAGGGGATCAGGGCAGCCGCCATGACCCCCAGGATGGCCAGGACGATCAGGATTTCCAAAAGGGTAAATCCCTTCCCTGCCTTATACTTCCGTTTGTGAGCTGCCTGGGATGGAATCCCTGCGGGTGTGTTCCTGATAAGCGTCTTTTCTTCCTGGTTTGTACTTTGCATCGTCAGCATCTCCTTTTCTGATTGGCGTAAAGGAAGGCGCGGTTCATGAACCATGCCGGAGGAAAATGAAGGAAAGAAGGAAAAACAGGGGTTGCCGTGTTTCGGCCGTCCACTGCAGGACGGTTGTTCAGCGCTTTTTAGAAACGTGCGGGAATCCCGTTCAGGAGCCCGGTCATCGGGGACAGGAGGCAGTACAGGATCATGACGCTGAGCGCAGCCAGCGTAAGGAGCAGCATGGGCTCAAGCAGTTGCTTGAACGCGGCCATGCGATGCCTGATTTCCTGCCCCAGCAGGACGGCCGCTTCCGTCATCATTTCGCCCATTTTCCCGCTCTCTTCGCCAATGGCCATGAATTCCACCGTCAGGGAACTGCATAGCTGCGGCGTTTGCCGGGCCGCTCGAAAAAGCGGCTGGCCACTGTCGACAAGATGAAGGAGCCGGAGCCCGGAATGGCGGAAAGGTCCTTCCGGCAGAATGGCAGCCGCTTCAGCGAGACTGTCATGTAAGGGAAGTCCGCTTTTAAGCAGCAGTGCCAGCAGGCTGATGTAGCGATTTTCCCAGAAAAGACGGATCCAGTTCCGCAAGAAGGGAATCCGGTTCTCCCAGACCGACCTCCTTTTAAAAAGAGTGCGGCCGTAAAGCATCAGGACGGCCAGGAAACCCGCCGCGGCAGCGGTATTTTCCATAAAGCAGGAGCGGACAGCCAGCATTCCCCGAATCCCCAGAGGAAGAGGCACCTGCAGGGTCTGATACAGGCCGGCAAAGACGGGCAGGATGGCAGCCATGAAATAAAGAAAGAGCAGGCCGCCGAGAAAAAGAACGAGCAGCGGATACAGACTGGCCCCCAGTACCAGATTCCGTAATTTCCGCTTTCTCTGGTAATACCCTGCCAGGTATAGAAAGACCAGGGCGGTCTGGCCGCTTTTTTCCCCCGCTGAAGCCAATTTGGGCGCCAGCTCGCCTAAGGCTTCTTCATGCCTCCCAAGGGCCTGGGAAAGGGAATGTCCCTTGGACAGGTTCTCTCCCAGGGTGCGGCACAGGGCGGCAGTGGCGGGAGATCCCCTCATGGCCATGATGTTCAGGACTTTCAGAAGGGGGACCTGGCTTTTGAGAAGGATCCCCATCTGACGAAAAAAGGCTTCCCTTTCCATCGATGAAAGCTGCCTGCCCCGGCGGAACAGCAAACGACGCCGCTCCTTTAGCTGAATCAGATAGTCATATTCCTGCAGGAGGGTGCGCGCCGCCGCGTCCTGTGATTCCGCCAGGATCACCCCGGTTGCAACGGGTTCCCCTTTTTTCCCGGCTTTCCATTGATATTCCTTCACCATTCCTCCTCCTTTCGCATATAGGGCTTTTTCTGGCTCCAGGCGGGGATTCCTGCTGCCAGAAAATAAATGGGTCGGTTCCTGGTATAAAAGGGTGAAAAGGAACGATATCTTTTTCGGGAAACCGGATACCGTCATCCCGGCAAGGGATTTTTACAGAGGCGTCCAGGCAGGCCAGCCTCCTGGTCAGTGCCGGATCCTGTGATGCAAAGATTCCCAGTACCCGATGCGGCCTTCTGATATTCCAAAGGACCAGGAAGGCCTGGGAAATACAAACGGCCTGGACCCATCCGTTTTCAGGCATAAAAAAACCTGCTGCAACGCAGCAGGTTTTTGATTATTTTTCCTTTGATGGATCAGTGGCGTCCACTTTCTTCAGCATACCCTGAATTTCCTGCATGAAGTTATTCACGTCAGCAAATTGCCGGTAAACAGAAGCAAAACGGACATAGGCAATCTGATCGATTTTTTCCAGATGTTTCATGACGGTCTCGCCAATGAGGGTCGATTTGACCTCGCTCTCTCCCAAGGACCGCAGTTCCCGTTCAACCCCGGCAGCGATTTCCTGGATCTGCTCGTAGGAGAACGGTCTTTTTTCAAAGGCCTTGAGCAATCCCGCAATCAGCTTTTGGTTATCAAAGAGTTCCCGACGGCCGTCCTTCTTGATGACAAGAAGGGGCGTTTCCTCGTATTTTTCATACGTCGTGAAGCGGCGCCCGCACTGCGGACATTCCCGGCGGCGGCGTATGGATGTCCCGTTATCCACTGAACGGGAATCAATGACACGGCTGTCAGCAAAAGAACAGAAAGGGCATTTCATAAGCTACACCTCAATCCGGAAGAAATTATTTATTGCGGATCCAGGGCGGAATCTCCGAGCTGGGAGCACTGAAGGAGCTTACCTTGGAAGCGGCTTCTTTCTCAGCGGATCGGGTCAGACGGCTGGTCGGAGTTTCCGGTTTGACGAAGTTTTTCGGCTGTACGGTCTTGGAACCGTTTGCATCATCAATGCCCGTGGCAATGACGGTGACGCGAATGGAATCGCCCATGTTTTCGTCAATGGTAGCACCGAAAATAATGGTGGCATCGGGATCAACGGCATCCGTAATGATCTTGCTGGCTTCGTTGACATCGATGAGGGACAGGTTCGGGCCGCCGGTGATGTTCAGGAGAACACCTTTGGCTCCGGAAATGGTGCTGTCCAGCAGCGGGCTCTTGATTGCGGCTTCAGCAGCTGCAGCGGCACCTTCTTCCCCATTGGAAGTACCAATCCCCATCATGGCAGAACCGGCATTGGTCATGATGGTTTTCACATCGTTGAAGTCCACATTGATCAGACCAGGAACACTGATCAGATCGGAAATGCCCTGTACGCCCTGACGCAGTACATCATCGGCAATCTTGAAGGCATCTACCATGGAAGTTCTTCTGTCCACAACCTGGAGCAGGCGGTCATTCGGGATCGTGATCAGCGCGTCCACCTTGCTCTTCAGGTTGGCAATGCCCTGTTCGGCCACATTGAAACGACGACGGCCTTCAAAAGTAAAAGGTTTCGTAACAACGCCAACGGTCAGTGCACCGGCCTGTTTGGCACATTCAGCAACGATGTGAGCAGCACCCGTACCAGTGCCGCCGCCCATACCGGCCGTAACGAATACCATATCGGCACCTTTGAACAGCTCAGCGATCTGATCCTTGGATTCTTCAGCTGCCTTTTCCCCTACTTCAGGATCGGCACCAGCGCCCAATCCCTTCGTTACTTCTTCACCAATCTGGATCTTGGTCGGTGCCTTGGAAGTCCGCAGCGCCTGTGCATCACAGTTCACCGCAATGAATTCCACACCCTGCAGCCCGGTATCGATCATCCGATTCACGGCATTGTTTCCGCCGCCGCCGACACCGATTACTTTAATTTTTTCCAGGGGTTGTACATCAGCCTTTGCCTTTTCAGGTTCAAACATCTCCAGGTCCTCCTCACATCGAATATCTGAATAGGGTTGTTCAATCAACATGTAAATACTCTGTACTATAGTATACCATCTGATTCGACGGATTTCACGTACTTTTCAAAGAAAATCACACTATTTCTTCATAAAAAGTCGACGGATAATGGCAATATTATTAAAAATACGAAGTCCGAAGGCAAGTAATGCCACATAGTACAGGTCAATTCCCAGTCTCATGCCAAAATAGCAGAGAAAAACAGCGAAAATACCGTTTGCAAAAAAGCCACTAATGAAGACACTGCTGTCATAAGTTCCTTCCTTAACGGCACGAAGGCCCCCAAATCCTGCATCAAGCGATGCCATAAAGGCAACGGCCACCAATTTGCTGTATACCTGCGGGAATACGGGCAGGTATATTCCCAGGCCAATGCCCAGGACCAATCCAAGGACGGCATACAACATGATTACGCATCCTCCTTTGGTTTGGCAAATTCATAATGCCGTGCTCTTTTATAAGCCGGTACAAGCAATTTTTTCTTTTGCTCCACTTCCACGCTGATTCCCCAGAATTTCAGCGTTTCCACGACCCCACCGCGAAGGCGGAGTGCACTTTCCAGGTTTTTCGGGTCGCCGATGGCAGAAATCACATAAGGCGGGGAAAACCGGGTATTGTTGATGGAAACCGTTGGCCCGGCACAGCGGATCTCGGAGATATCCAGGATCCGTTCATCATTCAGGGCCAGTGCTTCCGCCCCCGCCGCCCGCAGTTCGTTCAGGATGCGGAGGATATCATCATCGTGGATGATATACAGGTTGGGGTCCTCACCGCTTTTGGCCTGGACCTTGCTGTCGTTCAGCGTCACAACCACGCCCGGTCCCTCCAGGGCAACTTCCCCGGCCCGCACTTTCAGGGCCTGTTGTGCCTTCGGGTCACCGGCCCCCACGCCGGCTTTTTCCATTTTCTTTATGCGTTCCTGTAACGTCTTGTTTTCCTTTTCGGCGATCTTGACTTTTTCCACCAGATCCTCCGCCCGCTGCTGATTGATATTGGTGCGGGCGAATTCCGCACTACGGAACTGCGTGGAAATCATTCCGCCAAGCACGAAGAAGACGAGGAACATAAAGAATTTTTCTTTCTTATCCTTGCAGTGAATCATACGCTCCCCTTCTTACTTGAGCTTCCATTACTTAAGCTTGATATAAGGCTTTTCATACGTCAGGTCGATGTATTTGGCCTTTATTTTCCTGGATTCCATTTTTCCGCACAACATGGTGAATGTCCCGATTTTATCGAGGGCATTTTCATAATCCCCCACCACGATGGGAATCCCGTCTTCCAGGTGGACGGTGATATGCATCCGGTCGTCCAGGGAAATCTCAGCAATCCGGTTCCGGAGATCCGTATCCAGGCGGTTCAGGAAGGTCAGCATCCCTTTCAGGTTCTCATCTTCCAGCACATCGCCCTGCAAAAGGCTTCCCCCGCGATACCCCGTCACCAACGGAGCCTCGGCATCCGGGATGCCCCGGGTGACGGATAAAACATGCCCGGAATAGGACACCTTGGCATAGCCGTCATTACATTCCAGGTAAACCCCCGGTTCCCGCTCCTTGATGTCAACCTTCAGCAGGTTCGGGAATCCAAAGGAAACGGAAACCTTTTCCACCCGTACATCTTCCCTGAGCAGGGCTTCCAATTGGGAGCGGTCAATGTTGAAGATGTTGAGAGGCTCTTCCAGACCGGCTTTTTCCATGACCTCTTCGGTTGTAATGGTCCTGGCATTGACCACCTTTACATGTCCGAAATGAAGCCAGGGACGGTGAAGCAGGAAGAGAATCCCCGCAGCAGCCACGATGACCCTCAGCAAGGCTCCGGTGACCTGCGGGGAAACGGGAATGTGAGGCAAATGGAAACGACGTCGTTTTTTTACCTTATGGCCTTCAGGCGGCTTCTCCTTTCCTGCCCCAGGCTCCCCACCGGCTTGCTTTTGGGAAGGCGGCACAGGCACACGGAAAGGCTGCCTGTTCCATTTCCTTGGCGTATCCATGATCAGTTATGGGCAGCCAGGAGGATTTTTTCGCACAGGTCAGGGAAGGAATATCCCATGGCAGCGGCGGCCTTCGGAATCAGGCTGGTCGCCGTCATGCCGGGTACCGTGTTGACTTCCAGGACGATGAAATTGCCTTTTTCATCCACCATCTCGTCGACACGGGCAACCCCGCTGCAGCCAAGGGCCTTATAGGCCTTGAGGGCTTCCGCCTGCATTTTTTTCGTCAGTTCCGGATCAAAAGGAGCCGGACAGGTGTAGGTCGTGGCACCTTTTGTATATTTATTATGGTAATTGTAATAGTCCGTATGCGGTTCAATGAGTACTAGCGGCATAGCGACCGGTTCACCATCTTCGCCCATCATGACACCGGCAGCCACTTCCTTGCCGTTGAAATATTGTTCTGCCAGGACCAGGTTCCCATAGGAAAAGGCTTCTTCCAGGGCCTTGTCCAGGTCAGCCTCGCTTTTTACGATGGTAACGCCGATGCTGGATCCCTGTTCAGCCGGTTTCACGACGGCAGGGATTCCCAGCTCCTTAACGATCCGTTCCTTAGCGGAAGCGGCATCCTTTTTTGTCAGGTAGAGGCATTTGGCGGTGGAAACTCCGGCTGCCTCAAACATGCGCTTGCTATAGAATTTGTTCATGGCAAGGGCACTTGCCAGCACCCCGGACCCGGTATAAGGAAGGCCCAGCATTTCCAGAACAGCCTGCATGCGGCCGTCCTCCCCGTAAAGGCCATGGACCGCGTTGAATACCACGCGGATGCCCAGGTCTTCCAGCTGCTGTTGGAAAATGGGCACATCAAGGTCCACAGGAATGACATTGTATCCTTTTTCACGCAGGGCGTCGACAATGGCACCGCCCGTAGAAAGGGAAACTTCCCGTTCCTTGGAGGGGCCCCCCATAACAACTGCAACACGTTCATTCTTATTCATGTGCATTCCTCCGTTCTAATGCTTCTACAAGATTGACTCCCAGCTGATTGATGCTGCCCGCGCCAATGGTCATGACCAAATCCCCGGCTTCCACATGGTCCAGGAGATACCCCTGGATTTCATCAAAGCCCGACATGAACCGTACATGTTGTCCCGTCGTCTTCTGAATGGTTTCTGCCAGCATTTCGCCGGTCACTCCGGGAATGGGTGCTTCACTGGCCGCATAGATATCCGTCACGATGAGTTCGTCGGCCTCCTTGAAGGCAACGGCGAAATCATTGAGCAGCAGCTTCGTCCTCGTATAACGATGGGGCTGGAAAACACAGATAAGGCGCTTGGGCTGGGTCTGACGGGCGGCCTTGAGGGTGACCCGGATTTCCGTCGGATGATGGGCATAATCATCGACCACCCAGACGCCGTTTACACGGCCCTTTGTCTCAAAGCGGCGTTTGGCCCCGGTAAATTTCTCCAGAGAGGCAACAATCTGATTAAGGGGCAGTCCCAGTTCCCGTGCGGCGGCAATGGCGCCCAGGGAATTGAGGACGTTATGGCGGCCCGGCACAACCAGATGGCCTTCGCCGATCTTTTCGCCCTTGTAAAGGATCTCATAGTGGGTGCCATCCTTGCCATAGACGATATTTTCGGCCCGATAATCGGCATCCTGGGAATCGATGCCATAGGAAATCACATGGGTATGCGTTTTTTCCCCGACACGACGGACCTTGGCATTATCGTAGCAGAGAATGGCTTTTCCCTCTGCCTTGACCTGATCGACAAACTGCTGGAACGCCTTTTGGATATTGGCTTCCGTTCCATAATGGTCCAGGTGATCGTTTTCAATATTGGTGACAACGGCCAGATAGGGATGGAATTTCAGGAAGGAACCATCGCTTTCATCCGCTTCCGCCACGACATAGTCGCTGTGTCCATTGACCGAGTTCGTTCCGAGGTTGCTGACGACACCGCCCACCACCACGGTCGGATCGATCCCGTTTTCGCAGGTAATGACACTCAGCATGGAGCTGGTCGTCGTCTTGCCATGGGCACCGGCAACGGCAATGCCCTTATGTTTGTTCATCAGGTAGGCCAGGACATCACTGCGGTGGATGACCGGAACCTTCCGCTTCCTGGCTTCCACCAATTCGGGGTTATCCTCATGGATGGCCGTCGAAACCACTACGGCTTCGGCCCGTTCAATCTGGCAGGCCGCATGCCCGATAAAGACCAGGGCACCTTCCTTTGCCAGCTGATTGGCCATATAGCCCGGTTTGGCATCCGAACCGGAAACGTGATATCCCCGCTTCATAAGGACATTGGCAAGGGCGCTCATACCGGCACCGCCAATGCCAATGAAGTGGATATTCCTGATTTTGTCCAAATCCAACACTTATACATTCCCCCTATCCTGACGGACCATGTCCAGGGCCTGTCTGGCAATTTCATCCGCCGCGTCCGGCTTGCCGGCCCGCAGGGCTCCGCGATGCATCATATGCAGCAGATCAGGGTCCTTCAGCAGTTTTTCAATGGTATTCAGAAGAATTTCACCGGTAAGGTCCTTGTCCAGGATGACTTCAGCCGCGCCCTGCCCTTCCAGGGACCGGGCATTGTATTCCTGATGATTGGCCGTCGCATAAGGGTAAGGAACCAGAATGGACGGCACACCCTTCACCATGAGTTCAGCCAGGCCAATGGCACCGGCCCGGGACACGGCCAGATCGGCCGCTGCGAGCGCCAGCGGCATATCATGCAGATACGGCACGATATGGAGATTGCTTTCACTGGCAATCGCTTCTCCCAGGGCTTCCATATGGTCCTTGTAACCATATTCGCCAGTAGCGTGAAGAATCTGGATATGACGATTTCCGGCCAGTTTCTTTTCAACGGGAATCATGCTCTGGTTGATGGTCCGAGCGCCCCGGGAACCACCGAAAACCAGGAGGGTACGGCGGGCCGGATCCAATTGGAAGCGCTCCAGGGCCTCCTCCCGGGTGGCTTCCAGGATTTCCCGGCGGACCGGGTTGCCCGTAAGGATTTTTTTGGCATGGGAAGCAAAATACTTGCCCGCATCCTTATATCCTAAAAACACCTTATCCACCATGCGGGACAGGATCTTATTGGTAACACCGGGCATGGCGTTCTGTTCCTGGATACAGGTCGGTACCCGTTTCATGGCTGCCCAGAAAAGGACCGGTCCGCAGACATAGCCTCCCGTACCTACCACAAGGTCCGGATTGATCCGGTTCACCAGGCGATACGCTTCCTGCATGCCCAGTACAAGTTCCCCGGCACTTTTCAGGGTGCTGATTCCCAGGTGCCGTTCAAAGCCGGCTACCCGGATAAATTCAAGGGGATAGCCATAGCGGGGAACAATTTCCTTTTCCAGCCCTTTCCGGGTGCCGACAAAGGTAATCTCCGCATCAGGAACCTGCCTTCTGATGGCATCGGCAATGGTCAGTGCCGGATAGATATGGCCTCCGGTACCGCCGCCGGCAATAAGGACTTTCATTGCTTTCCCTCCCCGGCTTCCTTTTCCAGGGTGCGGACAATCTTCTTGAAGACACGTCCCCTTTCCGGGAAGTTGGCAAACATGTCATAGGACGAGCAGGCCGGTGACAGCAGCACCACCTCTGGCGGTACAGCAATGGCATAAGCCTTGCGGACGGCATCCTCAAAGGAGCCGTCGATCATGATGATGTTCCTGACGCCATTTTTGACGGCGGCTTCCTGGAAACGTTTTCTTGCCTCACCCAGAAGAATCAGGGCATCCGTCTTTTTGGCACAGGCCTGCATAAAGTCATCCAGGCCGGTCATCTTGTCGTGACCACCGGCCAGCAGGATCACATGGCCATCCTTGAAGGCTTCCAGCGCCTTTATGGCCGAATCCGTATTGGTAGCCTTGGAGTCATTGTAATAAGGAACGCCCTTGATGGTCGTCACGTATTCCAGGCGATGTTCAACTCCCTCAAAGGCCTTCAGGACCTTCGCCATGTTTTCCACCGTTACGCCGGCAAAATGGCAGCACAGAATGGCAGCCAGCACGTTCTGTTCATTATGGGCGCCAAAAATCTGCAGGTCTGAAACCTTGCAGACCTTATGCAGCGTGCCATCTACCTTGAAGACAAACCAGCCATCCTCAATCCAGGCACCTTCCTTCAGCGGTTCTTCCGTGCTGAAGAAAAACACGCGGCTTTTGGCACGGTCCGCCAGACGGCGGGTGTTTTCATTGTCATAATTCAGGACCAGGACATCATCCGCGGTCTGACGCGCAAAGATCTGCGCCTTGGCGTCAATGTAATTTTCCATATTGCCATGCCGTTCAAAATGGTCCGGCGTGATATTGATGATGCAGGCAATCTGCGGATGGAACGTCGTCATTCCCTCCAGCTGGAAACTGGACAGTTCCGCAGCCACGTAGGAATCCGGGCCCATATGTTCCAGTTCCTTCGACAGGGCAAACCCAATGTTACCGGCCACCGTCGTGGGATGCGGCAGGGTTTCCAGCATACGTCCCACCAGCGTCGTCGTGGTCGTTTTACCGTTCGTCCCGGTAATGCCGACCCAGGTTCCCTTATAAAGACGGCTGGCCTCTTCGGCTTCACCGATGATTTCCATCTGAAGGTCGCGGGCTTTCTTCACGGTTTCCGTCGTAAAGGGAATGCCCGGGGAAATGATGAACAAATCACTTTCCCTCAGATACGGTTCCGGATCGACCCCGCAGACGTAGCGGCCCCCCTGTTTCGTAAAAGCGTCCAAAAAAACGGGCGCCAGTTCTTTCTTTTCATCGTTATACAAAATGACGCGGTCTCCCCTGTCTGCCAAGACCTGGGATACTCCCTGGCCGCTGATCCCAGCGCCATAAACAAATACTGTCCGGCTGTTTCCCAATTTGATTGCCCCCTATTTGTAGACTGGATACTATCTAAGCTTGTAAAAACAAGGATTATTCGAAGGAATTAACGGTTAGCGGTTCGTGCTGCAGTACCGGCAGCGGCTTTGGCCATTGCCGGTTTCAGGCACCGCAGCCGCCGCTGCCCTTCACAACGCATCATATAAGACTCACCATTCGTAACACATTGCTTAAAGTTGGAAATTCCTGACCAGGGGAACGAACCCCCTTCCGTGCCCACTTCCATGCGTCTAAAGCAATCCGGCACATTTTGGCACCGCGACCTGCAGCAGATTCAATTCAATGAATTTCCACAGGAAGTGCGTGGTTTAGCATCCACAGCACCACGCCCGCCGCGGAACAAATTGCACTGGCCAGGACAAAGCGGACGACGACGGTCGTTTCAGGCCAGCCGCCCAGCTCAAAATGATGATGAATCGGCGTCATGCGGAAAATTCGCTTGCCGCCCGTTTTTTTGAAATAAAGGACCTGCATGATGACGGAGACGGTTTCAATGACATACACGCCGCCGATCAGGACCAGCAGGATTTCCGTATGCGTCCCGATAGCAGTCGCAGCAACGGCGCCGCCCAGTGCCAGGGATCCTGTATCGCCCATGAACACACGGGCCGGGTGATGGTTATAGACGAGAAAGCCGACACAGCTGCCAACTATGGCCAGGGAAAAGAGCATTTCGTGTGGCAGGTCTTCAAACAAGGCAAGCACTGCGAAGGCAAGCATCACAGGAATCGTCACTCCAGCCGCCAGGCCATCGAGGCCATCCGTCAAATTGACGGCATTCGTGGTACCCACCAGCAGCAGCAGGATAAAGACAGGATAAAAATATCCCAGATCCACTGTTTCATTCACAATCGGAATCCAGATGGACGTACTGTACACGTCGCCCGGATAGAACAGATATACTGCGGCGACCAGGATCTGCAGGGCCATCTTCTGCCGGGCCGTAAGTCCCAGGTTGCGTTTAAAGAACACCTTCAGCCCGTCGTCGATGAAACCGATGAGCCCGTAGCCCACAAAGAGCCACAGCGCTACGATGATATGCGGGTCAAAAGGAATCCACATCAGGCAGGCCACAATGACGGCCACGATCATCATGATGCCGCCCATGGTCGGCGTGCCGCTTTTCTTCATATGTTCCTTAGGGCCGCATTCCCGTATGCTTTGGCCGAAATGCCACTTATGCAGTTCCGGAATGAGGAATTTCCCAATGAGGACCGTCAGGGCAAAGGACGTAATGACAATCCAGAATTCATGCATGAGCAATACCGTCCTTCTTGAATGCCAGGTCAATTACCTGGTCAACAGCCATCGAATGGGACCCTTTGAGCAGGATCACATCGCCAGACCTGACCATTTGCGAAAGGCAGCGTGCCGCCGTTTCCTTATCTTGAACATAATGGACGGAAACGCCGTATTTTTCGGCCTCTTCACTGATAAAACGCGCTTCCGGGCCGTAGCAGATTACTTCATGGATGCCATATTCCGCGGTCCAGGCCCCTACTTTACGATGGCTTTCCTCGGATACCGGTCCCAGTTCCTTCATATCAGCCAGGACGGCAATGGCCCGCCCCGTGCCCTGGTTCTTCACGACATCCCGCAGGGTTTCAAAAGCAGCCTTCATGGAAGCCGGGCTGGCATTATAGGCATCATTGATGATGGTCATGTCACCATAATGGAGGAATTCCTGTCGCTTTTCCGTCATCTTGATATTCTGGAGCGCTTCCGCAATATCCCTGTCAGGGACACCGAACCGTTCTGCCATGGCAATTGCCGCCAGGGCATTCATGACATTATGGTTTCCCGGCATGGGCAGCACAACCTGCTGCTCACAGCCCGTAAGGCGGCTTTCATAGGTAAAGCAGGTCATGAGACCGACAGGGGTAATATCCCGGGCCCGGACATCACAGTGGGCCCCGGTTCCAAAAGTCGTCACGGCAGCACCGGTCTTCATGGCCATCACATGGGGATCATCGCCGTTAAGGACGGCAATGTTGTCACGCGTAAAATCTTCCAGGATTTCGCTCTTGGCTTTTGCAATATTTTCAATGGACCCCAGCAGTTCGATATGGGTTTCCCCGACGTTCGTAATAATGGCCGCGTCAGGGACGGCAATTTTCTTCATTTCCCGGATCTGACCAAGACCGCGCATGCCCATTTCCACCACGGCCACTTCCGTGTCATCCCGGATCCGGAGCAAGGTCATGGGCAGGCCGATTTCGTTATTGAAATTGGCCTGGGTCTTGATGACATTGTATTTCGGAGCCAGACAGGCAGCGGTCATATCCTTGGTACTCGTTTTCCCGTTCGATCCGGTAATGGCAATGACCCGAAGTCCCTTTTTGGACAGGCGGTAGGCAGAGGCAATCTGCTGGTAGGCAGCCAGTGTATCCCGCACGATAATGCAGGATCTGGCATCAACGCCGGGATTATGGTCCACAATGACTGCACCGGCCCCCTTTTCAAGTGCCGAAGCCACGAAATCATGGCCGTCAAACTTTTCGCCCTTTAAAGCTACAAAAAGGGTTCCCGGCTCAATCTGCCGGGAATCCGTTGTAATCGCCGAAAACTCCAAAGTATCGGGCAGCGTGGTTTCCGCCTGCGCTGCTTTTTTGATCATGGCAATATCAAGCATCTTTGTTTCCCTTCCGGAAGAAGTCACGTACAACTTCCCCATCATCAAAATGAATGGTCCTGTCTTTCAGGATCTGGTAATTTTCATGTCCTTTACCGGCAATCATTATAACATCATCCGGGGAAGCATGGGAGATGGAAAATTCAATTGCCTGCCGCCGGTCCGTAATCCGGTGGATTTCCTTATTGGCAGGCGCATCATTAAGGCCTGCCTGAATGTCATCGATGATGGCGTCAGGATCCTCACTGCGGGGATTATCGCTGGTGACCACAAGCACATCTGCCAGATCCAGGGCAATCTTTCCCATAACAGGGCGTTTTTTGCGGTCCCGGTCCCCGCCGCAGCCAAAGACGGCCCACAATCTGCCCTTCGTAATCTGACGAGCAGTACGCAGGACATTGTCCAGACCGTCTGGCGTATGGGCGTAGTCCACAATTACCGTGAACGGCTGGCCCGCGTCAATAAGCTGAAAACGGCCGGGAACCCCGCCAAAACGGTCGAGTCCCCTGACAATATCGTCATGTTTCAGACCTTCAGCCAGTGCAGCGCAGACCGCGGTCATTACGTTATATACATTGAATTCACCGGTAATATGGAGCACCAGGTCCATTTCACCAGCCGGCGTATGAAGTTTCAGTTCCATCTGCTTGGCCCCTACATGGAAGGACAGCGGATAGACATCATTGGCAGAGGACTTTCCGTAGGTCATGACCCGTGTCCTGACCCGGTCCATGATCAGGGGGGAGCTGGGGTCATCCATATTGAAAATCGCCGTCTTATTGGGTTTCGTACCTTCATGAAGCCGGGTAAAAAGCAGGGCCTTCGCTTCCCGGTACTTTTCCATGGTGCCGTGGAAGTCAAGGTGATCCTGGGTAATATTGGTCAACGCGGCCGTATCGAACTCGATTCCGGCAACCCGGTCAAGGGCCAGGGCATGGGAGGAAACTTCCATGACCACATAATCACAGCCGGCCTGCTGCATACGATAAAGGATCTTCTGCAAATCGACCACATCCGGCGTCGTATTATGGCTCGTTTCCACCACATCCCCGATCATGACATTGATGGTACCGATGAGTCCCACCTTATGACCGGTATTGGTGAGCAATGTCCGCAGAATGTTTGTCGTCGTGGTTTTCCCGTTGGTTCCAGTGACTCCGATCATACGCATCTTTTTGGCCGGGTAGTCATAGAACCAGGGTGCCAGGGAAATCATGGCCTTCTGGGTATCGGGGACACGGATAAGGACCGTTCCCGGGACCGGCGGCACATCCTCTTCCACCAATATGGCAGCGGCGCCAAGCTCAACGGCCTTGCCAATATACTGGTGGCCATCGGTATGGACCCCTTTTAAACAGATGAACAGGCTGCCCGGTTGTACCGTCCGGGAATCTATGGTCAGGTCATTGATGGTCTGGTCCAGCACGGTTCCACGGATGGATGCCTGCGGAATCTGACGAATGACTTCCTTAAGCGAGCGTTCCATTTTTATACCTCCCCATCATCACGACAAGAGGCAGCCCACGGGCTGCCTCAAAATGGCTGCAGCACAGCATCGTGTGTGCACAGCCCTTATCTTTTCTTCGCAGGCGTGCCCACACTGACATAAATATTGTTCTTGGCTGTGCTAAGCCCCAATTTTTTACTGGCAATATCAGCAATGCGATCCGGACTCTTAAGCCGGCTCACATCGATTTTCAGCGTTTCATTTTCGTCAAGAAGCCTGGCTTCCTGCTTCTTGAGCCGAATCAAATGATTGGATGTTTTTACATAGGCACGGGCCAACATCGTATTGACAGCACATAATGATAGCACTACTCCCAGGGTTAGTGCAAATCGAATCGCAGCCGCTCCCAATCCGGACGGTTGGGTCCTGTGAATGGTACGGACAGCAGGACGGTGCTGCGGCACCGAAATTTCCGGTGCTTCCTGGACTGCTGTGGCTCCGTAATTATAAGAGGTATGTACACGCCAGGCTTCGACCCGGCTTCTTGAGCTCATCATAATGGTATCCCCTGTCTGCTGATCTTCCTGAATAAATTTTGAAAAGGATCCCGCTTCAGTAATGGGAATTGATTGAAGAATGCGTCTTCTCCTGTTCCAGGTTCCCCACTTCTGTTCAAATCTTTACTGCGCCTCTCAGCCGTGCACTTCTGGCCCTGGGATTTTCTTCCAGTTCCTTTGCTGAGGGGACAAACTCCTTCAATTTCCTGAGCTCCGGCTTATGCCCACAGACACAGACGGGCAATTCCGGGGGACAGATACAGCCTTTTGCCATGCGTTTGAAACTTTGTTTGATGATCCGGTCTTCCAGCGAATGGAAGGTAATGACACCAATGCGTCCACCGCTTTTAAGGCGGCTCACCGCGGTTTCCATGGTGGAATCCAGGATCTTCAGTTCATCATTGACCTCGATCCGGATTGCCTGAAAAGTCCGCTTGGCCGGATGCGGCCCGTCCTGACGGGCTCCCTTCGGAATGGCGGCCTTGATGATGGAAACCAGTTCAAACGTGGTTGTCAGCGGCTTCTCCTTACGGGCGTTGACAATAAACTGGGCAATGCGGCGGCTCCACCGCTCTTCCCCGTATTTATAAATGATTTCTGCCAGCTGGTCTTCCTTGTAGGTATTGACCACATCCGCTGCCGTAAGGGACCGTTCCCGGTCCATTCTCATATCGAGGGGACCGTCATGCATATAGGAAAAACCTCTTTCCGGAGTATCCAATTGATAGGAAGAAACTCCGAGATCAAAGAAGATTCCATCGACTTTTTCCAGGTTCAATCCATCAAGAATGGAACCCAGGTTCCGGAAATTGTTGTGGACAATCCGGACCCGGCAGGGAACGTCGCTTAGCTTTTCTGCCGCAGCCGCAATGGCATCCTCATCCTGATCGATGCCAATCAGCAGGCCCTCCGGCTCCAGCCTGGAGGCAATCGCACTGGAATGGCCGGCACCGCCGAGGGTACAGTCCACATAGGTTCCCTTTCGGTCCGTGACAAGCCAGTCAACGCTTTCCTTAAGAAGAACACTTTTATGTACAAAATTCATGGCTTTTCCCCATTCCATGACCATCGTCAAAATTCAAGATCTTCCACCAGGCTGACAACATCTTCTTCCACTTCTTTACTGTAGGCCTGGTATTTTTCCGTATCCCAGATTTCCGCCTTGCTGCCGGTACCAATGATCGTAGCCGTCGCACCAAGGCCGGCGTGCTTCCGCAGATTGGCGGGAAGAAGGATCCTTCCCTGTTTGTCCGGTTCCACTTCCACACTGCTGCCAAAGAGGAAACGGGCAACATCTCTTTCTTTCTTCTTCGGCATGATTTTCTGCGCAAAGCTGGTTTTCAGACGCTCCCAGGCGTCCAGGGGATACACATCGATGCAGCCATCGACGCCTTTTGTGATGACAAACGCTTTTCCAAGATCTTCCCGCAGTCTGGCAGGCATAAAGAGACGGCCTTTTGTATCAACGCTGTGTTCAAACTCGCCCATCAGCATGACCGTCATCACCCACCTTTCTGCAAAATTTTCACCACTTTTCACCACTTTCCACCATTATAAAACCTAAAAGCGAAAATTGCAATTCAAAAAGGACAGTTTTAGCGTGATTTTATCTATGTTTTTGAGATTTTTTCAAAGTGGGGGGAATTTTTATGAAGCTCAAAAAACGCGGGTTGTGCAGGAATAAAAAAAGGACACAATAGATTGTGTATGGTGATATCGTGGACCACAATTTGTAGGAATTCTTAATAAAAAAAGAAAAGCCTGCCAAAAAACGACAGACTTTTCATGATACCGGGGTCCCCCGGTGAGGGAATATTAAATTTGTTACGATTTAGTTTACCCGTCTATTTTCTCAAAACGATATTTCTGGGTTACAAGCGGATATTTCACATGATCCACTTCCGACATGAACATCTCAAGAGGCCGGCAATAGGCCTTGAAGTCGCCATAAAGGGCGCGGTAGACACAAAACTGTTCTCCCGTCTCGGTATGCGTCACGGGACATTCAATGATCCTGTATCTTTTGTTCTTGAAATGAAGCCACGTTTCCCCGGCCTTCGGTAATGCTCTTGTCATAACACGTTCCTCCCCGCTGCTCCTGCAAACAAAACGGGAGGGCACCGCACCAGGCACCCTCCCCTTTTCGTTTTACGCTTATTCCTGTTTTCCTTCTGCAGCTTCGATGCAGTCGTTGATATCAGCAATCAACGCATCCACATCCAGACCATGGGCAGCAGCGCCCTGACCGATGGTTTCAAAGCTGGCCGCCATGCAGCCAACGCAGCCCAGGCCATACTGCATGAAAATCTCGATGATTTCAGGATGTTCCTGAACCGTTTGGATAATCGGGGAATCTGCGGTAATCTTAGCCATTATAACTGTATCCTCCTTGATGTCAATTCATTTTGCTGAAATCATTATATCATACGTTGTCAATGGGAATCCAGAGGCAGGAAAAGGAGGAGGTCCTTCAGGAACCTCCCCCGCGCGATGGAAGCATCCAATCATACGAGTCCGACGGCACTCAGTCCCATCAGAAGAAGCATGCCGACACAGCCACCGAATGCAGCCATGGGGCTGACATATTTCAGGTACTGGGTCAGGGACACATTGAAGACTTCCTGGCACATCCAGCAGCCCGAATCGTTGACATGGCCGAACAATACGGTACCCAGGCCAATGGCAATGGTTACAGCCACGGGAGAAAGGCCGAGACCACTCATGATGGGAAGACAGATTCCGGCGGCAGCCATGGAAGCCGTTGCCATGGAACCGGCAGCTGCGCGCATGACGGCAGCAATAATAAACGGCACCAGGATCAGGGGAATCCCGGAAGCAGCAACGGTAGAGGCAATTTCCTTGACGACAGGCTGACTGGACAGAACAGAAGCAAAGGCAGCACCCATGGCCGTCACCATGAGGACCATGGCCGAGACGTTGATGGCACGGCTGACCCAGTTACCAAGGCCAAGTTCGATGAGGGAGGCTTTCCCGTCAATCTTTTCAGCCCGGTTGGCATTGCGAATCATCTTTTCCTTGATATTGGCATTTGTAAACATCAGGATAAAGATCCCAATCAGCATGGCAATGGATTTATTTCCGATAAAGTTGAATACCTGTACGGCCAAAGCGTCCTTCGGAAGCGTCATGTTCAGGATGGAGGCAACTGCGATCAGGCCGGCCGGAACAATCAATGGCAGGAAGGCAACAAAAGCATTCGGAAGGTTCTCTTCATGGATCAGGAGCTCCTCCACGCCGGCGTTCTCATCGGTTACCGGTTCAATACCAACCGTATATTCCGGTTTCGGGGCCGCATAGGTGGCGTGGGCCCTCAACCAGTTATTGGTCAGGGCATAGATGATCAACAGCGCGGCCAGACAGATAACCAGACCCCACAGGATTACCATGCCGACATCGGCCCCCAGCATCACTGCCACGGCAAGAATTGCCGCAGACGGAGGCACAACACCATGGGTGAACCACACTGCCGTAATGATGTAAGGGGTAACGACGGCCATATTCATGTTCTTCCGTTTGGCAATCGTGGCGGCAATCGGCGCCGTGAGCAGCTGGGAAATGTCCCCGAATACGGATATAGCCATAATGAATGCAGTAAGGGTCGGGGCCAGTTCCAGATGTTTCCCCTTGAAAAGCCTTACGAAAAAGTTACTGATGGAAACAGCCACGCCGGAATCCTGGACACCCATGGCAAGAACGGCGCCAAAAAGGACTGGCAGCCCAATCCCGCCAAGGCTTTTTCCAAAAGCCGTTTCAATGGCTTTCAGGCTTTTCAGGGGCGCAAAACCGAAAAAGATGGCCAGGCCCATGCTGGTGAAGAACAAGGCCATGAAGCTGTTCATTTTAACTTTCAGGGAAAGAATCAAAAGCACAAAAATCGATATAATCAATGCGGTCATATATAACCCTGGGGTCATCATTCATTCCTCCTTTTCACTGCTGCTGAACGGGTGCCTTCCCGATTCAGAAAATGCGGACCCTGGCAACCTTATCCCAGTCAATCCGGATCCCAAGTCCCGGTTCCTGTGGGACCAGGTAATTCATTCGCTCATCGTGTTCAAAGGGAGCGGATAAAAGCCCGGTTTTCAGGACGTTCGGATTTTCTTCGCTTTCGATGGCTTCTGTATTGGGAAGGCTGGCCGCCAGCTGCAGGCTCGCGGCAAAATGCACACAGGACCCGAACGAATGAAGGGATACGGGTTTCGAAAAGCCTTCCGCCACGGAGGCGATGCGCCGCACTTCGCTGAATCCACCGCCCCAGCCGATATCGGGCTGTACGATATCCATGGTATCCTCGGAAATCAGCCGGGCAAAATTGCGAACTCCCTGCGTGGTTTCATAGCCCATGACGGAAATCCCCGGCATGGCGGCCCGGATTGCCTGCAGTCCCTTTACATCCTCAAACAGGATCGGTTCTTCCAGGATATTGAGGCCGGCTTCGCTAAAATCCCCGGCAGCCTGGACCACGGCTTTGGCAGGCCATGCCGCATTGATATCGGCAGCCAGGCGGCCTGTCTTCCCCATTGTCTTCCGGGCAGTCCGGATACGGTCCAGGTCTTCCTCATAAGTTACACTGAACTCACGACTTGCGGTATATCCTACAGCGCAGCCCGGCAGGTCCGGAGTACGGCCGATCTTGATTTTTACATCGCTGTACCCTTTTTCCAGGTACCCTTCAATTTCTTTTTTCAGGGCGTCCAGGTCTTTTCCCGGGGCATAGAAGCCGCCGCTTGCATAGGCCGGGACCTTATTGGAATGGATGCCCATCAGCTGACAGACCGGCACGCCGTTCATCTTTCCGGCCAGGTCCCAAAGGGCGATATCGATTCCGCTGATGCAGCCCATGACCAGGCCGGTCCGACCGTTGGGGACATTTCTCCAGAACATCCTCTGCCATAATTGCTCGATATGGCGGGGATCTTCCCCAATCAGGGCCGGAGCCAGCTGGTCTTCAACAATGTGCCGGGCAACAACCAGTGGACTGCCAAAGGTGAATGCCTCCCCCAACCCGTAAAGATCCGTATCCGTTTCGATTTTGATCCACAGGGCCTGTCTGGCCTTGCAGACCGACATGGCGTCGCTCATGACAGGGCTTTGGCAGCGCAGCCCCAACGCCTTGACTTGTGTTATCTTCATTGGCAATTCCTCCCGGGGAAAGAGCTGTGGCCAGCTCATTTCCAAACTTTCTGACAAGTTTATCCTATCATAGCCGGATGCTTCTGTATAATGGGTAATTCCGAATCCAGTGTTCGAAAAAAATAATATCCCAGTTTTCTGAAAATTGAATTATAATGAAAACAAGAGACAGCATACCGGGAAATGAAAGGAGCGTGACAGGGAATGGACCTGCATGGTCTTGAATACATCGTAGAAATAGCCAATGTCCACAATCTTTCACGGGCGGCGGAAAACCTCTTCATTACGCAGTCCACCTTGAGCCAGCATCTCAGCAAGCTGGAAGCCGAGCTGGGTGTATCGCTTTTTGAACGAAAACGCAATGAAATGTCCCTGACGCCGGCAGGAAAAATGTATGTGGAAGCCTGCCGCCATATCTTGGATGAAAAAAAAGACCTCTATAACCGGCTTTCCGACCTGGAAAATGCCAAAACCGGGTCCTTCTCCGTCGGAATCACACCCCAATGGGGCGCCGTTGCCTTATCCCACATCATGGGAAAATTCCGGGCTCTTTATCCGACGGTGAAAGTCAAGGCGGAAGAAGAGATTGCCACTCCCCTGGTCCACCTTCTGCAGCAGGGAGAAATCGATATGGCCATCCTGCCGCTGGCCAATGATTCCAAGCTCCCCTTCAAGGGCATACTGCTTCGGGCGGAAGAGCTGATTCTTGCCATTCCTGCCGCCCATGCCAAAACCATTCCCCTCCGCAACCGGGATGCCAAGGATGGGCTCCCGCAGGTGCTGATTGAAGATTTGAGTGAAGAGCCCATGATTTTTTCACGGAACCAGACAACGATCCGCAAATTGCAGGACCAGTGCTTCAGTTCTCGCCATGTGGTCCCGAGGATCATCATGGAAATCAACAGCCATCCCGCCAGCCTTGTCATGGTGGAAGAGGAACTGGGCAGCACCTTTTTACCGGTTTCCTGCGCAGTCCCTTCGGACCGCATCGTCTATGCCCACGCGGTTCCTATCGTCCAATGGTATGTGACGGTGGCGTTCCGGAAAGGTTTCGTCATGAATCAATGTGAGCAGTATTTTGTAAGTCTCCTGCAGGATTATTTCACGCATAACATTCCCGCTGTCTGAGCCGATAATGAAAAACCAGGAACCGCAAAGGTTCCTGGTTTTTAACGTATGGAAAGACAGCAGCGCCCCGCTTCTGACGCTGGCCATAAGCGGACCTGCCGGTTTACGCTGGAATTTTATTTTTCATCAAAGATCCATGTCTCGCCGGCCGCCAGCAGCCGGGCATCGATACCCTGGCTGCGGAGACAGTCCAGCACAGCGCGGTTCCGCTGCTGTTCGGCATGGAACAGCACGGCGTGCCGGACATGGCAGCTGCGGCAGTAAGCCAGACAGTCCGCTTCATCAAGATGGACCTTGATGAGGATCTGCCTGCGCAGAACGGGAGCCTCCCGATCCGGTTCCCTTTCCATCAGGCGGTCCCCTTCCGATCCTTTCGACAATTTTCCCGTAAAGAATACGGCGTTCCGTTCGTCCCTTTTCAGCTGTTTATAGTAAAAAAGGCCTTCCGGAGCCGTAAGCATGCCGTCCTGCGTCAATATCAGGGCAGGTCCCTTGTTTTGGCAGACAGCCAGCCGTTCCGCATCCCGGCGGACGATATGGCTGTCTTTTCCTTTACCGGCCCGTACTTCTTCCTTCAGCCATTGGGTATGCCGGAACAGGTTGTCCCGGTAGGCAGCAATCCCGGCATCGACATAGAGCGGAACCTGGGGAAATTGTTTTTCCAACAGGGTCCACACGTCGGCCGCCCGCCCTTTGGCCGGAAGCGGAAACAGGGCCTTCCCGCCTCTTTGCAAAACGCTGCGAACGGCCAAAAGGAGTTCACGGTTCTGGGCTTCCTGTGAAAAGGAACGGCCGGCATAAGCACAATCCACGATGGCAACATTCGCCACCGGTGCCGGATCCCGTGCAAGCAGGAAGGGATTCCATACAGTATCGCCGGTATAGAGAAAGGCCTGGTCCCCTTCCGTGATGTGGAACCACAGACTGCCCAGCATATGGCCCGACCGGCCACAGGTCAGGTCAAGGCCTTCCACGTCCTGTCTACCCGGACGCAGGGCCATAAACTGCAGTGCCCTTTCCTCTTTCACGGTATAAGGCAGGCTGCCACCATGGGAAAGCACATAGGTCCGCCACTTCTGCAGGAATTCCGGTACCGCCTCCAGCGTCTCCGGGGATGCATAGACAGGCCCCCGGTATCCCAGATGATATAAAAGCGGCGGGGCCGCGCAGTGATCCTGGTGGGCATGGGAAAGAAAGACGGCCCTGATCGTTGGAACCAGTTCCGGCGGCAAAACAGGATATACCCCGACCTGATGGCCACTGACCGTTCTTTTGACGCCGCAGTCAAATAAATAGGTTCCGGAAGGAATCGTCAGGGCGTAGCAGTTTCGTCCATGTTCACCGCTGCCGCCTAACGCTTGAATGATCCAACGCATAGTAACCTCTTTGTAAAAAAGAGGTCCTGGAACAAACGCATTTGCCAGGACCGGATTACGAGTATAACGCACAGAACGGATTACAAGGTTTGCAGCACCGCCGCACACAGCAGGCCTGCAAAGTTTCCGATGGCAGCCCCCATGGCCCCCATGAGCACCCCAATGCCTACAAAGGACGGCTCGTAAGCGGTAGCCACCACGGAAGCACTGCCGGTCCCGCCGATATTGGCGACGGACGCCATGGAAACGAGAACACAGGTCCCACTGAAACAGGGTGGACAGCGCAAACATAAGGGCCGCGTGGATCACAAGGACAAAGAAGCCATAGACCACCCAGATGGGGGCATCCAGAAAGTCCGTAAAGGAAGCGGACGAGGCCAGAAGGGAAATCACCGCATACAGATACAGCGTGGAAAGGCCGTCAATGGCCGGGGATTTGCCAAGCCGCGTCATGGCGCAGGCCAGCCCCAGGATCGTCACGAGGAGCATGCTTGTCGTCGCCGCATCAAACATATCCAGGCCCAGCCATTTCAAGGCGATACTTAAGGGAACGCTGATGGCCTGGGCACCGGCCGATACCAGAAGGGAAGCGCCGACCATGAACGTCAGGTCGGCGGCTCCCGATTTACGCCGTTCACGGGCCACCGTCTGGGCCGCATCATAGGCAACCCGCTGCAGATAGAAGGTATTGGCCCGGGCCGCCTGGTTCCAGCGCTGGGTAAAGCGGGTACCATAGAGTACAAAAGCCAGCCACAGGGAATAACAGACCGAATCGACCGTCACGATCTTGCCATACGTACTGCCATTGGCAGGCAGGACCGTCAGCATGGCCGCCATATTGCCGGAGCCGCCCACCCAGGAAGCATACAGGGCTGCCACGGCACCCCAGGTATCCGGCCCCAGATAAGGCTTGAAAATCGGATAGCCAATGAGAAAGCCGGCCATGATCGTAATGGATCCCATCACAAAAACAGCCACGATCCGGGACCCCAGCTTCCTGAACTTGCGAAGATCACAGCGCAGCAGCATCACAAACAGCATGGCATAAAGCAAATTCCTGCGAAACCCCATCTGGATCCGCTCTACTTCGGGAGAATCGTATAAGCCGATGGTGCAGAAGATCATATTGAGCAGATAGCACCAGATGATGGGCGGTATGACCGTAAAGACCCTCCATTTGGCATACTTCTTCAATGCCAGCAGGCTTCCTGACAGGAACATCAAAAATGCAATATACATAAAACCATTGGATATTACCATGCCGCCGTCCCCCTTTTACGCAGCAATCCGACAATCCAGGAATTTGCAGTGACCCTAGGGTGCCACCTCTCCCTTCCGCGAACGATTCCTTTCGCACTTTTTTAACCGTAGTTCCCTGCTGCTTTTGGTGATTGGATGGCCCGTTTCTTTTAGCCGCCTTCCTCAAAGTCATTTCCCGTTCTTGCCTTTTCCCTGAAGAAAAGACCGGACGACAGGTCTCCGCATGTCCTTTTGGAGCCTGATTTCCGGGACCCTTTGCAGGCTTATGGTTCTCCTGTTGAAAAGCGCTTTCCAAACACTGAAAGGGTGCTTTTTTTATACCACATCCCAGGCGGACTGTTTTTCAGCGGGAACCCTTTCCGTTCCGACCCTGTTCCGGAAATCCCCCCCCGGTTCCAAAACAAAGCCAGGGTTCCCTGATTGCACGTTCCTGATTCCAACCGCACCAAAGCAGCCTTTTTACTATAAGAATAACGGTCTGTATGGATAAAGTCAATGAAGATACCAAAGTTGGCAGGATTGCAAGAAAGTACTGACACCGCGGGTTTGCGGAAAAAACCTCCTGTTCAGCAGGTCTTTTCCACTCCTGGCAGGGGTAGTGCCAATAACCGTCATCACCACAGAACAGACACCTGACAAAACCGTTTTCCCCGGGGAGTTGCATTCCCGGAGCCACTGAATTATCATAGAAAGAAAATGATGGGAAGTGCCACGGAAAGAAACCATTCCAGTTCCGTCCCCAGGAAAGAGGTCAAACCATGAAGATTTTTATGGATACTGCCAATGTCGATGAAATCAGGGAATTTGCCGATCAGGGCATTGTCTATGGGGTAACGACCAACCCGACCCTCATTGCCCGGTCCGGACGCTCCCAGGCGGAGGTCATTCCCGAAATCTGTAAGCTCATTCCCGGCCCGGTCAGTGCGGAAGTCATCAGCACGGACTGTAGCGGCATGGTGGAAGAAGCCAAAAAACTGGCGGCCATTGCCAAAAATGTGGTCGTCAAGATTCCCTGCATCACGGAAGGGCTCAAAGCCGTCAAGATCCTGTCCGGCTTAGGGATTGCCACCAACGTAACCCTCGTTTTCAGCCTCGGTCAGGCCCTTTTGGCCGCCCGTGCCGGCGCCACTTATGTCAGTCCCTTCATTGGGCGGCTGGACGACATCGGGGAAGATGGGGTAAAGCTCGTCGCCGATATGGTAAAGGTCTTCCGCCTCTATCAGCTCCCCACCCAGATCATTGCCGCCAGTATCCGCAATGTAGACCATGTCAACCGGGTCATGATGACCGGTGCCGATATTGCAACCATTCCTACCAAGGTGCTGCGTGAGCTGATCCATCATGAACTGACGGATAAAGGACTGGCCCGGTTCCTGGAAGATTACCGGAACAGTCTGAAGGGTTGATTGAGGAGGGCTGCCGCCAATGACTGCGGCAGTCCTTTTTGCATCCCACAGCGCGGAACGCTTTTTCCTCTCTTGTTCGCTTTTCCGACATTTTTTATAATAAAAGGGTGAGGAAATCCTCCAAAACTTGCTTAGAAGGTGAAATGATGCCCCATACCGGCCATAAGCGTCCAAATCGGACCCATCCGAAGCTCAGCAGCCTGATTCATTTACTGCAGATGCGGATTGCCCTGAACCCGAAACGCTTCCTGCTCTATACGGTGCTCCGCTTTTTTGTGATTGTCACCATGGTCTGGAGTTTTCTCCACGGAGCCTATGAAAATGTAATGCTCTGTTTCTTGGCCCTTATCCTCTTCCTGCTGCCAGCCCTGGCAGAAGAAAGCCTCCATATCGAAATCCCGGCCATGTTTGAATCCATCATCTATCTGTTCATCTATGCGGCCGCCATTTTAGGGGAGATCCAGCACTATTACATCCTGATTCCCGGCTGGGACACGATGCTCCATACAATGAACGGGTTCCTTTGCGCCGCCGTCGGTTTTTCCCTTGTCGATTTGCTGAACCGCCAGAGTTCCCGTCTGAACCTTTCGCCACTTTACGTAGCCGTTGGCGCTTTTTGTTTTTCCATGACCATCGGTGTACTTTGGGAATTTTTTGAATTTGCCGCCGACATGCTCTTCCAGATGGATATGCAGAACGACACAATCATCCGCAGTTTCGGTACGGTCAAACTGACAACGGCAACAACACAAAAGCTGCTGAAAATCACGGACATCACGAAGACCGTCATCTATACAGCGGATGGCAGCCGCGTGACCATAGAAGGCGGATACCTGGACATCGGTATCATTGACACCATGAAGGATCTCTTCGTCAATATGATAGGAGCCATTGCCTTTTCCGGCATTGGATACAACTACATCGTGAAGCGCCCGAAAAACAGCATCGTTCCCGCCCTTGGCATCCGCCGTGCCTTACCGCAGGAAAAACAGATCCTGATCCGCGGGGCCCATGAGGTCCTGAGGGAAAGCAAGGAAAACAAGGATGTTTCCTTCTGGCGGCAAAAACGGGATGCCCTGGTAGCCAGGCTTGAGGCGGCCCTGCCCCCGCAGCCGGAAGGATACAATATGGTCATTGCCGTATGGGCCGCCATCCTGCTGACCATAGCGGATCTGATCCTGCTCTTCCCGTCAGGCCCTCTCAGCATGAGCCTGCTCTTTATTGCGGTCCATCTGGGTATGCTGGGTGGTCTGGTTACGTTCTGGGCCTCCGATGTGGAACGCCACCGCCGGGAAGGCCTCTGGCTCTGGACCTGGCTCAGTGCCCTGTCCTGCCTGCTCACGCTCAACCAGTGGATGCAGAAGGAGCAGTCCTCCTATGCGGAGATATGCATCTTTGTGGCGGCCATGGCCATTGATCTCGTTATGCCGCTCCTGGTCTGGAAACTGTGGAGAAAGTACAAGAAGGACACCTGACCCTGTTCTTCATGGAAACAGAAGGAATTCTTTTCATCCGGCCCCCTATCCCGCAAAACGTGATTCCATGACGATAATCAGCATCGTAATTTTATGGATATTGCAGAATGACAAAGGTTCCTGCCCCCAAAAAAAGTACAGGCATATCAAGGTTCCTGAGCATATCTCTCAATAAGAGGAAATGAACAGGAAATTGATATGCCATTTATCACTTGTTGTTGAAACTTTTCATCAAGCAACCTTACAACCACATCACGGTGAACGTACCCTGCCTCTATAGGGGGTACGTTCACGCTTGTCGATATGATAAGATAATATAAAAATGTATTTTTTACTCGCTATAGAAAGGGGGATAAAGAATGAATTTTAGGGATTTGGAATATTTTTTAGCAATAACGGAAGAAATGAATATATCCAAAGCTGCAGAAAAGCTTTACGTATCACAGCAATCACTCAGCGCCAGGATTGCCAAATTGGAGAAAACATATCATGTATTGTTTTTTGAACGTACTCCTCACTTACAGCTTACGAAAGCAGGTAAATGCCTGGAAAAACACGCAAAAAGACTCTTATCACAAAAAAAACTCCTTGACGCTGAGTTGGAACATATAGCCACCTCAAAAAATCAGTCTTTAACAATTGGGGTACAAACCGATCGAGGCATCGTCATTATACCTAAAGTTTTTTCAAAGTTCTGTACAAAATATCCCCGTATACGCCTCAATTTTTTTGAAGATACGTACAAAAACATTGTAGATTCCCTTTATTCCGGGAAATCCGATTTAATCATCGGATTTCCTGTTGAAGACGAAAATATCGTCTCCAAGATTCTATATAGAGAAGTTTTTCAAGTCCTATGTCCAAGAAATATATTCGAGAAATATTTTTCACCTGAAGAGCAGGTAAAAATGCTGAGATCCGATTCCCTGCCGATCAGTTTATTCTGCCGCTGCCCTTTTCTGGCTTATTCTCAGTCGACCTGGCTCAAGGACATCTTTGTTGAAAATTGTTTAAAACAGGATTTACAGCCCAACATCGTTATGATTACCTCCAATTATATGAGTCGAAGTGCCATGTGCCTGTCCGGATTAGGGATCATGTTTATAGCCACTTCATTCTTAAATGAAGAAATCAATAAGAATGGATCAAAATACAAAGAACAACATAACGCATATAGTTTCGTTATCAATGACGAGAATTTCAGTAAAGAAATTGCCATAAGTTATTTAAAGCAACATCATCCGTCTTCAGCGAATAAAAATTTTATTCAGATTGCTGAAGAAACCTTAAAATCAATCGACGTAAAACCAACGCCAGGTACTTTATCAGGGAACAGGATCTAGGTATTCCCCAGGTGCAGCGGTTTGACAGATGATTTATATCCTCATGCAAACTACTGCTTCTTATTGAAAGTATCCCGGGTTATAATCATTCGATTTAAGGGAACCCTCTTTGATTTTATCGTTTGGTTTGCTGGCCAGCCTATTGCAATGTGACAAGCAATGCCAATGAAATCAGGCAGGCCATATTTATCTTTGAATTCCTGCGCAGTATCCTTTGTGAAATCACTTTTTGCCATTTTAGACAGCCAGACACCACCCAGACCCAAAGCATGTGCCATCAAAAGCATATGATCTGCAGCTGCTGCACCATCAAATCCTGCATTTTGCGGCACCGTGATATTCTGCCCGATCACTTTAGGAATCCTTGTATCATAGGCAATAACAATCACAACCGCATTTCTCACTGCGATGTCACTCCAGATCATGTTCAATTCTTCTGGCTTCTTCAATACAATAAACCGGACCTCATCCAAATTACAACCGACAGGCGCCGCGCGACCCGCCTCAAGAATTTTATGGATCAAATCATCGGGAATTGGTTTATCAGCAAAATCACGAATCGAATGACGGCCATAAATTAATTTTTCAACGACTTTCATTTCATCTTCAGTAAACGGTTCCTGTGGCTTTTCATTCCATATTACGGGCTCCCCATTACGTACTTTTTGAGCAATGGCCAGATAATCCTGAACCCAAAGAAGATCCGGTTCATCCAGGGGAAGATTGCGCGACTTCCATACATCAAAAACCATTTGGGCCTGCAGGCCAAAAGCAGGGATGGCATCTTTTTTCCCATTGGCGAGGAGGGAATAGAATGGAACCTCAATGGTATGATGGGTTCTTTCCCTCATTAAGGCTCGAAGCAAATCCGGTTCCATCGCTAACATATCTTCTTTTGTATAACCCGGTTTACCAAACGGAGCTACTTTCATCATCTTTTCCATCATTTTTACCTCCTGTCATTGATCTTACCTGCATTTCAGGATATGAACGGAATGCAACTTCCATTCCTTACTTTAGCTAGATTCTATAATGACAAAAGGTACAAGTAAAACATGATTTTATATTTATCCTACAACAAAATTATTGTAGGATATTCAAAAAGCCATCCGCATTTTCCTCCTCACATCAACAGGAACCAATCGCTGCAGGCAACATCTTTCCACGCCGATTGGTTTTTGTCCCACTGCCCCATTCCTCGCTTCGCTGATCATGGCAAGACAAAACGACCGGAAGCCAGCTGCTTCCGGTCGTGTTCGTTATGGTCCTTATTTTTTTGTGGCTTCAGGAACGTTCTTTGCAATAAGGTCAATAAAGACCAGATCCTCGTCGCTGTCATTGCGCAGGGCATGGCTTTCGCCCGGTCCTGCAATCGTAACGGATTGCGGTCCTACGGCAATTTCCCTGCCATCCGTACCGGTAAATACACCCTTACCGGAAATGATGATATAGGTATCATCATTGTCCACATGCTTATGGAGCCCGATGGAAGCGCCCTTCTTCAGGGTCATCCAGCCGATTTCCTTGATGGCCTGATCTTCTGTAGCTGCTTCGCGACGGAAGGCAAACCGGCCATACAGGGTTCCGGTTCCCTTGCCGGCGCCTGCTTTTTCCACATCCTTTTCAAACTGGGCTGTTACGGGGAAGCATTGCGTCGTTTCCTCTTTTGTAATTTTTTCCAGATCCGCATTGTCGTTCTTGGCGATAATGTCCAGGAAAACAAGGTCTTCCTTCCCCAGGTTTGCCAGGCCATGGGCCTGCCCCGGACGGGCAATCGTCATGTCCCCGGCACCAACCACCCATGCCTTGCCGTTGCCATCCGTAAAGATGCCTTTGCCGGACATGATCAGGTAGGCATCTTCATTATCCTTATGGGCATGGTTTCCGATATAGGCTCCCGGTTTCAGGGTCATCCAGCCAATTTCCTTGATGGCGTCCCCCTTCAGGGCCTGTTCCCGGCGGAAAGCAAAATTCCCGTGCAGTACACCCTGACCGCCGCCGGCACCATTCACATCCTTCACAAACAGCTGCTCCTGAGTATAGCACTGTCCATGTTTTTCCGGGACAAGTTTCGCCGGCGCCGGCTTCGCAAACGCCGTCCCTGCTCCCAGGATCGATGCGGCCAGACAAAAAGCCATTACTTTACGTTTCATGCTTTCTCCTCCCAACATTATGAAAGTCAATTCCTATATTTTTATTGTAGACCTGCAATTAATTGAATTCAAGAAATTTTTAAATAAATTGAACGATTTATTTGGAAAAGCATTTAAAAGCCCCTGTTCCAAATAAAATCGAGGCATTTAAAATAGCCAAAAGGATTCGCTTGAACCCCTTATTACAGGTTCCGCGAATCTTTTTTTACAGGGCTTTCCCCATCGGGCAGCCCATCCTATTCATTTTTTGGACAGTCGGATCAACGCCCGTACCAAACCCAGGGCAGCACGCTTTACTTTCCCGTTCTTCCCCGCTGCGTCAGGGGCTGGCCGTCCTTGCAAAGCGGACACTCTTCCGGTTTATAGGTCTCCACTTCCAGCCGCAGGAGCGGTTCCGTACGGACACCGAAGTCAACCTTACCGCCACTGCGGTCAACAAGCAGGCCAACACCGACCGGAACGCCGCCTTCGGACTTCACGACATCCAGCACTTCCCGCACGCTGCCGCCTGTGGTCACGATATCCTCCACAACCAGGACCCGGATCCCCGGTTTGATGGCAAAGCCTCTCTTGAAGGTCATCTTGCCATTGACCCGTTCCGTAAAGAAGAACTTCGTTCCCAGATTCTTGGCGACTTCATAGGCCAGCAGGATGCCGCCCGTCATGGGCCCGACGACAAGTTCCACCTGGTCGTTGATGAAGCGGGCAGCCAGTTCCTTGCAGAGCTGTTCCGTATATTCAGGATGCTGCAGGACATTGAATTTTTCAACGTAAATCGGGCTGTGCAGGCCGCTCGTCAAGAGAAAATGGCCGTGCATGACAGCATTGGTTTCTTCCAGCATACGCAGTACACTGCGATCGTTCATCATAAAGCACCTTCCATTTCTTCCAAGATTTTATGAACTGCTTCGACTTTGTTTTCCGCCTTTGTAATGGGTCGGCCGATAACCAGGTGCGTGGCACCACTGCGCAGGGCGGCAGCGGGCGTGGCAATACGGCTCTGGTCATTGGCAGCCGCCCAGAGGGGACGGACACCGGGCGTTACAATCAGGAAATCCTTGCCACAGCGGTTCCGGATGCCTTCTGCTTCCCGCGGGGACGCAACGACGCCATCCAGGCCACTTTGTTTGGCCAGGGCGGCCAGGTCCAGCACTTCCTCCCCTATGGATTTTGCGTAATTCAGCGGCTGCCACTGCGCTTCATCCATGCTGGTGAGGATGGTGACAGCAATCAGCTTTGGTGCCGGACGGCCCAAAGCAGCCGCGGTTTCCCGGACGGCCCGGACGCCTTCCGCCATCATCTTGGGACCGCCTACGGCGTGGACATTCATGATATCCACACCCAGACGGGTCAGGACGGCCAGACTATGGGCTACGGTATTGGGAATATCCTGCAGTTTCAGGTCCAGGAAGACTTTCTTGCCCTTCCCTTTCAGATATGCCACGATGGATGGGCCTTCACTGTAGAACAATTCCATTCCGACTTTATAAAAGGTAACGGCATCCCCCAGTTCTTCCACCAGGGCTTTGGCAGCTTCCCCCGTGGGAAAATCGAGGGCCGTAATCAATCGATCGTTTGCTTTCATGGTTCTCCTTCTGTTACGTACTGCTCAGCGGTCCGGCAGGGCCAGACCAACCAGGTCCTGAATGGAATCGAAATGGTTCTCTATCAAATAGGAGGCAATGCCCTCCGAAATCGTCTGGGCAAGGCGCGGATCCTGGAAATTGGCCGTACCGACAGCCACCGCCGAGGCACCGGCGAGGAAGAATTCGATGGCATCCTCCCAGGAGGCAATCCCGCCCATGCCAATAATGGGAATCCTGACGGCCTGCGCCACCTGGTAGACCATGCGCACAGCTACAGGGCGGACAGCAGGGCCGGAAAGACCTCCCATCGTATTCCCCAGGACCGGGCGACGGGTATGGATATCGATCTTCATTCCCACCAGGGTATTGATGAGGGAAATGGCATCGCTGCCGGCGGCCTCAACAGCCCGGGCAATTTCCGTGATGTCCGTGACATTTGGGGAGAGTTTGGTGATCACGGTTTTATGGGTTCTTGCCCTGGCGGCCTTCACGACTTCCGCCGCCGCGGTACAGCTGGTTCCAAAGGCCAGCCCTCCCTGGGCCACGTTGGGGCAGGAAATATTCAGTTCAATCGCGTCCACGCCATCCACATCAAGCATGGCCGCCAGTTCACCGTATTCATCGGCCGAATCACCGTCAATATTGACGATGACACGGGTATCATACTGCTTCAGCTTCGGCAGGGTTTCCTTTAAGAAGACTTCCACCCCGGGATTTTCCAGACCGACGCAGTTAAGGATGCCCGAAGGGGTCTCGACAATGCGCTGTCCCTGATTGCCCGGCCGGGGTTTTAAGGTGGTCCCTTTTACGGTAATGGCACCGATTTGATTCAAATCGACAAAATCAGCAAATTCCAGGCCAAAGCCGAAGGTACCGGACGCCGTCGTAACGGGTGTCTTCATGGACAGGCCAGCCACCTTGACGGACAGGCGCTTCATCATTTCCGCGTTCACCATGCCGTCACCTCCCCGGCCCAGAACACAGGTCCATCCTTGCAGACCTTCACGCGCCGGCCGATACCGCTGCAAGTGCAGGAGAGGCAGGCGCCGAGGCCGCAGCCCATATACTTTTCAAGGGAGATCTGACAGGGAATGCCTGTCGGTCTGACGATGTCCACAACGGCACGCATCATGGGAGAAGGGCCGCAGACATAGACACAGTCATACTGTCCCTCTTTCAGGAGTTCCGGCAGCGGGGTCGTGACCATGCCCTTGATGCCCCAGGTCCCGTCATCCGTTGTCTCAATCTGACGACGCGTCTTGTCCCTGAACAATTCGGTCCAGAAAAGCTCCTTTGCCGTACGGGCTCCAATCAGGACATCGACCTGGGCACCGGGATAATCGGCCGCCAGGAAGTGCAGCGGTGCCAGGCCCACGCCGCCGCCAATAAGGAGCGCGTTTTTATGGGTCCGGTCAAATCCGTGGCCCAGGGGGCCCAGGATGCTGATGGAATCGCCCTCTTTCAGGGTTTCCATAAGATGGGTTGTTTCCCCCACAACGCGGTAAATCAGGAGAAAACTGCCCTTCTCCCTGTCCACGCCGGCAACACCGAAGGGGCGGCGCAGCAGCGGAACGGACAGATGGTTTGTCTTGATGGTGACAAACTGCCCCGGTTCCGCGGTTTTCGCAATTTCCGGTGCCTTAATTTCCATGACCCGGATATCCGGGGACAGGCTGCGCTGCCCCAGGATGGTTCCATCTACCAAATATTTCGTCATCGGTCACTCCGTTTGCAGATCCTGCAGGGCAACGACACTGACAATGCGACGACGCCGCATTGCGCCGAGGGCGTGCTGCAGGGCTCTTGCCGTATCCAGGGAGGTCAGGCAGGGAATGGCGTGTTCCACCGTGCTGCGGCGGATCCGGAAGCCATCGCTGCGAGTATCTTCCCCGTGGCTCATGGTATTGATGACCATGCAGATCCGGCCTTCCTTGATATCGTCCAGGAGGTTCGGCTTGTCTTCGCGGATCTTGGCGGCATCGTCAACATCCATGCCCTTGCTTCTCAGGAACTTCGCCGTTCCTTCCGTAGCAGCAATATGGTAGCCCAGGTCTTCAAAGCCTTCGGCAATTTCCGCTACTTCTTCCTTATCCTTGTCAGCCACGGTAATCAGGATCGTCCCCTTTTCCGGAACATTGGTTCCTGCCGCGATGCAGGCCTTGTACAGGGCCCGCGGGAACTGGTAGTCAATGCTCATGACCTCGCCGGTGGATTTCATTTCCGGCCCAAGGGTAATATCCACATCCGTCATCTTGTTGAAGGAGAAAACAGGGGCTTTCACCGCGTAATAATCCGGGAAGAGCCGCAGGCCAGCCTTCAGTCCCTGTTCCTTCAGCGATACGCCGACGGCGCACTTGGTGGCCACATCGACCATGGAAATGCCCGTTACCTTGGACAGGAACGGTACCGTACGGCTGGAACGCGGATTGACTTCGATGATATAGAGTTTTTCATCGCGGACAATGTACTGAATGTTCAGCAGGCCTTTGACATGCAGCGTCAGGGCCAGTTTATTCGTGTACTTGATGATTTCTTCAATGATATGCTCACTCAGGGTACGGGGCGGATAAACGGCGATACTGTCGCCGGAGTGGACACCGGCCCGTTCAATATGTTCCATGATACCCGGAATGAGGACTTCCTCGCCGTCGCAGATGGCATCCACTTCGACTTCCGTTCCCATCAGGTAATGGTCCACCAGGACCGGGTGCTCGTGGGAAGCCTTGACCGCGTTGCCCATGTAATAGCGCAGCTGGTCATCGTTGTAGACGATTTCCATGGCACGGCCGCCCAGGACATAGGAAGGACGGACCATGACGGGGTAGCTGTCGTCATGGGCAGCTTTGATGGCCCCTTCCACATCGTAGACGGTATGTCCTTTCGGACGGGGAATCCCGACCTGGGTCAGCACTTCATCGAAGCGCTCCCGGTCTTCGGCACGGTCTATGTCATCAACGGAAGTTCCCAGGATCTTCACACCGCAGGCATGAAGCGGACCTGCCAGGTTGATGGCCGTCTGACCGCCGAACTGTACGATGACGCCTTCCGGCTGTTCGAAGAGGACGATATTCATGACATCTTCCGGTGTCAGCGGTTCGAAATACAGTTTGTCGGAAGTTGTA
>CADBQR010000025.1 GCA_902796945.1 uncultured Acidaminococcus sp.
AGGAACCTGCCATATTGCCATGGGCAACGGGTTCTACTATGGCCAGCCGGCAAGAAGCACGGTCCATATCGACATGGTACAGTACAATGTGACGGTTGTCTTCGATGAAGGCATGCCGACGGAAACGGTCATCGTAAAAGATGGTAAAGTTGTCTGCTTAGGGGATAAATAAAAGTACATTTATGTGAAAAGAGAAGTTTCGCCCATAAAGGTTTTTCCGCAGGACAGATCTTAGCACCATTCCTCTGCAGTCCTTTATGGGCCTCTTTTCATATATTATGGGACGCAGCAATCCAGATCCGGCGGCCCGCTTTTGCATGCCTGCAGACACTTTTTGCAGGCAGGACGGACCGGATTGAAATTTCTTGAACAGACCCAATAAGGAGGGCTCAAAATGGAAAAGCAGCGGTTAGTCAAGATTGCATTGGGACAGTTTACTTCGGTTCAGGGAGATACGGATGCCAACCTGAAGCGAATCCTTGAAATGACGGATCAGGCAGCTGAGAAGAATGCCGATCTGGTGGTCTTCCCGGAACTTGCCTATTCCGGATATTTCTGTGATTCCCTGACCATGCAGAAACTGGCTGAACCTCAGGATGGACCTTTTGTACAGACCCTCTGCAAAAAAGCAAAAGAGAAAAAGATCCATATCATCGCCGGCTATCCAGAATCCTGTTCTGTTCCTGGCAGGATCTATAATTCTGCAATTTTCATCGATGACGGCGGCAATGTGATTGAAAATATGCGGAAGGTCTATGCCTGGGGAACCGAAAAGCTGAAATTCCGGGAAGGAAACCGGTATCCCGTCGTAAATACGAAATTTGGCAAAGTCGGTATGCTCATCTGCTATGATGTGGAATATCCTGAACCGGCTCGGATTGAAGCCCTTAAGGGCGCTGAAATCATTGTGGACTGCAGCGTATGGAGCATTGATCCGGCTGAACACAGATGGCATGTTGACCTGCAGGCCAATGCCCTGTTCAACCTGCTCTTTACGGTTGGCTGCAATACCGTAGGAGATAACGTGTGTGGCAGCTCCATGGTAGTCGGACCGGACGGTGAGGAACGGGCAGTTGCTTCCCGTACGGAAGAGGAACTGCTGATCCACGAAATCGATCTGAATGAAATCATCGCCATCAGGAGCCGGATTCCTTATATGAATGATTTCAAGGAAGCAACTTTCTCCATGGACGCCCTGAAGCATTTTTAAATCGACGAATATTTCCGGGAGCATAAAGGAGGGAATATCCTATGAGCACAGAAAATGAAAAAACTGGCACCAGCCAGTACGAGGAAGGTGCTCTTAAAGTAAGAAAACTGACACCGACGCAGGTCATGTTTACGGTCGTTGGCTGCGGGGTCGGTTCCGGCTGCTTGGGTACTGCCTATGGTGCGCGCCTGGCCGGCTTTCCTGTCATTGCTTTTTGGCTGATTGTATCCGGCATTACCACCTTGTTTTCCATGTATTACGTAGCGGAAGCAGCGCTGCGGACACGCCGCATGATGCAGTTGCCCGGTCTGGCGGAACGCTATGTGGGACCTATCGGCCGTGTCCTCATTTTCCTGGCAGTGACCCTGAACTCCTTCAGCTGCCTCATTGCTTATTTTAACGGCAGCGGGAGTATCCTGAATAAATTGCTCGGCGTGCCCGATTGGGTAGGGACCATGATGTTCCTGATTCCGGGAATGCTGGTTGTTTACTTCGGACTGAAAGCTGTAGGCATGGCCGGTGAATATCTGTCCATCGCCATGACCATCATGCTGATTATCCTTTGCGGTGCCTCGCTCCTCAGCAAGGACGCTAATTTCAGCCGACTTGCCGTCGCCAACTGGTACTATGCCGTACCTGTATTCAACATTGCTGCTTTCAGTTATATCGGACAGTATCTGGTCCCGGATCTGGCCCGCGGTCTTTCCCACGAGCCGGAAAAGCTGGCTCCGGCCATGCTCATGGGTCAGATTATTACGATGGCCCTGCTGATTTTGGTTCCCCTGGGCTGCTTTGCCATTCAGCCGGCAGATAAGATTACGCAGGTTGCAACCATTGCCTGGGGCGAAGCATTGGGGCAGTGGGCATTATATATTGCCAATATCTTTGCCCTCATTGCCATGTTTACCTCGTTCTGCCCGATTTCCCAGACCCTTATTTCCAGCGTAGTTGACTTTTTCAAATTCAAATCCGATTCTGATGCAAAATTCCGTCTTCCCATTATGGTGGTCATTTATCTGGTTCCCCTGATCCTTGTACTGGGCGGTTTTGTCGGATTTGTTGATGCACTGTACTTCTCCGGTACTTTCTGTGCTGCCATTATGGCAATCCTTCCTGTTTTCATGGTCAATAAAGCGCGGAAAACAGGGGACATTGAACCGGTCTGGAACTGCGGATGGATGGCCAGTGCACCGATGGAAATCCTGATTGTGGTTCTCTACGGCAGTACTGTCTTTTATGCCATCTTCAGCGCCTTCGGGCTCCTGCCTGCAGGCTGGTAATTTCAGTTGATTATGTCTGCAAAAGCTCCAGGGACTCCTTTGCCATGGAAAATTTGGTCTTGGAGTCTTTGGAGCTTTCACGCCATAGCGGATGGAACCCATTCAGTGTTAAAATGATGATGTGCCTTTTCGCTTCGAAGGTTCGCTGTTTATTTTTGCGTGCAGGAGGACGCGAACTATGCTCGAGAAAATGGAATATGTATATGCAGTGTATAAGGAAAAGAGTTTTTCCAGGGCTGCAAAAAAGATGTTTATCAGTCAACCCGCTCTCAGTAAAATGGTGAGGAAAGCGGAGCAGCAGATTGGGGTGCCTATTTTTGACCGGGGAACGATTCCAATTACGCTTACACCGGAAGGGAAAAAATACATAGAAGCCGTAGAAGCCATTTACCAGATTGAATCCAATATCATGAGGTATTTTGAGGACCTGAAGGAACTCAAAACAGGAACCTTGTCCCTGGCGGGCTCGTCCTATTTCTGTTCATTTATTTTCCCCAATATGATCCGGTATTTCAACCGTGTCTATCCGGGGATTCAATGTGACCTGACGGAAGGCAATATTGAAGAACTGAAGGAAGGCCTGGTCCAGGGAAAATTTGACCTGGTCCTGGAAACGGGATTAAAAGAGGATGAAAAGGTCAGGAACATCTTTTACCAGATGGAACATATTATCCTGGCCGTCCCCAGCAGCTATCCAATCAATCAGCAGCTGCAGCACTACAATATCCCAAGGGCGGATGTCATCAGCCAGAAATTCCTGAGTGCCACCGTGCCGGCCGTACCGCTGCATCTGTTTAAAGATGTGCCTTTTATCAAAATGAAACCGGGAAACGATATGCATGGACGGGCAACAAAGATCTGTGAGGATGCCGGCTTTACCATGAAAGTCAGTATGTCCATCGATCAGGTCATGACCGCCCTGAATATTGCTTCTGCCGGAGTCGGGGCATTGTTTGTACGGGCTGAGCTGGTCAAGCATTTTCCTCAGTCCGATGACTTGTGTTTCTATAAAATCGGGCACCCCCTGGCAACCCGGAAAATCAACTGGGCCGTCAAGGCGGGTTCCTATGTGTCCAAAGCAACCTTGGCCTTCATCAAGATGGCGAACTACGCCCGTTCCGATGATGGGCATGAACTGTCACTCTGAAAATCAGCCAGAGGGCAGGAAATAGCAATAAAATAACATCAGAAAACAACAGGACGACCCTGGCGGTGAACTGGCGGCCGTCCTTATTATTGGCAATGACTGACACGGAAGGGAGCGCATCCTGATGGAAGCAGGAGAGACGTTTTTTGTCAAGGACAGGGAATTTTACAGGCGATGGTTGTCACTGATGGTTTATATTGCCCTGCAGAACCTTATTGCCTACAGTGTCAACATGGCAGATAACATCATGCTGGGAAGCTACAGCCAGATGGCCCTGTCCGGAGCGGCCATCGTGAACCAGATTTTTTTCGTGGTCCAGTTCTTTTCCAACGCCCTGGGAGAAGGGGTCGTGGTCATTGGCTCCCAATACTGGGGCCGGGGCCAGGTATCACCGGTCCGCCAGTGTGTCGGTATTGCCCTGAAGGCGGGGGCTGCAGTCAGCCTGCTGGTGCTGTTCTTATGCGGGTTTCAGGGAGACTGGCTGTTAATGCTTTTTACCACGAATCAGGCAATCCTGGCAGAGGCGGGGAAGTACCTGCAGATTTTGCTGGGATCCTTTCCGGTCTTCATTTTCTGCACCATTCTGTACGCGGGACTGCGGACCGTCGAACTGGTGCGGATTGCCTTTATCAATTCCATCCTGTCCCTGGTCATCAATATTGTCTGCAATTATCTGTTCATTTACGGAAACCTGGGGGCACCGGAACTGGGAATCCGGGGTGCGGCAATCGGAACCGTCATTGCCCGGGTGGCCGAACTGGCTATTGTTGCTGTGTACTGCTGGAGGGACAGGAAACTCGGGCTTTTTACGGAGAACCTTTTCCGTCGGAATCCATTTTTGGAAAGGACCTATCTGCGGGTGGATGGGCCCATTGTCGGGGCCCAGATCCTGTGGGCACTTTCCACGCCTATCCAGACGGCCGTCCTGGGCCATCTGTCTTCGGATGCCATTGCGGCCAATTCAGTGGCTACGACTTTCTACCAATACCTGAAAGTGGTGGTCCAGGCGATGTGTGCATCGGCTTCCGTGACCATTGGTCGGGCCGTAGGATCGGGCAGCATGCAGCGGATCCGGGAAGAAGGCCGGAGCCTGTCGGTGATTTTCGTGGTCATCGGGATCCTGCTGGGAGGGCTGCTGTTTGCCCTGCGGGGACCGTTGCTGTCTCTTTACGAATTGAACGATAATGCCATGGAGCTGGCCGATCAGTTGATTGTCGTCATGAGCTTTGTCATGGTAGGCATGTCCTACCAGATGCCGGTAAGTTCGGGAATCATCCGGGGCGGGGGAGACACGCGGTACGGATTCATCACCAACCTGGTCAGTACCTGGTGTATCGTAATGCCCCTTTCTTTTCTGGGTGCCTTTGTTTGGAAACTGCCCGTGGTCCAGGTTGTTATCCTGCTCCAGTCAGATCAGGTATTCAAGGCCATACCGGCGTTTTTCTGGTACCGGAGTTATCGATGGGTTAAGAGGATTGGCGGGAAGAGTGAAAAAAGCAAGTCTGATTCGAGATAACAGGCAACCCGCGTCTTTTCATTCAATCCTGGATAGAAGCGGGCTATGATGGTTTGTGGAATCTTATAAAGACACAATCGGTTTCAGTCAGACGCTTTCGCTGTTCCAGACCTTGCCGCTTTTTGCAAGGCCTGGTGATTGCCAGCCAAAAAGTCCGCAGGGTAGTGAAGCTGCTGCGTCACCGAGGCTGGAAGGAACTGGCTTTCCCCCTGTGTCACCACGCAAAAAAATCCGCGAAGCATTGCTCCGCGGATTTTGTGTACTTTCAGGGTTGGGCTCAGTGTTTTCCAGGTAATGCCGCCGGTCCAATGCAGCATTTCATTGAATCGGACGACTCCGAATTCCATCAGGGAATAGCGGATTGTCATTTTGGCCGATGTTTCCAGAATAAATAGAAGTACGAAACCTCCAAAACGCAGCAGGCCATCCATCCGACGGGATAGCCAAAACCTACTGTCAGCGGTGTATTGCTGATGTAATGACTCATGATGAACAGATAGATCTGGCGGAGCAGGACGAAGGAAAACAGCATGATGACCATGGGCGTCACCGAATTGCCACGGCCCCGGAGCGCCCCGGCCAGGACCTGGTTCACGCAGTTGAACAACATGAAGAACAGATTGACATGAATGAAGCCGACCCCTGCCACGATAACCGCTTCATCACTGGTGAAGAGCCGCAGGGCCGCTTCGGCAAAAATGACCAGGAAAGTAGTGAAGACTCCCGTAATGAGGAGGCTCAGGACGATGGAGGAAACCGTTCCGTCATCGGCCCGCCTGTCCTGCCGGGCCCCCACGTTTTGGGCAACAAAGGTGGTCGAAGCCATCGCCATGGATTGGACGGGAAGCATGACGAACTGGTCAATCTTGTTGTAGCATCCCCAGCCGGCCATGATGGTAGCCCCAAAGAAATTGATGTAGGACTGGACAAAGATATTGGAAAACGAGGTGATGACGCTCTGGATTGCGGTGGGAAGGCCGATACGGAAGATTTCTTTCAGCAGGTTATGGTCCAGGCACAGGTCCTTAAAGGAAAATCGGTAGATGTCGTGAGTGCGGAGCAGGACAGCCAGGGTAGCCCCTGCCGAGATGAACTGGGCGATAATGGTGGCGTAGGCCACACCGGCAATCCCCATATGGAAGACCAGCACAAACAGCAGATCCAGAATGATGTTCAGCACGCTCGTAAGCACCAGAAAATACAGCGGCCGTTTCGTATCGCCCACAGCCCGCAGGATGCCGCTGCCCATGTTGTAAAGCAAGAGACCGGTGACACCGGCAAAATAGATGCGGAGATAGAGCGCTGCCTGGTCAAAGACATCGGCAGGCGTCTTCATAAAATGAAGCATGAAATTGTTGGTTCCCAGGAAAAAGACCGTAAAGAGCAGACAGAGAATGAATGTCGCAGCCATCGTGGTTTCTACGGCCCGATGGAGCATCTTATGGTCTCTGGCTCCGAAATATTTCCCGATAATCACCGTGGCCCCAATGGAAAATCCGTTAAAAAAGAAAACCGACATATTGGTGACCATCGTAGTGGAACTGACAGCGGCCAGGGCCTTGGTCCCGACAAAATTCCCTACCACGATGGAATCCACCGTGTTGTACAGCATCTGGAAGATGTTGCCGATCATAAGAGGCAGAGCAAATTCCAACAGCAGGCGGGGAATGCTGCCCGTTGTCATATCTTTTGTTTTGGTTTTTATTTGAGCCATGGAAAGAGATGCCTGCCTTTTGGGTAATCATGATAGACTATCCCTTTATTATATACGATAATTGCTTTTTGTCAGCGGAAATCATGGTGACAAAATGGAATACCCTCTATTCTTTCCCCTAAATAGGAGACAGCCGGTTAGGGCGCAACGGTCACCCGATGTCCTGGCGGTGCATGGACAGGGGAGGCAGGGAAGTTTTATAATAAATAAAAAGGTTCGGAATTTGGACCGGAAGCCGGTGCTCCGGAATAGCACAAAAAGGGGTGGAAAACGATGGCTGAAAACTGGAAGAAAGATTTTGACCGGATGTTTTTGTGGAATATGTTGAATGAAGATTCCCAAAAGGAACAAAATAACCATGAGCCCCAGCCGGCGGACAACCAGAAGAGCGCTCCGGTTTATCCCTATGCAAAAGAGGCCGAAACCACCTGCGAAAACGTGAAAGCTGAAAAAGCCTTCATTGCGGCGGAGATTAAAAGGGTGGGGAAGAATCCCAAATAATGAAGTTTTTTGGCCTGCGCAGCGATTGCGCTGATTCGATGTAATAAGCAGCCCGCTTCTTTCCATTGGAATGGAGAGAAGCGGGCTGTGCCGTATTGTACGATGGTACAGGTGTGAAATTTATTTTGGGTAAACGCCCCGGGCCGTGATTTCGTCACGCAAGTTCTCCTCATAACGGCCCGGGTAAATCGCGAAGGAACCATTCTACCTGGACACACGATATAGCGCCATCTGCGGTGTCAGAAGCTGCCGTGGGACCGGGCAATACGTCGTGCGAAATTTTTTAGTCAGCGCAAAAATCGCGCTGATTCGACGGAGGAAGGCCGTCCACTAAGTGGGCGGTGGTGATTCGTACGATGTTGCGTTACGCAATCTACTTTGGCCTTACGCCTTCGCTCCTATCCTCCTTGCTACGTGCGTCACCTTCGGAGCGGAGCTCACGGGCGGAAGCGAGGCCGTTGCTCCACGGATTCCGCATTCGCCCTTGCAGAATTTGCACGGGCGCTTTTTATTTTGTTTTAACCTCAAA
>CADBQR010000026.1 GCA_902796945.1 uncultured Acidaminococcus sp.
GCCGACTGGCCGGCTTGAAACCGGTTGGTATCTGCTGTGAAATCATGAGTGCCGATGGAACCATGGCACGGACACCGGAACTGATCGAATTCGCCAGGAAGTACAACCTCACATTCATTACCGTGGCTGACCTGGTTGCCTATCGCAAGAAAACGGAAAAAATGGTCCATCGCATTGCGGATGTGGCCTTGCCGAGCAAATATGGCACGTTCCGTGCCATTGGTTATGAAAATGACCTGGATACCCTCTGCCATGTTGCCGTAATCAAAGGGGATGTGGCAGGAAAGAAAAATGTGCTGGTCCGTGTGCACTCCGAATGCCTGACCGGGGATGCCCTGGGCTCTATGCGCTGCGACTGCGGCGATCAGCTGGCAACCAGCCTGCGCATGATTGAAAAGGAGGGCTGCGGAGTGGTCCTCTATATGCGTCAGGAAGGACGCGGCATCGGTCTTGCCAATAAGCTGCGTGCCTATGAGTTGCAGGATCGCGGTCTTGACACGGTTGATGCCAATATCAAACTTGGTTTCAAACCGGATCAGCGTGACTATGGAATTGGGGCCCAGATCCTGTCGGACCTCGGGTTGACGAGCATTCGGCTGATGACCAACAATCCGGCAAAACGGGCCGGTCTTTCCGGATATGGGATCACCATTACGGAAACAGTGCCTATCATTATGAAGGATAACTGCTATAATCATAAGTATATGGTAACAAAGCAGGTGCGCATGGGGCACGTCCTGCATGAAAAGGATACGGAGGTATTGAAGAAATGAACATTTTAGGAGGAAAATTACTGGCACATGGTTTGAAATTCGGGATTGTCGTCGCCCGTTTCAATGAATTCATTACAAGCAAATTGCTGTCCGGTGCGGAAGATACCCTGGTCCGGCATGGCGCTGATGAAAAGGACATTACCGTAGCCTGGGTTCCCGGTGCTTTTGAAATTCCCCTGGTGGCCAAGAAAATGGCCAAAAGTGGAAAATATGACGGTATCATCTGCCTTGGCGCTGTTATTCGCGGTGCCACCAGTCATTATGACTATGTCTGCAATGAAGTTTCCAAGGGCATTGCCCTGGTCAATATGGAAACCGAAGTTCCCTGCGGATTTGGCGTCCTGACGACGGAAAATATTGAACAGGCCGTGGAAAGAGCGGGAACAAAAGCAGGCAACAAAGGTTCCGCAACGGCGGAATCCGTCATTGAAATGATCAATCTGACCCGGAGCCTGTAATGAGCATGGAAGACGTATTGGTACGGGCTACGGTCGGGGATGCACGTGTCTATGCCGTCACGACCACTCACCTGACGCAGCAGATGAATGAAATCCACCAGTGCAGCCCCCTTGCAGCAGCCGCACTGGGGCGTACTGCTGCTGGCGCGCTCATGCTGGCAGCTACGATGAAGGATGGCGAAGCCGTAACGCTTCGCTTCAAGGGGAACGGTCCGCTGGGACAGGTCATGGCAGATGCCAGGGATTACACGGTCCGGGGATTTGTGGAACACCCTTCCGTCATGCTGCCCCTTAAGAACGGTAAGCTGGATGTCGGTGGCGGTGTGGGGCACGAAGGCGTCCTCATCGTCACGCGCTGCCCGGAAAAGGGAGCGCCCTTTAATGGCTATGCCCTTCTGAAAAGCGGTGAAATCGCCGATGACCTGACAAAATACCTGTATGTTTCCGAACAGACGCCTTCCAGTGTGGCCCTGGGCGTGCTGGTGGATAAGGATGGTTCCATTGCCGTTTCAGGGGGTTATTTTGTTCAGCCCCTGCCCGGTGCTGATGAGCACTGCCTGGAAATCCTGGAGAATAATGTCCTGACCCTTCCTTACGTAACGGAACTGCTTCGTTCTGGCCATTCCCCGGAAGATATGATCCGGCTGGTCGGCAAGGGCCTGGCCGTGGACATCATGGACCGGCATCCCGTTTCCTTCCATTGCAGCTGCAGCCGGGAAGGCGTAGAACATATGCTTACCGGTCTTCCTGACAAGGAGTTCGCTTCCATGCTGGAAGATCCCCGAACGGAGGTCAAATGTCAGTACTGCGGCCGTACTTATCTTTTTTCACAGGACGAAATGAAAGCACTGTCTCGCGTCAAAGCTGAATCAACGCATACCGCAGCGACTCCGGCAGAGACCAGAAAATGAACCTGCATTGACTTGACAAAAGCAAACAGATGTTTGTAAAATAAAACAAGGAAACAAACGCGAGGAGCTGAAAATATGAGTATGGATATGGAAAAAAGCAAAGCGCTGGATGCAGCGGTCAAACAGATTGAAAAGGACTTTGGCAAGGGTTCGATCATGAAACTGGGAGCCGCCGGGGATAAAATGAATATTGAAACCATCCCGACGGGGGCCCTTTCCCTGGATATTGCTCTCGGCGTCGGAGGAATTCCCCGGGGCCGCGTGATTGAAATCTATGGTCCTGAATCTTCCGGTAAGACGACGGTAGCCCTGCATATGATTGCAGAGGCTCAGAAGCGGGGCGGATATGCGGCGTTCATCGATGCTGAACACGCCCTGGATCCGGAATATGCCCGTCATCTGGGTGTTGACATCGACAACCTCCTGATTTCCCAGCCTGATACCGGTGAGCAGGCCCTGGAAATCTGCGATGCCTTGGTACGCAGCGGAGCGATTGATATTGTTGTCATCGACTCAGTGGCCGCTCTGGTTCCGAAAGCGGAAATCGAAGGGGATATGGGCGATTCCCACGTTGGCTTGCAGGCTCGCCTGATGAGCCAGGCACTGCGCAAACTGACCGGCATCATTTCCAAATCCCGTACGGCTACGGTCTTCATCAACCAGATCCGCGAAAAAGTCGGGGTTATGTTTGGAAACCCGGAAACTACGACGGGTGGGCGGGCCCTGAAATTCTATGCAACGGTCCGCATGGATGTCCGGCGCATTGAAAGCCTGAAGAATGGAAACGATATCATTGGCAACCGCACCCGTGTCAAGGTTGTGAAGAATAAGGTAGCCCCTCCTTTCAAACAGGCTGAATTCGATATCATGTACGGTCAGGGGATTTCCCATGAAGGATGCCTTGTTGACCTGGGTGTCCAGTATAATATCATCAATAAGAGCGGGGCCTGGTATTCCTACGGGGATGAACGGATTGGACAGGGACGTGAGAATACAAAGGATTTCCTGAAAAACCATCCGGATATGGCCTTTGAAATCGAAAACCGCATCCGCGAAGCAGCCGGGCTGAATCCGCTGGCCTCCCAGGATAAACTGGAAAGCACTGATGAGTCCATCTTGCAACCGGAGGGAGAAATGGGGAATGTGGAATAAGCCCCAAAAGGTGCTTTCGACTTATGCGGCGGCCTATAACTTTGCCCTGGATCGACTGGCTGCCCGCGACCACAGCAGCCTTGAACTGCGGGATAAGCTGGCCGCCAGGGGGTGTCCGGAGGAACTGCAGGACAAGGTGTTGGCTGCATTGCAGGATCATCATTTTATCAATGACGAACGCTGTGCAGGGGCCATTGTCGAGGCCTGGAGACGAAAAAAATATTATGGCCGTCAGTACCTGCGGCTCATGATGACCAAACGGCAGATTCCTGCAGCCATCATTTCTGAAAAACTGGCAGAAGTTCCGGAAGAGGAAGAGAAGGAACGGGCCTTGGACCTGGCACTTCAGCAGATTCCAAAACTGCGCCGCAAATATGGTGCGGACATCCGGAAAGGAATGGCGGCCCTGTCCCGTATGCTGGCTGCCAGAGGATTTAACGGAAGTGCTGTTTCCGGGGCCTTACGGGCCTATGAAGGTTCAGATTTTTTTGAGGAGTAAGGCAGGAAAGCCGCTTCCCCGTGCCTGATGGCGTCGGGGGGCGGCTTTTTTCCGGAGCCGGGTAATCTTCGGTGGCTTCTGATGCCCTCTTGTTTTATTGACACTCCCTTAAAAATACTATAAAATGGTTAGTATCCATTTATTGGGTGCAGAGGCGACCGCCTATGGTTGCCTTATTTGTTGTGTTTAAATTGTAGTAAAAATCTGAATGAAAAGGAGGTGTCAATCATAGATCCCGTATTTGTATGCATTGCTATAGCCTTATGCGTATTGGGAGCGGGTGCCGGGTACTACGCCCGAAAGAATGTAGCCGAATCCAAGATCGGCAAAGCGGAAGAAGTAGCTCGTCAGATCGTCGCGGATGCGGAAAAATCCGGAGATGCGAAGAAAAAGGAATTGCTTCTGGAGGCGAAGGAAGAAATTCACCGCCTTCGTTCTGAAATGGAACGGGAAAACAAGGAGCGCCGGGCTGAATTAGCTAAAAACGAACGCCGTCTCGTCCAAAAGGAAGAGAATGTGGACCGTAAGCTGGATGCTTATGAAAAGAAAGAAGAAAAGCTTCTTGAGCAAAGCAATCGCCTGCGTGAATCCCAGGAGAAAGTGGATGCCCTGTATGAAAAGCAAGTCGGGGAATTGGAACGGATCTCCGGCTTGACAAGCGATCAGGCCAAACAGGAACTCCTGGATAATGTTCGTGAAGAAGTCAAGCATGATAAGGCCAAACTGATCAAGGATATGGAGCAGGAAGCCCGTGATGTGGCTGAACAGAAAGCACGGGAAATCATATCGCTGGCCATTCAGCGCTGTGCTGCCGATCAGGTAACGGAAACAACGGTTACCGTGGTTCCCCTGCCGAATGACGAAATGAAGGGCCGTATCATCGGTCGTGAAGGCCGTAACATTCGCACGCTGGAAACCCTTACCGGTATCGACCTGATTATCGATGATACGCCGGAAGCGGTTATCATTTCCGGGTTTGATCCTGTGCGCCGTGAAGTAGCACGGATTGCATTGGAAAAACTGATCAATGACGGTCGTATCCATCCGGCCCGGATTGAGGAAATGGTCGAGAAGGCCCAGAAAGAACTGGACCAGAAGATCAAGGAAGCCGGTGAACAGGCTACTTTTGAGACCGGCGTCCATGGTATTCATCCGGAACTGATCAAACTGCTGGGTCGCTTGAAGTATCGTACCAGTTATGGCCAGAATGCGTTGCAGCATTCTACGGAGGTTGCCCATCTGGCAGGCTTGATGGCTGCCGAATTGGGTGTCGATGTTAATTCTGCAAAACGTGCCGGCTTGCTGCATGATATCGGCAAGGCGGTTGACCATGAAGTAGAAGGCTCCCACGTGGATTTGGGTGCTGAAGTGGCAAAACGTTACCATGAATCGGATATTGTCATCAACACGATTATGTCCCATCACGGTGATGTGGAACCCAGCTCAGTACAGGCCGTTCTTGTATCGGCTGCCGATGCCATCTCGGCTGCACGGCCAGGGGCACGGCGTGAAACGCTGGAAACGTATCTGAAGCGTCTGACCCGTCTGGAAGAAATTGCTGAATCCTTTGACGGTGTCGAGAAGTGCTATGCGGTTCAGGCAGGCCGGGAAATCCGTATTATGGTCAAACCGGAGAAGGTTGACGATGATGCGGCGGTAATCCTGGCACATGACGTGGCGAAACGGATCGAAGAGGATATGGAATATCCCGGACAGATCAAGGTCGTCATTGTTCGTGAAACCCGCGCAGTTGACTATGCTAAATAAGAAAATTGAACGAGGCTGTCGCCCTTTGGCGGCAGCCTCGTTTTCAAATGGACCCGAGTCTTTTTTCGTGTGCCACCGACAGGGTATCACGATGTGTGCTATAATTGGAACATATGCAGAAGAGGAGGTCTGGTTGTTGTGAGCGAAAAAACAAGAGAAGAGGCATGGGCCTTATTGAAAGAATACAATCAGGAACCGTTTCATCGGCAGCATGCACTGACTGTGGAAGGCTGCATGCGCTATTTTGCCCGTACCTTAGGCTATGGGGCGGAAGAGGATTTTTGGGGACTCGTCGGGCTTCTCCATGATCTGGACTATGAAAAATACCCGGAACAGCATTGCCGGAAAGAAGCGGAAATCCTGAAGGAAAAAGGCTGGGATGATAAATTGATCCATGCCGTTTCCTGTCATGGGTATCCCCGCTGCATCGATGTCGCCCCGGAATCCGAAATGGAAAAGGTCCTGTATGCCGTCGATGAATTATCCGGCCTGATTGGAGCAGCTGCCCTAATGCGGCCTTCCAAGAGCGTCCAGGATATGGAAGTCAAATCCTTAAAGAAAAAATTCAAGGATAAGCATTTTGCTGCCGGCTGCAGCCGCGATGTCATCAAGGAAGGGGCTGACCTCCTTGGCTGGGATCTTAACAAATTATTCGAAGAATCCATTTTGGCGATGCGCAGTTGTGAAGAAAGTGTAAGAAAAGCCATGGAGGAAGACGCATAAAATTTCGCGATTCCCGACGGATCAAACGAATATCAGGGGGCTGTCCCCCTTTCCTGTAAGGTGTCCGCACGCAGCTGCGGCACCTTTTTTATGTTGTTTTCAAAAAGGATGTACACTTTGATTGTAAAATTTCCGAAACCGTCCATTTAAAATGGAGCCGGTCCCATCTATAATGGTCCCCAAAAGAGAGAAAAAAGGGGAAGTGAAGCAATGGACCAATTACAGATTCGGAAGCTGACAATGGCAGGTCTTTTCGCAGCCCTGTCCTTTGCCTGCTTTTCTTATTTGCGTATTGAAATTCCGATGGGCTTGGGCCTTACAGGGAAAATCTATGTGGGGCATGCGTTTATTTTATTATCAGGACTGCTTTTGGGGGCTAAATACGGGGCCCTTTCCGGCGCAGTCGGACTGACCCTGGCCGATGTACTGGCTGGATATACGACGTCCGCGCCTCCTACCTTTATGGCCAAGTTCATTTTGGGCTGGACGGTAGCCGAAGCAGCGTCCCATCTCTTTGCTGCGCTGCTTGAAAAAGAGGATTCCTATGGGAAGGGCGTTTTGCTGTCCTGTCTCGTCGGATCCCTGGTCAACGTTGTAACGGAGCCTTTGATCCGTTTTTCCTTCAAGTACCTGATCCTGGGAATTCCTTACCAGGTTGCTTATGTTTCAGCTATAAACTGTGCTGTCAGCATGGGAATCAGCAATGTCGTTTCCACGATTCTTGCGGTGCTGCTGGCCAAGGCACTGCATCGCAGCGTGCTGCTTCGGGAAGCGATATGAACAGGGAAAACGCTTTTTGCTGCCGGGACTGCACAAAATCCGTTCGGGGTTTTGTGCAGTCCTTTTTTTCTCCCGTAAACGAGCCTTGTCAAGAAAGTGGGGTTCCGTGGGACCGACCTGGATATAGCAGGCCCTTCCTTTTGTTCCATTATGGTTGGGAAGTGGAAAATCTCAAAATGGCCTTACATGAATCCTTGCTCCATGAATAAAATAATCGATTTTCCATGCTATAATATTTACACAAAACAATACTTCCTTTGAGTGGAGGGAATGATTATGGGAAACTATTCAAAACCGGAGGACATCCTCTATCATACACAGCTGTCCCGAAATATGCTGATGGGGGCAGAAATCGCTCTTTTACCGGGAGATCCTGGCCGGGTTGCTTCCCTGGCGGAAGCCATGGGGCCGACCGTAGAATTGACCAGCCATCGTGAATATACCAGCTGCCTGGCCCAGGTCCGGGATCAGCCTGTGCTTGTCTGTTCAACCGGAATGGGAGGCCCGTCAACGGCCATCTGTCTCGAGGAGCTGGCCCGGTTGGGTATTACGCGGGTCATCCGGGTCGGTACGACCGGGTCCATTCAGGATAACCTGAATTTGGGCGACGTCGTCATTATGAAGGGGGCCGTGCGCCTGGAAGGAACGAGTACCCACTATGCACCGATTGAATTTCCGGCGGTTCCTGATCTGGAACTGACACAGCTCCTTGTCTATTCTGCCGAAATCCAGCACATTCCCTATCAAGTGGGAATCTGTGTTTCTTCTGATACGTTCTGGCCCGGACAGGAGCGGTATGATAGTTTCACCGGTTATGTCCTTCGCCGTTTTCAGGGCAGTATGCGCGAATGGCAGCAGCTGGGCGTGACAAATTATGAAATGGAAACGGCTGCTGTTTTTGTAACGGCACAGGCTTTGGGAATTCGGGCGGCCAGCCTTTGCGGGGTGGTGGCCAAACGGACGGAAAGTGAGGAGATTGCCTCTCCTGATGTCTATAAAATGGCGGAAGACCGGTTTCAGCGGATTGTCAAAAGGGGATTGGAAGAACTTCTAGCAAGGGAGTGATCGGTTATGAAACGGTGCATCATCCTGATGCTTGATTCATTTGGTATTGGCGGAGCTGAAGACGCCGCCGACTTTGGCGATGCCGGGGCGGATACGCTGGGGCATATTGCGGAATGGTATGCGGATCGGCAAAGGAAAGACGCCGGGCAGCCTTCCTTCAGGCTGCCCCATCTGGCAGCGGCAGGCCTGGAAAAAGCCCATGAACAAAGTACTTCCCAACAACTGGCGGCTCCATTGGGCTATGAGGGCCCCATTCGCGGGGCTTATACCTATGCCCGTGAGGTGAGCAGCGGAAAGGACACCTTGAGCGGCCATTGGGAACTGACTGGTGTCCCTGTCATGTTCAAATGGGGTTATTTTCCTGATGAGCCGCATTGCTTCCCACAGGAAATCATTGACGGCCTGATCGAAAAAGGCGGGCTTCTCGGTGTACTGGGGGAAAAACACGCATCAGGGACAGCCATCATTCAGGAATTGGGAGAAACCCACTGCCGGACGGGAAAACCGATTGTTTATACGTCCGCTGACAGTGTCCTGCAGATTGCCGCCCATGAAAAATACTTCGGCCTGGAACGACTGTATCATCTTTGTGAAATTGCTTTTGAGCTGGTGAAGCCTTATAACATTGCCCGCGTGATTGCCCGGCCTTTTGTCGGGGAAAAGGCCGGTGAGTTTACCCGGACCGGGAACCGTCATGATTATGCAGTGGCGGCACCTGAACCGACCTTGCTTGACCTGGTCTATGAACAGGCCGGGGGCGTCTATGCTATTGGAAAGATTTCCGATATCTTTGCGCATCGGGGAATTACAAAGGCGTATCATGCTACCGGTCTTGACGCTCTTTTTGAAGCGACGCTGCAGGCCATGACGGAAGGCGGCGACAGGAGCCTTATCTTTACGAATTTTGTTGATTTTGATTCCACCTATGGTCACCGGCGCGATGCCGCAGGATATGGAGAAGGCCTGATGCTGATCGACCGGCGCTTGCCTGAATTGGAGGCACGTCTTCAACCGGGCGACCTGGTATTGGTAACGGCCGATCATGGCTGTGATCCAACCTGGAGCGGGACAGATCATACCCGCGAACACGTTCCCATGCTCTTTTTCGGTCCCTCGGTGCAACCCGGCCCGCTTCGTCCCATGGCGACCTATTCCGATGCCGGGCAAATCCTCGCTCATCATCTGGACCTGACCCTGACCCGGGGCACATGGCAGGAGGTAGAAAAATGAAAAAGTCAATCAGGAAATTCGTTGCATTTTTCTGTTGTGCTGTATTTTTCCTTATGGGTGTGGGATCCGTTTTTGCGGAACCAGCCGCGAATCGAACGCTGGAAAATGCTTCTGCCCAGGAGAATACTTCCATTCGAAATCGTAAAAAGATTGCTTTTATCTGTCTTGACGGAACCGCCAGGGTAACTCCCAGGATGCGGAATCTCTGGCAGCGCCAGGTCCGTCAGGCTTATCCGCGGGCCAGGTATGAATTTATTGAGGATCCCCAGGTAATCCAAAACGGGCGGGATGTAATTTTTGCCAACGGCGGTGTCGACGGCACTGTCGATCCCATCGTGTTATCACAGGTGGCAGACAAAACCGGTGCGGATGTGGTAGCGCTGATGGTCATCAGGACCATGGAAGAATACTATGTGGAATCATTTTTCCTTGGCTTTGATGATGGTCCGGAAATGTACCTCCGCGTCATTACCGGGGCCGATCTCTATCTGTATAAGAAAGATGGTGACAAGTACCGGAAAAAGAAGCTGAGAAAAGTAGAAACGACGGATGTAGCCCTTGCGGTTTCCCCGTATATCGAAATTCGCAACGCCATGAGCGATTTGGCCCGTTCTTTTGAAGGGCTTCCTTTAATCTGAAAATAAAATGGAAATGCTGTGACAGGGCCAGTTTCCATGCTTGCCTGCTGACTGGCGGGAAGGCTAACAGTCCCTTCTATGATGCAGGATGGAAGCACCCATAAATCAGCCAATCAATCCATACATGAAAATCACCTGTCGATTTGGCAGGTGATTTTTCATGTTCCCGAAAATCAGGAAAAAATTTTGTTTGTTGTTTTACCAACGGATTATTTTCCCTTTCTTCGTTACAATGCAAGTACCAATTGAAATTACAAGTCTGTAGGAACACGAAAGAGAGGGAATGACGATGTTTTGTTATCAATGTCAGGAAACCGCGGGCTGCAAGGGCTGCCGGATTTCCGGTGTCTGCGGGAAACGTCCGGAAGTTGCTGCCATGCAGGACCTCCTGATTTATGTCACAAAGGGCATTTCTGCGGTTGCGACCGGGCTTCGCCAGGAAGGAAAAGAAGTATCCCGTGAAATCAATCACCTGGTAACATTCAATCTTTTTGCTACGATTACAAATGCCAATTTTGATGAAGGTTCCATTCGGAACCAGATTGCCCTGACCCTGACCCGGAAAGAAGAGTTGCTGAAGCAGGCTTCCCATCAGGGCAGCCTGCCGGAAGCGGCTCTTTGGAATGGGGAAGACAAGGATTATACAGCTAAGGCAGAATCGACAGGTGTTCTCTCGGAACCGGATGAAGATATCCGTTCCTTTAAGGAAATGATTCTGTACGGGTTAAAAGGGCTTGCTGCCTATCTTCGCCATGCCAATGTGTTGGGAAAGGAAGATCCTGAGATTGATGCGTTTATCCAGCGTACCCTGGCTGCCCTGCTGGATTCAACGCTGACGCCGGAGGCCCTGGCTGCGCTGACCCTGGAAACCGGCAGCTATGGAGTCAAAGGGATGGGCCTGCTTGATCAGGCCAACACGGAAGCTTATGGGCAGCCGGAAATCACGAAAGTGGAGCTGGGCGTTCGTCAAAATCCGGCCATCCTGATTTCAGGTCATGACCTGAAGGACCTGGAGATGCTTCTCCAGCAGACTGAGGGGACCGGTGTTGATGTCTACACGCATGGGGAAATGCTTCCTGGCCATTATTATCCGTATTTCAAAAAATACCGGCACTTTGCAGGAAACTACGGGAATGCATGGTGGAAGCAGCCGGCAGAATTTGAGAGCTTCCAGGGGCCCATCCTGATGACGACCAATTGCATAGTGCCGCCAAGACCCTCGTACCGGGACCGGCTCTGGACCACAGGGGCAGCACAGTATCCCGGCTGCCGTCATATTGGGGAAGACGCATCCGGTCATAAGGACTTCAGTGCCCTCATTGCCCAGGCAAAAACATGTCCGGCCCCGAAAGAAATTGAATCGGGCAGTATCGTCGGTGGATTTGCCCACCATCAGGTCCTGAGCCTGGCTGATAAAATCGTGGAAGCCGTCAAGAGCGGCGCTGTCCGGCGATTTGTTGTAATGGCCGGCTGCGATGGACGTCAGGGAAGCCGTGATTATTACACGCGCTTTGCCAGGGAACTGCCTGAGGATACCCTTATCCTGACAGCGGGGTGCGCAAAATACCGCTATCTGAAATTGAACCTGGGCAATATTGGAGGAATTCCCCGTGTCCTTGATGCTGGACAGTGTAATGACTCGTATTCGCTGGCCCTCATCGCATTGAAGTTGAAGGAAGCGTTTGGCCTGAAGGATATCAATGAATTGCCCATTGTGTATAATATAGCCTGGTATGAACAAAAGGCTGTCATTGTATTATTGGCGCTTCTTTCCCTGGGAGTCAGGAATATCCACCTTGGCCCCACGCTGCCGGCGTTCCTGTCGGAACATGTGGCAGCCCTGCTGGTTGAAAAATTTGGTATTGGTACCATATCTACCGTAGAGCAGGACCTGAAGGAAATGATCTGAATCCTCGAGAAGGAGATGCGGCTTTTGCCGCATCTCCTTTTTTGATGGGAAATCACCGGGTATTTTGGAATAAAACGGATTGCCAGGGGAACCGGCTTGTGCAAAAAGGTCGGAAAGTGAACCGGCGGAGAACCATTTGCAGGAAACTGCTGCTTCCATGGGAGTACCGGACGAGGCCACCTGATGGAAATGAAAAGGAACGAAGGAGAATTTAAACCTCAAAATAATCCTAACAAATCCGAACAATAAAAAAGAAAATCCATAAGTATGCGAATTCGTGATAAAAAACATCTTAAATGATGATAAAAGGAGAGATTGAAAGTAAAAGTCTTGTAAAATCCTTGTAATTACCTGAAATGATACGAAATGACCCTTTTGCAC
>CADBQR010000027.1 GCA_902796945.1 uncultured Acidaminococcus sp.
CCATTATGAAGGATTTTGAATCGTCAAACTGTCTAAAAACAGGGGCGATTACCTTTAAAAGTGTCCTTGACAAGGGGTACGGTTTAATACGTATCTCCGCTCTTATGGCCAACGGAAATGGTATTTGCTTCCGTGGCTACGGCCTGGTATCCAATGGCCACGCCGTTTGCCACATTGGCCGAAGCACCGCTGCCAATCGCTACGGCATCGGTGGCGTCAGAAGATGTGGAACCGCCGGCAAGACCCGTCGAATACTGCCCCTGGACAACGCTGTTCCGGCCGCCGGCCGCATAGGAATAATCCTTGGTAGTTTCTACGCCGTAGTCTTGTGAATTGGCACCCTTGACGGTTACGTTGTGATATCCGCCGGACACGACCGAATCGATGCCGCCAGCCACGTTATTGCGTCCGCCGGCAATGACAGCGCCCGTACCTGTCACACTGTTATTTCGACCGCCAACCACTGTGCTATAGGTAGCGGATACGGTATTGCTGTATCCGCTGAGAAGGCCAGCATAATTCGCATCACTGGTGAGATTGTTTAGCTGCCCGCCAATTAAGACACTATGTGAACCATCAGCGGTATTGGTCTGACCGCCGACGACAACTGTTGTTTTTCCATTGGCTTTATTTCCAAAGCCCCCAGTGGCTACACTATTCATTCCGGAGGCTGTATTATTGGAACCACCAAAAACAGAAGCATACGTAGACGCGGAAGCGTCATTAGCATACGCCGTCGTCTTATTGCCAGTGCCACCAAAAATGGACGACGAAACTCCGGCTGCCTTATTTGAAGCACCGCCAATTACAACGGAATAATCTCCGGATGCCGTATTGTTCGCACTGGTAACGTAAGAAGCCCCGCCTCCGACAACAGCAGCATGCTTCCCCGAAGCCACGTTATAGATACCACCAACGACAGATGCATACGAGCCAGTTGCCTGGTTGGAGGAACCGCCGCCCACAGTGGAACTCAGTCCCGAAGCGGTATTGTTTTGGCCGCCCAGGATGGAAGCATTGACCCCGCCCGCGGTATTTCCGTAACCGCCACTGACCGTGGCATTCCGGCCCGATGCCGTATTGGTGCTGCCGCCCAGAATGGAGCTGTTTGCTTCGGTCGCCTGATTGCCATAGCCACCGCTGACGGAAGCGCCGCTGGCCGAAGCGGTATTTTTGACACCGCCGCTCACGGAAGATAACTCACCCCCGGCGGTATTGGACTGACCGCCGCTGACAGAAGAGGAATTACCGGAAGCCACGTTCTTATTGCCCCCGCTGACAGAAGCATTCAGGGCAGTAGCCTGGTTTTCCTCGCCTCCCGAGATGGAAGCATTTTCCCCATCGGCCTTGTTATTGTAGCCGCCACTGACGGAAGAGAAATTGCCGTTTGCCCAATTGTAACGACCGCCACTGACCATGGATTCGTTGGCCTCGGTGGTGCGGACCGTTGTGCCATCCGTATCAAGGCCATCATGGTTCGTCCAGGTATTGGTCGAATTGATGGCCAGCCCATTGGAAGAAATCTTCACGATTTTCTGGCCGCTGGCATTGGTCGTCGAAGCATCCACGGCGATCCCGCTGCCCGCCTGGATTTCCACGGTCTGCCCGACCGTTGCCGCGTCATGGGCGGAGGTACCATCGGCCATATTGACGATCCGGTTATAGCCATCGGACTCGTATTGCAAAGCGGTTGCTACGCCATCGGAAGCCGTATAATACGTATCGCCGGCTTTATGGCCGACGGAAATGGTATTTTCTGCGGATGCCACAGCCTGGTACCCGATGGCCACGGCATCCATTGCATTGGCCGAAGCACCGTCGCCGATGGCCACGGCATACGTCGCGTCAGTGCCGGTAGAACCGCCGCCGATACCAGTCGAGCCCATTCCTTGCACAACACCATAGGTACCGCCGATGGCAGCAGCCTGTGATCCCGTCACCGTATTGTCATTCCCGCCTACGGCAATCGAATAATTTCCTGTGACCAGATTACTGGAGCCGCCGACAATCGTTGCATTTTCACCGGTTTTACCGGAACTTAAGGCGTTACTGATTTGGTTATTATAACCGCCAAAAATGGATGCCTTAGCTCCATCCACACTGTTCGAAGTACCGCCATAGACGGATGCCCGTTCCCCGGACGCCGTATTTGCACCGCCGCCGCTGACGACAGAATAAGCCCCGGTTGCCTGGTTGCCTCCCGTACTTGTATCAGCGCCGCCGCCAAAGACAGCAGCACTTTGTCCGGAAGCCACGTTATAGGAACCACCGAACGTAGAAGCATAAATCCCGGTAGCATCGTTGTAAGCACCGCCGGCAACGACTGCATAGGTAGGTTCGCCAGTATTGCCTGTATCGCCAGATGTATTATTGGAAAAACCGCCAAAAATAGCTGAAGAAAGGCTGATTGCATTATTGGCAGTGCCGCCGATAATCACAGAATGGTTGCCACTGGCGGTCCCGCCAACACCACCGGCAACAAAAGAACTGACTCCTGATGCAATATTCCCGCTGCCGCCGGCAATGGAAGCCGCTTCTCCCGAAGCGGTATTCGATTCACCGCCGCTCACAGAAGCGTTTTCCCCTGGAGCTTTGTTGCTATTGCCACCGCTGACGGTCGCATTCGCACCCGTTGCAGTGTTACTGGAAGTTCCCCCAATAACGCTTCCTGCAAAGGCCTCAGGCATAACGCCAGGTGCTGTACTGCCTCCAGCCAGCATCAGCATGGTTAAGATGGCTACTTTTTTACGAATCGAGATCTCTTTCAACGGTTTCTCCTCCACTTTCCTCATCAAAGACTCGTACCGATTCCGGTTTTCTTTTTCCTGCTGATTCACAGCCGCTTTTACACAGTCTTTTTCCAAAAAGGGTCCGGCGGCTTGACACCAATGATTATAGACCAAAAGAATATGAATATACAATTCAATATTATAATGCAAATTTAAATAGATTACTAGTCAAAAATCATCCTTTTTTGTCCCTCATCCCCCCTGCTGCGTCCCGATTTATCCTGGCTGCCATTTCCGCGACCATTTCGGGAAACAAAAATGGCTGCCTCCTTTTGCTAAAGGGACAGCCTCTGTTCAATCCAAATCCAGGTTCAAAGGAACAATGCCCTGACACCACTGATGATCAGGACAACGACCAGGAAAAACGCCATATAAGGCAGCAGGAAAATGACGGCCACTCCCACTAAAAGAAGGAGTGCAAGAACCCAGAGGATCCAGCCGTGCCGCAGGACAAAAGAAAGGATACGGGCCGACAGGGGCCGTTCCTGTTCCTTTTCATCCCGCAGGTCATCCTGGTCCATGACGCGATACGTATCACTGTCCGGGGTTGAATCGATGGTAATTCCTTCAAAGGAATCCCTTTCATCCTCAGACATGACCGTCGTCGCCGTTTCCTCATTGGGAGTGTGGCAGCCCGGACATTCCGTCAGTTCATCCGGGTACTCCAGACCACATTGCTGACAAACCATGGTTCCCTCCTACGCATATGGCGAAAACATCATTAAATATCCCTTTTCGTTCAGATAACGGGGATCGGACGATTCAAGATGCAGAGCCAGACGCAGATCCATATACGCTTTTGAAACATTTTCAAAAGGTTTTCCAATGGACTCAATGAAAAATGGTTTTTGCTGGGCAGCCCGTTTTTCATTGATTTCCAACAAATTCTCCAAAATCGCTGACGCCCAGATTTCGGGCGGATAACTGTCATCAGGAAGGCCCAGTGCCTTATAATCCTGCCACATCTGGCAGCTGAGCCGGATATCAAAACGGCTGAAGCCGCTGAATTTCATGATCCGGCACAGCATGGTCGTAACCACGTCCATGGTGTCCGGTTCCGGTGCCGGCAGATAACCGCTGATCTTTGTCTGGTAAGGAAAGACCACGGCAGCGGGATTCGCATCGAACTTCCGCAGGATCTTGCGGCAGACCAGGGAATGGCGTCTCATGAAATCGCTCCACTGGGCATGGGGATCCTGGATACGGAACCATGCCAGGCAGGCCTGCAGGACTTCCTTGAGCCGGCGCTGGGCCATCGGTTTCAGGTGATGATGCTGAAGGTAATTCATGCCAAGACTGCGATTATCAAAGACGTTACCCGAAAGGATCAGGTCATCCAGGGATTCCCCCGGTTCCAGGTGCAGGTTCAGGATATAACTCGTCCCATCGATGAAATCCGAACACAGGCAGCGCTCCTCATCCAAAAGCTCCTCCACCTTGAAGAAAGCGACGCGGGCACTGCTGAGCTCCCGGGCCAGTTTTTCGTAATGACTGTTGCCGTACCGGCAGAAATAATCCAGGGGCGTCATGTCTTCTTCGACCGTATGGTAATCAAACAGGAAGAAATCCCAGAAACCGCGCCAGTACTCCTCTGACTGGGGGCCCTCCAGATCAAGGCGGCCCATGGAATCATTGTACAGGGAAACGGCCCGTTCAAAATCCATGTTGAAATGGTCGTTCTGGAAAAAGAAATGGATTTCCCGCATCAGGCCATCCACGTCCTCGCCGGCATGGAGGAAAATGGTTCCCTCCGGCGGCAGGGCGCTGTTCTCTTCCCGCTCTTCCTCACCGGGAAGAAAGCTGCCGGATGGATCCACAATGGCTACGCTTCCATCGTCCTGCAGCAGCATCTGTTCCGCCAGGTACGGGGCCAGGCTGCTTTCAATGCGGCCATCTTCCTTCATGGAAACGAAGAAACGGCCCAGGCAGTCCAGAAAGGCCTTCACATGGCTGTAATCAGCAGTAAACTCCGCTACGTAGCGGGCACACCATGATACGGCATCGACCAGCGTATCCCCCGTCATTTCATCAAGGGTCAGGTCGTCGTTTTCCATATAGAGGCACAGCATGACCAGGTACATCCAGTCGCTCTTCAGCTGTTTCCCGTCAACCCCCTGCCAGGCCTGTTTGCGAAAATAGCTCTCCACATCGTCCCGGGCCAGGATCAGGTTCCAGCCTTCATCATTGCTATAAAATTCATTGATTAAATCATATACATTCTCCATCAGGGGTCCTTACTTCGATTGCTTGCTTCCTTGCCAACTAAGGAAAAACACGTCCTTTTTCCTTTCCTTCGGCAATGCCAGTCCAATTATGGGAAAGCCCGCCCGTGCCGCCGGTTCAAGGCCAGCTGGGTTGCCTGGATTCCGTGCTTTCCCGGGTCGCGAAAAATGGCTCGTCCCGTGTTTCCTGCCATCCATCCGGCCGTTTTCCCACGGCTCCGGATGGCCGGGATTCCCTCCAACAGGGAATTGCGTTTTTCTCCCGTCCTTTATTCACGGAAGAGGGTCAGTATGCCATTTTGGCCGGACACAGCTCCACCAGCGGGCACTCACCGCATTTGGGCTTGGGTGCCTTGCAGATCTTCCGTCCATGCCAAATCAGCCAGTGATGGGCATCTCCCCATTTGGCTCTGGGGATGAGGCGCTGCAGGTCCTGTTCCGTTTCCAGCGGATCCTTCCCATCGGAAAGCCCCAGCCGGTGGGACACGCGAAACACGTGGGTATCCACGGCAATGGCCGGTTTTCCAAAGGCAACACTCAGCATGACATCAGCCGTCTTGCGTCCCACGCCGGGGAGGCTCAGCAGGCTTTTCATGTCCTGCGGTACCTGGGAGTGGAAATCATCCACCAGCTTCCGGCAAAGACCGAGCAGGTTTTTCGCCTTGGAGCGGAAAAGCCCGCAGTCACGGATCAAAAATTCCAGCTGCTCCTGCGTCAGGGCGCCCAGTTTTTCCGGCGTATTGTATTTCGGGAAAAGACGGGCCGTCACTTTATTGACACGCTCGTCCGTGCATTGCGCCTACAGGACCACCGCTACGATCAGTTCAAAGGGACTTTCGTAATGCAGGGCGGTTCCCTGTCCTTTATAGGTTTCTTCCAAAATGGAAAGGATCTGTTGGTTCCGTTCTTTCTTACGCATCAGTTGGTCAGGCTCCTTACCGGCGCCGGAATCCGCCCGCCGCGGCTGATAAAGACATCCGGCTTGAACTGGTTCACAGGCATGATTGGCGCATAGCCAAGGAGCCCGCCGAATTCAACCTTATCGCCGACTTTCTTGCCGGGAACGGGAATGACGCGAACGGCCGTTGTCTTGTTGTTGATCATGCCCACAGC
>CADBQR010000028.1 GCA_902796945.1 uncultured Acidaminococcus sp.
GCAAATCGTGAATAAATACAACCGCATCTATAAATATCAGCTTCCAAAAGTTACACCTCATGTCTGCCGCCACACCTACTGCACCAACATGGCCCTGTCCGGGGTGAGTGCCAAGACCTTGCAGTACCTGATGGGCCACAGCGACATCGGCGTCCCCCTGAACGTATACACCCACATCAAGTTCGACGATGCCCAGAAGGAAGTGGAAGTGATCCAGGCCCGGCAGCAGAAGGAGATGGAAAACGTAAGGGAAGAACTGGAAAAGGTGGGAGAAATCCAGCCTAAGATCATCCCGTTCCGGAGCAAGGCGTGATGGGAAAAGGGAAGACCCGCAGTCAAAATGGCTGTGGGTCTTTTTTGCTGTCCGGATTTTTACATAGGTGAGATGATATAATGAAAGAAAATGAAATGACGAAGTCTTTTAAAGAAGAGAGGAGACTTATAAAATGTTTCCAGTTAATAAATGTATGACTTGTAAACATTATGCTTTATATCCCAAAAAGAATATGCGTGGATGTCCTTATTGTGATGCTTTTCCCAATGGGATTCCCAAGGAAATTTGGTGGGAAAAACGTGACCATGCAAAACCGTGCCATGGCGATCATGGGATTCGTTATGAGCCAGCCCATCCGGATGATTAATGAATTTAAAGGATGGAGTATTTTTATGAAAATGTCCGTTTATACAATTGTTGATGACTTTCCTGTCAAAACAGCCCGTGTTCTTGTTCTTGATCGAGATTATGAAATAGGTGATTATAAACGGGCAGAAATTGATGGAAAGTCCTATGAATATATCGTAAACTATGGATTTCGTACGATTATTTTACCAAACATGGCCAAAAGATGTTTTAAGGGGAAAATGATAAAATTTATCCCTTAGGAGAGATGATATAATGAAAGAAATAAGAAATATGAGAATTACTCTCGCAACGGTTTAATTAAATGGATGTGGTAACCCATGTACAGGAATCAACAAATCAAAAATGCAGTCAAAATTATTTTGCATAAAAGTAAAATGAAAGTCAGGTACATTGGACCCAATCAAGGGTCAGATACATTTACAAACAATAAAGTTTATCCAGTCCTTGGTGTTAAAGTACCTTGGATTAAAATTATCGATGATTCGAATGAAGATTATACTTATTTAATCAATGAGCCCCGCTTGCTTGATAGTAAGGTCTCTGGCAATTTTAAAATTGTTAAAGATGACGAAAATGGGACGTTGAAGAAAGCTTTTGATGAAGTTGAGAAATGGATAAATCAGAAATAATTTTCCCGTTGTACTAATACATAAGGAGGTTTCTGATGATTACATTCACGGATGCATTGAAGGCAGCACAGCTTTCAGCAAAAATAAAGATGAGAAGCTTTTGCGTGTTTGACAAATATTTTGTATTTAGAGGGGCCAGACCAGAGCAAAAATTATACGGGGCTGTATATACTACTGTCGATAGAAAAACTGGGGAGACAGGACTTATACTAGGCTCTGCTTTGCCTAGGACAAAATGGATTCCTATATTTGAAAATCTGACTTAAAAGGAAGGTTCTGTATTTTAGGAGGCATAAGAGATGAAGAACAATTTTAAATCCCCTCAAGTAGTGAAGTTTCTTCAGACGTTAAATAAAAAAGAAATCGCCATGATTAAAAGTATGAAAAAGCACGACGTCGAGGAAATGATGGCATTGCCACCTAAAAAACTGATTTGGGAACTCCAAAGAAATTTTCTGCAGTATTACCATACCGAGTTTGATACCGGAGACGGTAAGTATGCAGAGGCTGCTGCAAGAAGATACGATGAGCTATGCCAAAAATGGAAAATTTGATAAAATCTTTAGCCATCCTGTCATAAGTGGATGGCTTATTTTTACATTCTTTTTATCTTATTTGATGAAATGAAGGGTCCTTTCCTGCTATAATCGATCCCAGAAACCGCTTAGTAGTAGGAATCTCCCCAATTACTACTACTTTTACTACTTAGTGGGGAAGAGTTGTGCCCAGTTATGCCATTTATTGTCTTTCTTGCATGGACTGGAAAAATCCGGGAACCGGCATTAATTCGGCCTAATTTGGCATAGTTTGGCATAGAAGGGAGTTTTATGTCCATGATGAGGATACTTTTTATTTGCCATGGCAATATCTGCCGCAGTCCGATGGCGGAATTTGTGCTCAAGGATATGGTGAAGAAGGCAGGGAAGGAGCAGGCGTTTTCCATTGCTTCCGCGGCGACGACGACGGACGAGATTTGGAACGGGGTGGGGAACCCGGTGTATCCGCCGGCGCGGGACCTGCTCCTTCGTCATGGGATGGACCCGTCTGGCAAGCGGGCGCGGCTGCTTACGCGGGAGGACTATGCCCGTTATGATTACATCATCGGCATGGATGAGGAGAATCTTTTCGATATGCGGCGCATCTGCGACGGGGACCCCAGGCACAAGATTTCCCTGCTCCTTGATTATACGGACCATCCGCGGGATGTGGCCGATCCGTGGTATACACGGAATTTTGAGGTTGCGTATGCGGATATTGTAGAAGGGTGCAAGGCGTTTTTGGAAAAGGTGTAGCATTTTCTTAGCCCCTGATTCCAAAGGATGCAACTTTTACGGGAGGAACCCATGATGCAGCTAAAAAAAATCGACCTGGACCTTACGGTTTGTAAGGTTCCGTCGGTCCGGGAACTCGATACAAATAGTGACTTTTATTTTATCGGAAAAACGGATGAGGAAATCTCACTTGTCTGTGCAACCGAAAATGCACCGAAAAATACGCTGGAAAGAGATGATGGCTGGCGTGCGTTCAGGATCCAGGGAACGCTCGATTTTTCCTTGATTGGCATCCTTTCCAGAATATCAGGAATTCTCGCTGAAAACCGGATTGGAATCTTTGCCGTATCGACTTATAATACGGATTACATTCTTGTCAAAAAAGTCGATTTCAAGAAAGCGTTGGACGTCCTGGCTGACAGAGGATACGAGATTGTATGAGGCTTTCTGGGATTGTCAACAAAGGATTGACCCAGGATTTTATAAAAAACAGAATGGATGCCCCTGTTATGCAGGCCGCATTCCTGAGAACAACAGGAGACCGCCCTTTCGGCGGTCTCCTGTGCTTTTATCAACTTTTTGGGCAGTAAGGTTTTACTTTTCCCTTGTTATCCTGCTGTTTCCTTAATGATTTGCAGCACGGTTTTTAATGTTGGAGAGAGCCACTTGTTCTGGTGATAGCTGACAGCGACTGGCATGGTATCCGGTTCCAGTTTGACCTTGATTTGTTGTACTTCGCCAGCTTCAATCTGAGGCAAAATGGCAAATTCGGGAAGAATGGCTACTCCCAGGTTTGATTTGACACACTGGATCAGTGAAGCCACGCTTCCCATGACAATCGTATTCATGTGGGAATGATAGTGCTGCTGCAACAGGTGATCCAGACAGTGCTGGTAAAAGCCGTTTTCTTCAAGGTCAATAAAGCTGAGGCGGCTGTCACTGCCAGTCAGGGCCTCCGGAATCGTGTCCGGATCCAACTCATTACTGCCAAACAGGATCAGGGGATAGGTATTGATGGGCTCTGTGTGAATGAAAGACCGGCGCCCCCAGACATCATAATGAATAGCCAGGTCAATTTTGCTTTCCTGAATGGCCTCGAACATGGCTGAACAGGGGCGAATCTGCACATCAAGCTCGACTTCAGGCAGGAGACGGCGTACTTCTTTGATGACGTTTTGAAATTTGCAGACCAGATAACTTTCGACAATCGCAATGCAGACCTTATGCTGCGGTTGACTGGAAAGCTTTGTGATTTCCTGGTAATTTAGCAGAATGTTATCGACATAAGGGAGTACCTCTTCCCCCTTTTTAGTGAGAACCATTTTCTTTCCGATTTTTTCAAAAAGCCTGAATCCAAACTCCTTTTCCAGGTTTTGAACATGAAACGTCACGGTAGAACGGGTGTATCCCAGTTTTTCCGCCGCTTTGGCAAAACTGTCCGATTCGGTGATGACTTTTAGGGTATGCAGGTATTCAATATCCATGAGGAAGCTCCAAACGTTCGAAAAATCAAAACGTTTTATATGAAATATTTTGATTTTCTAAATTGTATCTTTCAGATATACTATTGTCAAGTAAAATGGGCGGATCTGAAAAACAGAAATGAGAGAATATGACAAAATTTGGTACATTTTTTGAAATGGGTGGAAGGATTGCGATGGAAAGCCTGACGCGAACCGGACTGGATTATGTCATCATCGATACGGAACACGGGTGCTTTTCGGAAGAAAGCACAGCTGACTCTGTTCTGGCAGCTGAAAAAGGCGGATTGCTGCCTCTTGTGCGCATTGGAGATACCCGCCGCCCCTACGTGTTGCGCATGCTTGATGTGGGAGCGCGTGGACTGATTGTTCCTAATATTCGAACCCTGGAACAGGTAGAAAATCTTGTGGAATACGCCAAGTTTCCACCCCTGGGCAATCGGGGATTCTGCCCCAACCGGACCAGTGGCTGGGGATCCGATGAATGGGCCAGGGTGTGTCGCATTATATGGAGGTATGTAACCGGAGAACGCAGCTGATTCCTCAGTGCGAGACCAGGGAAGCGTTGGAACAGATTGAAAAGATTGCCTCCATGCCCGGTGTCGATGGGATTTTTGTGGGGCCCTGTGATCTTTCCATTGATTTGGGCATCCCCCTCCAATTTGATCATCCAATCTTAATTCATGCCATTGAACGGATTCTGGCGGCCTGCCAAAAGGCCGGAAAAACATCATACATTTTTGCAGGAAACATGAAGGACGCAGTGCGCTGGGCCGATAAGGGCTTTGACTGTATTGCGTACAGCCTGGATGTTTCTGTTTTTATCAATGCGTTTCAGTCAATCGTCAGTGATTTCCATAAGGAGGCAGGAAAATGAGCGAAAAATTCGGATTGAGCCGGGAACAACATAAGCAGATTGCCCGGGAACTGTATATGGCAGAAAAGAGCAACACACCGGTTGATCTTCTGACTGACCGATATCCAGACATGACGATGGATGATGCGTATGCCATCCAACAAGAAGGACTGGAATTGCGTCTGGCCGATGGCGCAAAGATTGTAGGTCGAAAAATCGGCATTACCAGTAAGGGCATGATGGAAATGCTTCACGTCGATACGCCGGATTACGGCTGCCTGCTGGCGCATACGGCCGTTCCGGAAGGTATGGTCTGTCGTCGCAAGGAACTGAATATCCCCATCGTTGAAGGGGAACTGGCATTTATTATGGGGGAGGACCTTCATGTTGATGTGGTATCAACCGCCGATGTCATGAATGCTACGGCATGGGTACTGCCCTGCTTTGAAATCTGCGATGCCCGCTTTCCCAAATGGAAGGTGACAGTACGTGATACCATCAGTGACAATGCCGGTGCCGCTCGTTTTATGCTGGGCAGCAGTCCTAAACGAATCGACGAGATCAATCCCCGCACGATTGGGCTTGTTATGGAAAAGAACGGCAAGGTACTGGGTAGCGCCGCCGGTGTGGAAGTAATGGGATCTCCTGTGACGTCGGTTACCTGGCTGGCAAATAAACTGCTGGAATATGGTACGTATCTGAAAAAGGGAGATATCGTCCTGTCCGGAGCTTTCCTGGCCGCGGACCCGGCAGATGCCGGCGATGTCTATACGCTCAGCATGGACGGGTATCCTTCCATGACGCTGAGATTTGAATAAAAATCAATTTTGAAAGGATGGATCACAATGAGTAAAAAAGTCATTGCCACTCCCAAGGCCCCTGGTGCCATTGGACCCTATTCCCAGGGTTATGTTGCCGGCGATTTTGTCTACACCGCAGGGCAGGCCGGCCTGGATCCCCAAACAGGGCGTGCCGCTTCGGATACCATCGAAGGACAGGCCGAACAAGCCTGCAAAAATCTGGGTGCGATTCTCGAAGCAGGCGGCGCTTCCTATACGGATGTCGTGAAAGCTAACGTCTACCTGGCCAACATTTCTGACTTCAATGCCTTCAATGCTGTGTACGCCAAATATTTTACCGAAAAGCCGGCCCGTACCTGCGTTGCTGTAAAGGATCTTCCAATGGGCCTTTTATGTGAAGTGGAAGTGGTTGCCTACAAAGGATAAAAATAGATGAAATCAAGGATTACCGAAATGAGGCACTCTTTTTCAAAACAAAAACAGGAAAGGTTGTATTAAATATTACAAAACGGATTCCTTTTCCTTGCTAAAATTAAAAAAATGGAAAATTTATTTGCATTTTCGTGGTTCCTGTGATATCCTTCCACTCAAAAGCAAAGCAGAAAATGCGATGAAGAGAAAGAGTAAGTCTGGAGTGGTGGTTTCATCATTCCCGGAACGTCGATGGCTGGGCTGTTGATGTTCTGGCAGAACTTTTCAGAGAGCGCCCGTCCGGTGAAAGGGCGTAAAGGGAAGCAGGCTGAACTGATCTCCGAGCAGCCGTCTGAATTGATAGTAGGATGGGCCGGATCCCCACCGTTAACTGGCTGGAGGGTATCGACCGGAATGGGTCCGTACCTGTTGAGTGTATGTACAGGGATGTACATGAAGAAGAGTGGTACCGCGCAAGCAAAGCCTTTCGTCTCTTTAGGGACGGAAGGTTTTTTTATTTGCCTGTTTGATGATCCGGGGAATTGGGCCAGCAAGTGGATTGGTCGCTGTACCATGGCGCTGTTTTGAAAAGGAGGAAGATGAAATGATTCAAATTGGCTCACTGATTTTACTGTTTTTTGTCATTTTTCTTGGCATGATGACAAAGAAAAATGTAGGAATCATCGGCTTTTTGGCTGCCTATCTGTATGGCACGTTTGTTACGGGTATGAAGGCAAAGGATATCTATGCCGGCGGTTTTCCTACAACGGTCTTTTTTCTGATTATGGCTTCCACGTTCCTGTTCGGGATTGCCAATCACAATGGGACGAGTGAGGTGCTGGCAAAGAACGTTTCCTTCCTGTCCCGGGGTAACAACAAGCTGATTCCCTGGATGTTCTTTGCCGCCGCGGCCATCCTGGCGGGCGTTGGCGGTTCCATGCTGATCCTGGTCGTCATCATGCCCATTGCCTATAATACGTGCCTGAACCGCCACCTGGATGTAACGATGACATCCATTATCGTATTGGCCGGTGGGATGATAGGTGGGCTGTCACCGATTGCCCTGAACGGAATCGTGGCCAATACGCTGGCAGTGCAAAACGGGGTGGACCATTACCTGCCTGTTTGGGGTGCTTATTCCTTATCAATTTTTATCATGGCTTTTTTGGCCTACCTTTATTTCAAGGGCTGGAAGGTCCCCAACACAGAACCTGATAAGGAATTTACGCCTTTCCATAAGGCACAGGTGGTAACGGTCATTTGCATCATCCTGGTCTGCATGGCCACCATCTTTTTCAAGCAGAACATCGGTCTTGTCTGCATGGCTTTTGCAGCCATCCTGATCATGCTGAATTACTGTGACCAGAAGGTTGCCATCGCGGCAGTTCCCTGGGGAACCCTGATGCTGATTACGGGGATGAGCATGCTGCTGCATGTGGTGGCTAAATCCGGCGGCATTACGTTCCTGACCCGTATGCTTTCCAATGTAATCACGACCAGTACAGCTCAGCCCATCATGATTTTATTGGGCGGCCTGATGGGAGCTGTGTCCAGCGGTACCGGTGTGGTAATGCCGACGCTGATCCCGCTGGCTGCCAAGCTGGCTGGCGCCAACAGCAGCCTGAATGCAACGGCCCTGATGCTGGGTGTTATCGTTGGTACCAACGGAGTGGTCCTGAGCCCTTTTTCCACGGTTGGGGCGCTTGCCTGCGGCTGTGCACCGGACGGCGTGGATGTGAACCATCTTTATAAGAACCTGCTGCTTACGGCCATTTGCTTCATTATCTTTTCCGCTATTGCTTCCTATTTGGGCCTGTATAACGCACTTTTCCTGTAAGAAAAAATAACGGATTACCATTTGTTTTGAATTTTCCTTCAATAATATATGGAATTAAAACAGGAATTCTTTTGCGGACCGCAGTCATGGGTGGCTGCGGTCTTCCAATGCCGGCACAGTCGCGCAGAAAAGTGCGGTTTCCATGGTGCTGGTCTTTCTTTTTCCCACTTCCCGGGATGTGTTACAATAATATTAATAAAGAAGGATTTCCCGGAGTACGGGAGACGGATTGTGGAGGCTATGAATCCTGGGGGAGGTCTGGTTATTGAAACTGAATCTGTTTTATTTTTTCCTACCCATGATTGAGGCCCTGGATATAGAAGAACGGGCCCTTACGGGGGCTGGCGGCGGCCATGGGGAACGGGTCGCCTATCTGGCTTATCTTATGGCTAAGCCGCTGCATTTTCCAAAAGCGGAATTGATGGATTTTGTGGAACTGGCCCTTCTTCATGACTGCGGCGCCGTGGAAAACCTGCGTAACCTGCGGGATGCCCAGGTGCAGGGGCGGGAGTATACGGAAACTTTATCCGATGGCCGCGTCATACAGGGCGCCAATATCCATGCCATTCTGGGGGAACGGCTGGTGCGACAGCTGCCTTTTCACGGCAATGTGAAAGATGTACTGCTGATGCATCATGAATGTGCCGATGGGTCAGGGCCCCTGGGACTTCGGGAAGACGCAATCAATTTCAAGTCACAGCTTATTTTTCTTCCTGACCGTATGGATATCTGGTATGACCTGCCTCATTTAAAGCAGGAGGATTTCCTTCCGATGATGGAAACGATGGCTTCTCGTGCGGGACACGAATTCTCACAGCGCGTTGTGGATCTGATGAAAAGAACCATTCACTGGGAAGATCTCCGCCGCATGCAGGAAGAAGGTCCAAAGTCCCTTCTCAAACAGTATCTGCCCAATGACGAAACTGAATATTCCAGGGAGCAAATCCACGCCCTTACGGGCTTTTTTGAATATATAGTCGATAACAAGTCGTCATTTACGAAAGACCACTCAGAGGGCATTGCCGAAAAGGCGGAAACCATGGGCAACTTTTATCAGTGGAATCCGGAAAAAACGGAACGTTTTCTTCTTGCCGCGGCTCTTCATGACTATGGAAAACTGACTGTAGAGACGGATATCCTGGAGAAGCCTGGGAAACTGGCTCCGGCGGAATTTGAAGAAATCAAGAGCCACGTAAAATGGACTTACGCTTTTTTGAATGAGATTCCCGGCTTTGAAGACATTCGGGACTGGGCTGCCTATCACCATGAGAAACTGGATGGCAGCGGGTATTGCTTCGGCCTGAAAGGAGACGCGCTATGTTTCGAATCCCGCCTTCTGGCCTGCATTGATATTTACCAGGCCTTGACGGAAAAACGCCCCTATAAGGACGGGTTTTCCCATCAAAAAGCCATTGCTATCATGCAGGAAATGGCGGACAACGGAAAACTGGACGGCAGGATCATTCATGATCTGGATCGGGTGTTTGGCCCGGACGGAAGCCATGCATGACCTCCTTGCCAGGCTGCAGCAGGTACGGGATAATCGGCTGCTTTTCCTATGGAAAATGACAGGTCTGATCAATCGCCCGCCGTTTTCTGGTGAGGGGGCATTTTGCTCTGATTTCATATTGACATTTATGGGAAAGTGCAGTATTTTATATTTAGTTGAAAGTTCAACTAAAAGGAGAAACCTATGAAACTGGAAAATGAATTGCTCCGCAACATCGGCTCCCTGTGCCGATGCGTCCAATCCGTGATGGATCTGAAGTTCCGACATTACAACCTGCAGCGGGGACAATTTATCTTTTTGACACGGACCTGTGAAAACCCTGGAATCCGCCAGGTTGAACTGACTTCCATCTGCAATGTAGACAAAGGTACCACCGCGAAGGCTGTCAGTAAACTGGAAGCGGCTGGTTACCTGATTCGAAAACAGGATGCGGGTGACGGGCGGGCCTGGAATTTATTTCCGACGGAATCAGGGAAAAAACTGTATGAAGCGCTGATCCAGGAGGAAAACCGGGAGCTTTCCCTGATCCTGCAGGGATTTACGGAAAAAGAAATCGATGAGGTCCTGCGGTTGGTAGCAAAACTTCAGAATAACATGCAGGATCATTGGCGGGCATGCCGTTAAAGGAGGAGTCTAAAAATGGAATTGGAAAAAGCAACCGCACAGGATATTGTCAGGATCATGGAAATCATCAACCAGGCCAAGGCGTTCCTTAAAAGCCAGGGAGTCGATCAGTGGCAGACCGGATATCCGGCGACCGCGGATATTGAAAGGGATCTTCAAAGCGGCATTGGATATGTGCTGAAGGATGGGAAGGCTGTCATTGGTTATGCCGGGCTGGATACCCGGGGTGAAGCGGCTTATGATGGGCTGAAGGGCCATTGGCTGAATGATGAACCTTATCTGGTGATTCACCGCATGGCCCTGGATAACACTTCGCGGGGCAAGGGACTGGCCCAGCAAGCGTTCCAGGTCTGTGAGGAATTTGCCCGGTCGAAGGGGCTTCGCAATATCCGGGTGGATACGGATCAGGACAACCATATCATGCGTCATATTATAAAGAAAATGGGCTTTCAGTACTGCGGGACCATTTGGTTCGATAACAGTGAAAAGATTGCTTTTCAAAAAGTCCTGTAAGAAAAGGCAGTTTCGGTGGACTGGCACTGAAAGGACGGAGCTGTTTTCCATTATAACTTCGGCACCAGCGCCCGGTCCTGGCCTGTGTCAACGCTACCAACGTACCATTGGAAGCGGATTCAGACCGGAATCACTTGAAAAAAAGAAGGCTGTGAAGAAAGGATAACATCGTTTCTTCACAGCCTTCATCTGTTCCTTTGTGGTGCCGAAGGCCGGACTCGAACCGGCACGCTGTTTGGGCGCTTGATTTTGAGTCAAGTGCGTCTGCCAATTCCGCCACTTCGGCAGTTGTTATGAAAAACTCATAACGGTGATATTTTAGCATTCCTTACAGGGATTGTCAAACAAAAGGGGAGGCCCCTTTTCAGGGATGAACCGTGGAAAATGAAGCAGCTATCAGCTGTTTCGGAGGGAAAAGAGCGACGGGTCCGCCTATGAACAGATGACGCAATGCTTTCTTTTCGATTTCTGCCCGAATCCGGATGGGTCCGCCCGGTTCTTCCAGGGTCATGACGGTGGTTTTGCCATACCGGTCCGCCAGGGCTGCCGCGGCCGCAGCTGATCCGCTTCCGCAGCTGCGTTCCCAATACAGGGTTTTCGTAGCGGTTACGAAAACCGCAGGCACCATGCGTCTGGTTTTCTCTTCCACGAGAATGAGTCCGAATGCTTCTGGAGGTGTATCGGCAAGGACCTGTCTTTCCAGGTCCTTCCAGCAGGCTTCCTTATCAAGGGAATCCAGACAATCCGTAAAACAGACGTAATGGTCAATTCCGGGAAGCACTACGTGGATCACTTCGGTTTCCTTCCCCGCAAGGAGCAGGGATTCCTTAGTCAGGGAAAGAGGCAGGGGCAGTTCCACTTCTGCGTCATAGATTCCTTTTCCCAGCCTGCGGACGGAAACGGGCAGACTCCGGGCGCAGCCGCTGCAGGTTACCTGATAATTTCCCCTTTCGGTCTCCGCCAGGGAGGCGCAGTAAGCCGCTGCGGAACGGGTGGCATTCCCGCAGAATTCACCGCCCATCATTTCTACGTTCACCTGGGTCCCGGAAAAGGAAAGACAGCCCACCTGTTCCGCTTCCTTATCGAGGGAGAGGAGCAGGGCATTGATTTCTTTTCGGTGTGACAAAGGAACCGGTGTAAGCACAAAGAGGGTAATGTTGCCGCTGGGATCGGCTTTGACATAAGTGAGCTTCATCGCGTGAACTCCTTTATGATCCATTCAGGCATTTTCGCCTGAGAAAAATTGGGCCGGCCAAACTACTTTCTGAAAGCAGTTTTCCATGATTTCCTTCATTATATCGTAAATCCGGGATTTCCAGTGAATTTTTTACAGAATCCATTTGCCTCCCTGTGGTACAATAGTAGCGTACTAATTCAGAGAGGAAGATGTCGTTGAAACATAGTTTAAAACAGTGCCTGACGGTTTGCCTGGTCACGATGGGCCTGCTTTTTGGGGAAAGCAGCAGGGCCGGGGCAAATGACGGTCGATGGCATAATGGAGTTCCGGATTATAAGGAAGCACCGATTACCATTCGTCAGGATGGACCTAAACTGGTCTTTTCAGACAGTCCTGAAATGGTAGGGCAGTGCGGTGTCATGTATCGGGATACGGTGAATGGAAAGGTCCGGCTCTTTTTCCATCATGTCAATGATACAAATAGTGGCAAGCGGCTTGCCGTTGTGCTGCGAAGGACAACCATCCGGCCTCCCCGCGTCCAGCTGGGTTCGTATGGGATTTCCCATCCCAACCGGGACTGGCTGGAGGCAGGAAAGGAAGCCCAGCAAAAATATTACCGTTCCGCAAAAGACAATGGTTCCTTTATGGTGACCAGCCTGACCGATCTGATAGGCCGGGAGGCGCCGACCATTATCAAGCCGAAGCAGCTGGTAACGGGAATTGTAAACCTGGAAACGGATCATCCCGTGGAAGTTTCCATCATGATGATTCCCATTAAGACAGACCTGCGGCTTGCCCTGGAAGCCTATTCCATCCTTCCACCAGACCAGGGCGGCCATGTCCTGCGGGGTACTTTTCCAACGTCGGATTGCCATATCACCATGAATGAAATCTTTTCTTCCAATAAATTTGAAACCTGGGGAATCAAACTGGCGGATGATGTCAACAATCCCTATGTACGGGGGATTGATGCCACAACGGGCAAGGAAGTTGTCAATTATGGGAATTATGGGGTCATGTATGATGTGACCCTGCCAGTCAAGGGCAAGCGGGATACGATCCTGCGATTTAATCCTTATGGCGGGCCCTATGCCGGTGCCGGCCTGATCAAAGTGGACGGCGAGCCGGAACAGATGATTGATATTCCTCAGCATCGCCTTGCGTTTGGCTGGAATCATGATGCAGAGACCATGGTCCTTGCTGAAATTCCCGCGGACAAATCGGCGGTGTTCCATTTCTCGCCACCCGGATCTTCCAATTTGCCGATTCGTTTGTTTTTAACAGCAAAAATTAAATAATATAGATTTAAAATTAATTGACAATAATTATTAATTATGTTAGAATGAATCCATCGAAAATCTTAAGAATGAATTAAAAACAAAGGAGAGATCGTGATGAAAGAATTGAAAGGCACCCAAACGGAAAAAAATCTGCAGACGGCTTTCGCCGGTGAATCCCAGGCTTATAACAAGTATGGGTATTATGCCAGCGTCGCTAAAAAAGAAGGATATGAAAAGGTTTCTGCCAACTTCCTGGAAACTTCCAAGAACGAAAAGGAACATGCCAAGATCTGGTTCAAGGCCCTGCATGGCGGCTCCATTCCTGATACCATCACCAACCTGAAGGATGCTGCTGCCGGCGAAAATTACGAATGGACGGATATGTATAAGGAATTTGCTGAAACGGCAGAAAAGGAAGGTTTCCCTGATCTGGCCTATAAATTCCGTGCTGTCGGCGCCATTGAGAAGCATCACGAAGAACGCTACAGAGCACTCCTGAAAAGGGTGGAAGAAGGAACCATGTTCAAACGTGCTGAAAAGACGGTATGGATCTGCTCCAACTGCGGTCATATCGTTGAAGCCGAAGAGGCTCCGGAAGTATGCCCGGTTTGTGCTCACCCGAGATCCTATTTCATGGTCAACTGCGATTGCTTCTGATTTTTACGAACTGGAATCAACCAAAAACGTCATCGGAATTTTTCCGGTGACGTTTTTTTGATGGACGGCCAGGAGGGCAATGGATCCGCAGGCAGGGGGTGGCAGTCACCCTGCCTGCCAGGGAGACCGTTCATTTTGGCATTTTTTTCCCCCTTATCCGGCCTCGTTTGAGTGAAAAGATGGATGGGTAGAGATTGGAGTCTGGATGGCCCTCATTTGTATGGCAATATTATCCTGCAGGGGCTGATTCCGCTTTTTTAAAATACGTTAACCTGTTATGTAAATACGTTGACGAATAAACCGGCTTTATCCTATAATGGCGCTAGTTATAACATGAAAGAAAGGAACGATGAAACGGATGAAGGATTCCCGGTTACAGGAAATGACGGAGCGTATTATGGACGGATACCGCCTGAAACGCTCAGACCTTGATTTTGTAAAAACACTGGTGACCCTGCCTTTGGAAGAGGTACAGGAAGGGGCCGGAATGCTGCAGAAACATTTTCGCGGCAACCATGTTGATTTCTGTACAATCATCAATGCCCGCAGCGGGCGCTGCAGTGAGAACTGCAAATACTGTGCCCAGGCTTCCTGCCATCATACGGGATGCGAGGAATATGGGTTTTTAGATACCCGGACCATTGTGGAAACGGCGCGGGCCGATCAGGAAGCGGGAGCCAATCGTTTTGCTGTTGTAACCAGCGGACGGGCCTTGTCCGGGCAGGATTTCGAAAAAGCCCTTACTGTCTACCGTACCATGAAAAAAGAACTGACCCTGGGACTCTGTGCTTCCCATGGAATCCTTACGGAAGAAGCGCTGCGGCGCCTGAAGGATGCCGGCGTATCCCGCTATCACCATAATATAGAGACATCGCGCCGCTTTTTCCCGAAAATCTGCACCAGCCATACTTTTGAAGATCGTATTCGTACGATCCGGGCCGCCCAGCGAGCAGGACTCAGTGTCTGCTCCGGCGGAATCATCGGCATGGGTGAGAGCTGGGAGGATCGAATGGACATGGCCTTCACCCTTCAGGAACTGGGGATCGAATCCATTCCCATCAATGCCCTCATGGCCATTCCCGGTACGGTACTGGAAGGGCGGCCGCATCTGACGGAAGAAGAAATCCTTCGAACTGTTGCCATCTTCCGTTATATCGTGCCGACTGCCCATATCCGTCTGGCTGCTGGTCGCAAGCTTATGAAGGATCATGGCGCGGCTGCCTTTGTCAGCGGGGCTTCCGCTTCCATAACGGGAAACATGCTGACTACTTCCGGTACAACCATCAAGGAAGATATGGAAATGATCCAGAAGCTGGGACTTGTCAATCATTGAACGAGTCTGAGAATATCCCTGTTTTTCCCTCATGTGAAAGGGCCGTCCATAATTTCGGACGGCCCTTTTTATAATCCATTTAGTTGAAGTGACCCGGGATTGTCCGGGAAAATGACGGATTTTATCGGAACAATGGGAATGTGAGGCGCGGGAAAATCAGGTTCCCGCTCTTTTGATGAACGGATAGAAGAAATACATGATAATGGTTCCCAATACCGTGACGGAAAGGAACTCCCCCAATCCAATATAGAGCATCGTCAGCCCTACGGAAATTCCGGGAGGCAATTGGGCCAGGGCCCACAATTCAGCCCCAATCAGGATTCCATTGGAAAGCACGGGCATCAGGGAAGCCAAAAGGGCGCTATGGCAGAACCGCATGAGGTAAAGTCCGATGAAGGTTGCCAGCGTGCCGATGATCATATCCGGCAATCCAAAGGGGCTGCCAATATTGGCCAGGAAACAGCCAACCGTAAGCCCTGGCACAAATCGCCTGTCATAATAGGCAAGGAGCGTCATGAATTCCGATACGCGTACCTGCACAGGTCCGTAGCTGAGCGGTGCCAGACCGATGGTGAGGACCGCATAGAGGGCCGCTGCCATCGCATTCAGAAAGATCATCCGGCGCTCTGTCATTTCAGTACGTTCGCTTTCATTTCCAGGTACCGACGGGAATAATAGGGACCCAACTGGGATTCCCGATGATCATAACCGTAGGCGCGCTTCGAGATGGCCAGGATGGGAGGCGCCTGGATCCGTTTGGCTACGGACAGGCCGCAGAAGAGATTCCACCAGCGTTCCAAGTCATTGATAAAGGAAGCGGCATCCGGGAAAAGCTGGTCGACAAGTCCCCTTTCGCAGCCAATGTGCTCTTCCAGGGTATGCTGCAGGTACCAGGACAGATACTCTTCCGGTGCATCTTTATACCAGCTTTCGATAAAAGCGCGGAACAGATAATCATGGTAGGGGTAAATGATGGGATCGCCGCCCTTACCGACCGTCTGGGAAGCAGACAGTTCGGCACTGGGCTTGATGGTAAAGACTTCTTCAGGAATGACTTCCTTATGATAAACTGCTTCGTTCAGGTAGCGTCCAAGTGCGTAGACCTGATGCTTCCACAGATCACCAATCAGGGCCGCCACACCGGCAATATCGCCGTAGAAGGTCGCATAGCCGACGGTCATTTCCGATTTATTGGAGTTGCAGGAGAAGCCTCCTCCCCAGAGAGAAGCCATGCCGGCAATGACACGTGCTCCACGGTCACGGGCCTGGATGTTCTCAAGGGCAAAAGGAGACACCTGCAGTGTCTGTTCTTTTCCGGTGGCAAAGTTGTGGATGCGGGTCGAGTTGAACTGCTCCACGGTTTTATCAATGATTTCCTGGATAGGAACAACGGCATAATTGGTTCCCAGTGACTCGGCCATGCGGCGGGCCAGATTTTTTGTGACATCCGAATTGTATTGACTGGGAATATTGAGAAGCAGCACATTTTCCGGGCCCAGGATATGGACATAGAAAGCAGCGGTAACGGCCGAATCGATGCCGCCGGAAAGACCAATAGTCATCTTATGGATTCCCAATTGTTTTAGGAATTCCCGGCCGCCATAGTTCAGGGAGGTGAAAATTTCCTCTGTTTCATTCAGCATCGGGTGCACCGGGGCCTTGCTGGAAAGATGTCCTGTCCGGGTATCAAAGGTGCCGGTAAGGAGGGCTTCCTCAAAAGCGGGGGCATCAGCAAGCAGGCTTCCGTCCTTATCGTAGAAGCAGCTGCAGCCATCGAAGGTAAAGACATCCTTCCCGTTGTTCTGGATACCGATGCAGTTGCAGTACAGCAGGGGAAGGTCACATTTCTTTGCCTGCGCGGAGAAAAGTTCATTGCGTTTCCGGTTCTTCTGCAGGGTAAAGGGGGAGCAGGAAATATTGCACAGTAATTGCGCTCCATTTTTACAAAGAAGAGCAGGTACATTATAATAGTAGTTTTCCGTCCAGCCATCTTCACAGATAAAGACACCCAGCTTGATTTTTTCTCCCCGAATAGTGACTTCAACCGGACGGACCAGGTCCTCAATCGTGTCCGGGTGCAGTTCCGGCAGTAATTTGGCAATGCTGTGGAAATAGCGGCTGTCATCGAATTCCCGATAGTCGGGCAGGGCCGTTTTGCTGATAAATGGATAAGGCAGTCCACCTCGCAGCAGTTTACCGTTCTGGGCAATAAAAGCGGCATTGTATTTACGGATCCGGCCATCTTCGTTGACATGGTCCGGGTCAAGGGCAATATTGCCGAAAATGACGCAGATTCCATCGGTAGCGGCAATCAGGTCTTTTCCATAAGATTCACAGTCCTTCAGGAATGCCTTCTGCTCCCACAGGTCACCCAGCAGATAACCTGGCAGCATCTGTTCCGGCAGGAGCAGGATGTCGACCTGTTCGGCCTTTGCTTTTTCAATATATTCCAGGGCCTTCCGGGTGTTGACCTCGGGGCGCCCTGGCTGTACCCGTACCTGGGCACAGGCCACGGTGATCTTCATATAGCCATCACTCCATTTTTGTGATTCCCGTAACTTGGATTGTCAATTGATGAAGAGTTCCTGTCCATTATATCATACTTGCAGGTCCACAGGTATGCGGGGTCCTTTCCGGAATCGAAAAGTATGCAGCGGCACTGCCTGCGAAAATCAAGAGAAAATGCTGCCTGCCGCCGAACAAAAACATGATTTTTCGCTACTGTCCGGCCTTCATCCTGTCAATGCCAATTACTTGCGATTCCTTTTTCACTATGCTATGATACGTTTGCGAAAGCAGAAAGTTGAGGGGACTATGTTATACGTAAGTACAAGAGGCAAAACCGATATGGTAAGTTCAGCCCACGCGATAGCGAGCGGGCTGGCAAAAGACGGGGGCTTATTTGTGCCAAGGGATTTTCCGCCGGTCAGCCTGACGGAAATTGATTCGATGCGCGAAGCTTCCTATGGTGACCGGGCTGTTGCCGTACTGGGTCGTTTCCTTACGGATTTTACCGAGGAGGAGCTTCGTAGCTGCGTGGACGCCGCTTACAGCAAGGAAAAGTTTGGTGATTTTCCAGCTCCGCTTCATCTCTTGAAGAAGGACACGGACATCCTGGAATTATGGCATGGTCCTACCTGTGCTTTTAAAGATATGGCCCTGCAGATCCTGCCTCATTTCCTGACAAAGGCGATTGCCAAGACGGGGGAACAGAAAAAGGTCGTGATCCTGGTAGCTACCAGCGGGGATACGGGGAAGGCCGCGATGGCCGGCTTCGCCGATGTCCCGGAAACGGAAGTCATCGTATTCTATCCCCAGGACGGGGTCAGCGCAATTCAGCAGTTGCAGATGACAACGCAGCGCGGCAAGAATGTGCAGGCTGTTGCTGTGGAAGGGAATTTCGATGATGCCCAGACCGGTGTGAAAGTCCTTTTTGGGGACAAGGAGCTGGCAGCGGAGCTGAAAGACCATGGCTGTGCTTTCTCTTCAGCCAATTCCATCAACTGGGGACGGCTGGTTCCGCAGATTGTCTATTATTTCAGTGCCTATACCGACGCGGTTGCCAGGGGACGGATCAAACTCGGTGAGAAAATCAATTTCTCCGTACCGACGGGTAACTTTGGTGATATCCTGGCCGGTTACTATGCGAAGCTGATGGGACTGCCGGTAAACAAGTTCATTTGTGCCTCCAACAGTAATAATGTCCTGACGGATTTCATCAATACGGGAACCTACGATCGAAACCGTCCGTTCCATAAAACGATTTCTCCTTCCATGGATATCCTGGTGTCGAGCAATCTGGAACGGCTCCTTTATGAAAAGACCGAACGCAATGCCGATAAGGTCAACGAGTGGATGGACGCCCTGAAGGATAAGGGAAATTATTCTGTGGGCAGCGATATCCAGAGCCTGGTACTCAGTGACTTCTTCGGGGCCTGGGTCGATGAGATTGAAACCCAGGAAACCATTGGCGATGTATTCAATAATTATGATTACGTCATGGATCCCCACACCGCGGTTGCCTATAAGGCCCTGGAGAAATATCGTCTCATGACGAGCGATGAAACCTATAGCATTGTTCTTTCGACCGCCAGCCCGTTCAAGTTCAATGACGTGGTCCTGCGTTCCATTGCGCCGGATTGTTTTGAGGGAGAGGCCATGGATCCGTTTGCGGCCATGAAGCAGCTGGCTGAAACGGCGCATCTGGAAATTCCGCAGAGCATGAAGGAATTGCCGGATCTGCCGGTCCATAAGAGTGATGTAGTGGAACCGGCCGGCATGGAAGGGGAGGTCAAGAAAATCCTTTCCATTGAATAACTGTTACCAACGTCCCGTGTCCGTTTGAAAGACGGAAGCGGGACTTTTCTTATGGGTTCCTGAAGAAAACGAATCGATTGTGTAAAATATGTTGCAGGTTTTTGCAAATTTCTTCGTTTACAGCTTATTTTTTTCAGGGGAATATGATATTATAGTGTGCATAGATTTTTAACATATGATGAAGGGGAATCAAGATGGAAGTTACTGAAATCACGAAAATCAGACGCAAGGTCCTGACGATGCTGTCGAAAATGGCATTTGATGGAAATCTTCCCGATCATGTATATGATATTCTTCAGATTGTGAGTGAGGATACACCGCGCCTTCGCTGCTGCGTCCATAAGGAACGGGCTGTCCTGAAGGAACGGATCAATGTCGCCCTTGGTATGGATACGGACATCAATATCGTCGAAGCCGCCAGAAGGGCAACGACGGAACCCATCGACCGCACCCAGCATGTCATTGCCGTATTGCCGGAAGCCTGTTCTGCCTGCCCTGTCAATAAGTATATGATCACCGATGTATGCCGCCGCTGCCTGACGCATCGCTGCATGAACGGCTGTCCGAAGAAGGCCATTTCCGTTTACCAGGGCCGTGCCCACATCGATTACGATCTCTGTATCGAATGCGGCAACTGCCGTCGGGCCTGCCCGTACGGCGCCGTTGTCGAGATTGCCCGTCCCTGCGAAAACGCCTGCAAGGTCCATGCGCTTCATATGGGAAAGCACAGAAAAGCAGAAATCGATAAGAATGTCTGTGTCGAGTGTGGCGCCTGCCGTGGGGCCTGTCCTTTCGGCGCCATTGAAGAACGGAGCCATGTGGTTCAGCTGATCCAGGATTTGAAAGCCGAGGACAAGAGCGTCTGTGCCCTTCTGGCACCTTCCTTTGTCGGCCAGTTCGGCATGAAGGTAACGCCGGGCCAGATCAAGACGGCCTGCAAGAAACTGGGCTTTACCCAGGTCAAGGAAGTGGCTGTCGGTGCGGATATGACGGTTATTTCCGAAGGGGAGGAATTTGTTGAGAAGGTTATTGGCGGAAAGCAGAAACTGCTGACCAGTTCCTGCTGCCCGGCTTTTGTGGCAACGGTAAAACGTCATGCCCCGGCTCTTGCTGATTGCATTTCTGACACGGTTTCCCCCATGGTTGCCCGCAGCAAGGCGGTCAAGCACAATGATCCCGGCATGATTACGGTTTTCATTGGTCCCTGCATTGCCAAGAAGGTCGAAGCCCGGGAACATCCCGATGAAATCGATTATTCCCTGACCTTTGAGGAACTGAAGTGCATGATGGACAGCCAGGGAATCAATCCGGCAGACTGCGAAGCCGATGAATTCCAGCCCGACTCTTCCGCGGATGGCTGCAGCTTCCCGCAGGAACATGGGGTCAGTACGGCTGTTACGGATTATACGGAAAAATTCCATCAGATTACCCCGAAGGCGAAATACTGCAATGGTCTGGAAGAATGCCTGGAGGCCCTGAAGGATTATCAGAACGGCAAACTGGACATCCAGTACCTGGAAGGCATGGCCTGTGTCAAGGGCTGCCTCAACGGTCCCGGTGCCCTTACGGAACCGGGCCTGACCAAGGTCCTTTTGAAACGGTTCGCTGATACGACCAAGATGCAGTGTGCCGGTGATAATGAATTTGCCCAGGACGAAGTAAAGCACGTCGATATGGAACGTGTTTATTTGCGCAAGTAAGGCGTTTGTGATAAAATAGGCGGGTAGTATACAGTTTGTTGGGAGGAATTTAGTATGTCCGGACACTCCAAGTGGGCCAATATCAAGTTTAAAAAAGGAAAAGCTGACGCACTGCGCGGTAAAATCAATACAAAAATTGGCCGCGAGATCACGATCGCCGTTCGTATGGGCGGTCCGGATCCCACCGGCAATATGAGATTGAAGCTGGCCTTGTCCAAAGCCAAAGCCAACAACATTCCCAAAGATAACATCAAACGTGCCATCGCCAAGGGCGAAGGGGCGACGGAAGGTTCCAATTACGAACAGATTACGTATGAAGGGTATGGTCCTGCTGGCGTTGCCATGATGATCAGTGCCCTTACGGATAACCGGAACCGTACGGCTGCTGATATCCGCCACGTTTTCTCCAAGGGCGGCAATATGGGTGAATCCGGCTGTGTAAGCTGGATGTTCAAGAACAAGGGAATCTTTACGATTGAAAAGGAAGGTGCCCCTGCCGAGGATGAAGTCATGGAAATCGCACTGGAGGCCGGTGCAGAGGATATGGAAACCAATGATGACACCTATGTCATCACGACCGCTCCGGAAGATTATGATGCCGTTGAAAAGGCCCTGGCAGATCATCATATCGAGGTAGCCATGAGTGAACTGTCCCTGATCCCTGACAATACCATTGCCGTTACCGGCGAAGATGCAGAAAAAGTACAGAAGATGATCGATAGTTTCGATGAGTTGGATGATGTGCAGGACGTTTATACGAACGCAGACCTGCCTGATGAAGAATAACATCGGAATACGGCCGGCCTCCTGGGGACATTCCTCAGAATGGCCGGCTTTCTTTTGGAGGGACGGATGCTTGCGTTAGGAATTGACCCGGGAACCGCCATCTGCGGCTACGGTCTCGTTAAAATGGAACGGAGCCATCTGATTCCTGTCCATTACGGGGCCGTTTTTACGGATAAGGATATGCTGCCGGAAAAACGGCTGCAGGTCATCTTCGAAGAATTGTCAGGTCTTATTCGCCTGTATCAGCCGGACTTCATGTCCGTGGAAAAACTATTCTTTAATCGAAACGTGACGACTGCCATTGCCGTCGGGCAGGCCCGCGGTGTCATTGTCCTGTCAGCGGCACTGGCCAATCTGCCCGTATACGAATATACGCCTATCCAGATCAAACAGGCCATAACCGGTACGGGAAGGGCGGATAAACATCAGATGACCTATATGGTCACCAAACTCCTTCACCTGAAGGAAGAACCGAAACCGGATGACACGGCTGACGCGTTGGCCATTGCCATTACGGGACTGAATTTTGTCAGGGAAAAAGACCTGTTGGAGAAACTGAAATGATTGGATTCATCAAAGGCAGGGTGGACTATATCGGATCCGCGTTCTGTTTGGTGGAAACCCAGGGCGTGGGATACCGTATTTTTATGAATACTTCCGATTTAGGACGCCTGGTGCTTGACGAAAAAGTAAAAATCTATACGTATCTGTCTGTCCGGGATGATGCACTGCAGCTGTTTGGCTTTCGTTCCTACGAATCCTATTCGCTTTTTACGAAGCTGATTACGGTCAGCGGCATCGGTCCCAAATCGGCTTTGGGAATCCTGTCGGCTGCCAAGGTTGACGCTTTCCTGATGGCCATCAGGAACCGGGATGTGAAGTTCCTGACGAAACTGCCCGGGATCGGTAAAAAAACAGCGGAACGGATGCTCTTGGAACTGAAGGACCTTACGGGTCCTGATGTCGTTGGCGAAGGAGATGGCAACGACACATTCCTGCCCGTGGACGGACAGAGCGCGCCTATTACGGAAGCCATGGAAGCGCTGGCTTCCCTGGGGTATACGCAGAACGAGATTTCCAGTGTCATGAACCGCATGAAGATAACGCCTGACAGCACCGCGGAAGACCTTATCAAGAAGGCTCTGCAGCTGATGGCCAGGAGGAACTGATGGAAGAAGACAACCGCGTCATTGCCGGCGGTGAACAGGTCCAGGATGGCTGGCAGTACAGCCTCCGTCCCCGTACACTGTCGGAGTACATTGGCCAGGAAAAGGTCAAGAAGAATATGAGCATTTTTATCCAGGCTGCCCTGAAGCGGAGGGAAGCCCTGGATCACGTGCTTCTTTATGGTCCGCCCGGACTGGGCAAAACGACCCTGGCCAATATCATAGCCAATGAATTGAATGTAAATATCCGGATCACCAGTGGCCCGGCCCTGGAACGGCAGGGTGACCTGGCTGCCATCCTGACGAACCTGGATGAAAGTGAAGTCCTTTTTATTGATGAAATCCACCGCCTTCCCAAAACGGTGGAGGAAATCCTTTACTCTGCCATGGAGGATTATGCGCTGGATATCATCATCGGAAAAGGACCGGCTGCACGCAGTGTTCGCCTGGATCTGCCGCGTTTTACCCTGATTGGGGCGACCACCCGTATGGGGAGTGTGGCGGCTCCGCTGCGGGACCGGTTCGGCGTGATCTGCCATTTGGAATTCTATACACCGGAAGAACTGCAGATTATTGTGGAACGGGCCGCAGAAATCCTGAAAGTCAAGATCGATCGGGATGGCGCCTATGAAATCGGGCGCCGCAGCCGGGGAACGCCGCGGGTTGCCAACCGTCTGCTGAAACGGGTCCGCGACTTTGCCGAAGTTTCCGGCATGGACCGCATCACAAAGGAAATCTGCCAGGAAACCATGCGCCACCTGGAAATTGATGATTTGGGACTGGACCGGAGCGACCGTCGCCTTCTGACAAAACTTGTCAGGGATTTCGGCGGACGTCCTGTCGGTGTCGATACACTGGCGGCTTCACTCAATGAGGAAGCAGAAACCCTGGAAGACGTCTACGAACCTTACCTGATGCAGCTGGGAATGCTGCAGCGTACTCCGAAAGGCCGACAGGCCACGCCGGCTGCTTATCGGTATCTGGGGGTTCCGTACCCGGGAGAGAAGTGATGCCATGAACATCCTGCTGCATGTATGCTGTGGACCTTGTTCCATTTTTCCGACAAAATCGCTGACGGAACAGGGAAAGACGTTTACACTTTATTTCTTTAACCCCAATATTCATCCTTATAAGGAATTCCGGCGGCGTCTCAATACGCTCCGGGAATATTGCGATTTCCGCCATTATCAATTGATTGTAGATAAGAGTTATCCTCTTGAGGAAACGCTGCGGGGCATGCTCAATGAACCGGTAGTGCGCTGTGCCTATTGCTACCGAGTCCGGCTGGAGCAGGCGGCCCGTTATGCCAGGGAGCATGGGTATGATGCTTTTTCGTCAACACTGCTCGTCAGTCCCTATCAGAAACATGATCTGATTCGCCGGACAGGGGAAGAAATGGGGAAAAAATACGGAATCCCGTTTTTCTATCAGGATTTCCGGAAAGGTTACCAGGAAGGGGTCGCTATCAGCCTGGAGCTTGAAATGTATCGTCAGCCTTATTGCGGCTGTATTTTCAGTGAGCGTGACCGGTACGAACCCCGGAAAAGGAAACCCGCTGTCAGCAGCCAGAAACAGGAAAAGTGATTGCCTATGAAAAAAAGACTTCTCTTCATGGTCCTGGCCCTTCTGCTCTTTTTTACCCAGACTGTACGGGCACGGGATTACGGGCCTTCCATTCGGGTTGGCCTGGTCGTGAACCAGTTCTCTGCGGAAGTGGAATCTGCAGGAAAAATCAAGGTTGTTGATTCCCGGGGAAAGACCGTGGTCCTGCCTTCGGGTCGTCATTTTATTTCCGTCAAAGGCGGCAGTCTTTATGCGGATAAAAAGAAACTTTCCGGGCGGCAGGCTTCCCTTGTTGCGGCGGATGCCAAATACCCCCTTCAAATCAATCGCCGGAAATATCGGGGTGCCCTGACGGCGGTCGTCAATGAAGGCGGCAAGAACCTGAATGTCATCAATATTTTGCCGGTGGAGCAGTATCTGTATGGCGTTGTAGCCAAGGAAGTCATGCCTCTGTGGCCTGATGAAGCCATCAAGGCCCAGGCTGTAGCTGCCCGCTCTTTTGCCCTTTACCATATCAATAATCCCAAGTATCCGAACTTTGACATCAAGGCGACCGACATGGGACAGGTTTATGGCGGTATTGAAGCGGAACACGCCAATACGACCAAAATGGTGGATGCAACGCGGGGCCTTGTGGCTACCTATGACGGCGAACCGATCCAGGCGTTCTTTCATAGCAGCAGCGGCGGCTATACGGAATCCGCTGCCAATGTGTGGGGCCGGGATATCCCTTATTTGCAGGCCGTCAAGGATTATGACCAGGATTCTCCAAACTATGAATGGAAAAAGGAATTTACCAAGACCCAGCTGGAAAAACTGCTGAGTCAGGGCGGCTACCGTGTCGGCGAACTGAAGGGTATCCGCCTTCTGCCCCGGGCGGAGGCACCGTCGAAATGGTCCCCTGAGAGGGGAACCAGCGGCCGTGTCAAACGGATTACCTTTCGCGGCAGCAAAAACAGCGTAACGCTGACGGGAAGCCAGGTCCGCTCCCTGCTGGGCCTTAACAGCACACTCTTTGAGGTCTATATCGGGGCGGAAGAACCGGATTCCATCAATGTGGACATTAAAAATTCCTATGGTTTCAAGGTGGGGGAAAAGACAATCCCCATCGATAAGAAAACCAACCGGAAAACCAGTTCCACCATCGGTGACCTGCGGCTCTTCTCCGATGTGAAAGGGGAGAAGGTGTTCTTTGTCGGCAACGGCTGGGGACATGGCGTCGGGCTCAGCCAATGGGGCGCCCGGGGCATGGCGATGCAGAAAACAGCCCGCCGCAAAAAGAATTATTACCGTACCATCCTGTCCCACTATTACAAGGGCATTGAAATAACAGAAGCATATTGATTTAGGAGAAAAAATGGAAGTTACCGATTTTGACTATGAGTTACCAAAAGAACTGATTGCGCAGACTCCGATTGAGCCTCGTGATGCCTCCCGCCTCATGGTGATGGATAAGGTCACGGGCGCCATTGAGCATCGTCATTTCCGGGATTTGCCGGAATACCTGAAACCGGGTGATGTACTGGTATTCAATGATACCCGTGTAATGCCGGCCCGGCTCCACGGCACCAAAACGACCGGTGCCCATGTGGAGGTATTCCTTCTTACAAGGCAGAATAACACGGATTGGGAAGTGCTTGTCCGTCCTGGCAAGAAACTACAGGAAGGCGCAGAAATCCGGTTCAGTGATGAATTGAGCTGCACTATTCTGAGCAAGACGGACTTTGGCGGCCGGGTGGCCCGCTTTCATTTCAATGGCGTCTTTGAGGAAATCCTGGACCGGCTCGGTGAAACGCCATTGCCTCCTTATATCCATGAAAAACTGAAGGACAAGGAACGCTACCAGACAGTATATAACCGCGAATTGGGGAGTGCCGCGGCTCCGACCGCGGGCCTTCATTTTACGAAGGAACTGATGCAGAAAATCAAGGACATGGGTGTGGAAGAGGTTTTCATTACACTGAACGTGGGTCTTGGTACCTTCCGCCCGGTCAGTGAAAGCCGCATCGAGGACCACCAGATGCACAGTGAATTCTATACGGTTTCCCGGGAAGCGGCGGACGCCCTGAACAAGGCAAAACAGGAAGGACGCCGGATCATTGCCATCGGGACAACCAGCGTCCGGACCCTGGAATCGGCCGGAGCAAGCGGTGTCATGAAAGCGGGTGGCAATTGGACCCAGATCTTCATTTATCCCGGGTTCAAGTTCCATTTTGTGGATGCCCTTGTGACCAATTTCCATCTCCCCCAAAGCACGCTGATCATGCTGGTGTCGGCCCTGTCGACGAGGGAAAATATCCTTCATGCCTATCAGGAAGCCGTGAAGGAAAAATATCGTTTCTTCAGTTTCGGTGATGCCATGTTCATCAAGGATCATCCGGAACACCC
>CADBQR010000029.1 GCA_902796945.1 uncultured Acidaminococcus sp.
ACGTACGACTCCCGGCTGTGAGGCGGGCTTTCGCGTTCTTGAGCCCGTCCTGCTGCAAATTTCCCAACGAACATGAGGAAAAACAGTAAAACAATAAGGCTAACAAGCGCCCTGCGGTCTGCGGTCCGCGATCTGCGCCCCTTTTCTGCGAACCGCGTTTTTTGCTGGCCGCTGACGGCTGGCTGCTGGCAGCCTACCAAGTAATCCGCGATCCGCGGTCTGCGCTCCCCTCGTCACTCGCGACTCAGGCAGTCCGCCCAGGGACGGGAACCAAGGCTTTATTTTATTCAGCTTTAACCTCAAAACTCAAAACTCAACGCTCAACCCTGTTTATTGCGATCCGCGGTCCGCGGTCCGCGATCTGCGGTCTGCGCTCCGCGAAATAATCAGCCAATCAAAAAAGACTGCCGATCCAATCGACAGCCTTTTTTCACTTCCACCACAATTGGGTGAGAATCAGGAAGTGCGAGCAATGTCCCGCCGGACACGGCAGAAATCAGCACGGGTCCGGTCCTATGCACGTTTCCGCATCCCCCACCGGCGGGATGGTATAAGCAGGTTACATTTCAAGCGGTTTGCCCTGAAGTTCGTTGCGCTTCTGGTAGACGACCCATTCCCCGATATTGGTTCCATGGTCGGCCATGCGTTCAATGTATTTCAGGATCAGGACGTAGTCCACATAGGCCGCTGTATTCATACGATCCGTATCGTTTTCAATCTTGCTGGACAGCTCATTGAGGATCTTGTTGAAATTGGCATCCACCACGTCATCCTTGTCGCGGATAAACTCCGCCGTCCGGTCATCCCCTTTGATATAGCAGTCAAAGGCGGTATTGACGAGGCCTTCCATATCGGCGTACATCTGGTCGAAACCGTCCGGTACGGGCACGGGATTTTCTGCGGCTGCAATGCGCAGGACATAGCTGCTGATATCGGAACAGTGGTCAGCAATCCGCTCCATATCCCCCAGGATCTTGAAGGTACCGACAAGACCGCGCCAATCCCCGGCAACGGGTGACTGCAGCACCTGGATCTTCAGGTCCTTCCGCATGATTTCACGGATCATCTGGTCAAAGAATTCATCGCCGTCCCGGATTTCCGTGGCCATCCTGACATCCATTTTCAGCATGGCCTCACCGGTACGATGAAGGGTATTCTTCAGGGAAAAAATAAGTCTCTTGACGTCCTCTGTCAGGGCATCCAACGATTGGACATAAGCGTCACGCATAATCTTTCCTCCTTGTTATCGGCGCATCAACCGAAACGGCCCGTAATATAGGATTCCGTACGCGGCTCATCCGGGTTCGTGAAAAGCTTGTCGGTCCTGTCCATTTCGACCAGTTCACCCAGATAGAAGAACGCCGTCCTGTCAGAGATACGCTTGGCCTGCTGCATGTTATGCGTAACAATGACGATGGTATATTTTTCTTTTAATTCCAGGGCCAGGTCCTCGATTTTCTGCGTGGAAATCGGGTCCAGGGCACTGGTCGGTTCGTCCATGAGGATCACCGAAGGCTGGGCAGCCAGGGTCCTGGCAATGCAAAGACGCTGCTGCTGTCCGCCGGAAAGACCAAGGGCACTCGTTTTGAGGCGGTCCTTCAGTTCATCCCAGATAGCAGCCTGTCGCATGCTCTTTTCCACCAGTTCATCCAGGGTGGCCTTATTGGTAATGCCCTGAACGCGCGGCCCATAGGCCACGTTATCGTAAATGCTCTTGGGGAAAGGTGATGGCTGCTGGAAGACCATACCGACGCGGTAGCGAAGCAGGAGCGGATCCGTTTCCGTGAAGATATCACGGCCTTCAAACTTGATGGATCCTTCCACACGGCAGCCTTCCACAAAATCGTTCATGCGGTTCAAGGTCTTCAGCAGGGTGGATTTCCCACAGCCGGACGGTCCGATGAGGGCCGTGATTTCATTTTTATGAACCTGCATGGAAATATCCTTCAATGCCTGTGTATCGCCGTAATAGAGGTCGACATGGCGAATGTCGAAAGTCAGTTCCTCCGGCTTTGCATCTAAATTTTCCATGGATCAAATTCCTCCCATTTTCTTTTCCATGCGCCAGCTGACGTAGCGGGCAAGGGCGTTAAAGATTACGACGACGAGCATCAGGATGGCACTCGTAACGCCGGCGACCTCGGCCGCATTCGGATTCAGGGCTTCCGTACGGAGGGCCCAGATATGGAGGGCCAGGGTTTCACCGGGACGGAAAGGATTCAGCGGGCAGGACTGGGACACAAGGTTCCAGTTTGACCAGTCAATATCCGTGGACATACCGGCCGTAAACATCAGGGCAGCCGCTTCACCGAAACCACGTCCTGCAGCCAGGATCAGTCCCGTCATGATACGCGGGAAGCAGGCCGGCAGCTGTACGTTCCAAAGCGTCTGGATACGGGAAGCACCAAGGCCGAGGCTGCCCAGCTTGTAGTAGGGCGGCAGCCCTTCCAGGGCATCTTCCGTAACGGACGCCAGCATGGGCAGGGTAATGATGGAAACGGAAAGGGCGCCTGCCATCAGGTTCCATTGGGATCCGGTCATCACGATAAAGACCAGGTAGCCGAACAGGCCGACCACAATGGAGGGCAGCGAAGCCAGGGTTTCAATGGCCATACGGACCCAGCTGGTCAGGCGGCCTTTTCTGGCATATTCAGCCAGGAAGATGCCCGCCGGGATTCCCCAGATGGCACTGAAGAAAAGGGCCAGTACGACCAGGTACATGGTATTGAAGAAAATGCCGCTCAGGCTTACCAGGATATCGGCGTTGACGGCCGTGATTCCCTGGCCGATGACGAAACCGACAAACACTACGAGCAGTGCGGCGGCGCCAAAGGCACCGGCATAGAACAGGCCCGTCATAAAGCCTGACATTTTCCGTTTTTGCTGAGCCCGGGCCAGTCCTTCTTCCTCGGAAGAAAGGGCGGCACCGGAACGAAGAGCAGTATCCGTTGCAGTCATGGTCACGCCTCCTTCAGTTTGTCCTTACCCACCATGTGGATAATGAAGATCAGGATAAAGGACAGGGCAAACAGCAGAAAAGCCAGGGTCCAAAGCGCAGCGTTGTATTCGCCGCCTTCCATGGCACTGCCCATATCCGAAGCAATGACCGTCGTCATGGTCGTTGCCGGCAGGAACAGCGAAGTCGGGAATTTTTTCATCTGCCCGACCACCATCGCGACCGCCAGGGCTTCCCCGAGGGCACGGGCCAGGCCCAGGACGATGCCGGTGAAGATGCCTGTCTTGGCAGCAGGAATGACAACGGTACGAATGGTTTCCCACCGCGTGGCTCCCAGGCCGTAAGCAGCGTCGCGCCAGCTATTGGGAACGGCCATCATGGCATCGGAGGCCATCATGGTAATGACCGGGAAAATCATGACCGCAAGGACAATACTGGCAGCCAGGACGGAAAAGCCAAAAGGCATGGGGAAAATTTTCCTGAGAAGCGGGATCAGCACCGTAAGACCGATCCAGCCATAAATGACGGAAGGAATACCAGTAAACAGTTCAATCAAGGGCTGCACTTTACGACGCGTCGAGGGCTGGGCAATTTCCGTCATGTAAATGGCCGCTGCCAGGCTTACCGGAAGCGCCAGGACAAGGGCCAGGAAGCAGATGACGACGGAACCGGAAATGAACATGGCCGCACCGACCTGTCCTCCGCCTTCGATGGAATCGGAAGGCTGCCAGACACCGCTCGTCAAAAACTCCGTAAGGGAATGTCCAAAGACGAAGAAGGTTTCAGCGCCCCGAATCATCAGGAAGGCACCTATACAAAACGGAAGTAAGGCCGCGGCAATCCCGCAGACCTTGACTCCCGTACTGGATAGGAGTTCCTGGTGACGAACGCGAGCCGCGTGCTGCAGCATCGTCTCTTCACTCATAGGGTTTCTCCTTTACTTTTCAACTGTTTCTGAAAATCAGTCGTGGTTCGGATCCTTCAGCTTCATCTTGCTGCTGACACCGTAACCCAGTTCTTCAATGCGCTTGCCATAATCATTGGAAGTGATGAAGTCAATGAAGGCCTTGACAGCGGCTTTCGGTTCCTTGGCCGTGTAAATGTGTTCGAAGCCGAATACATTGTATTTACCGCTGTAGGTGTTTTCCAGGGTCGGGGCCACACCATCAATGGACATGGCGGCTACAGAGTCGTTCTTGACCAGGTAAGGCAGGGCTACATAACCGATGGCGCCTTTATTCTGGGCAACACTCTGGAGCAGCAGACCGGAGTTATCCGTTTCCAGGGATTTATTGGAAACTTCCTGGGCACCGCCAAGAGCGTATTTGGTGAACAGGGCACGGGTACCGGAAGTCTTCGGGCGGGTGATCAGGACAATCGGTTCATCCGGGCCGCCTACTTCCTTCCAGTTCTTGATCTTCGTGGTGAAGATATCTTTCAGCTGCTGGCTGGTCAGGTTCTTGACCTTAGCGGCAACGTCCTTATTGACGATGGTTGCTACGGTCATGACGCAGATCTTGTGATCCAGCAGTTTTTCAGCCTTATCCTTCGGCAGTTTTGCGGCTGCCGGCACATCGGAGTTCCCCATGTCCACGGAGCCTTCGGAAACCTGTTTCAGGCCCGTGCCGCTGCCGCCAGCGTTCAGGCTGATCGAAACGTCCTTATGATTCTTCTTGAAAGCTTCAGCCGCATCCTTTACCAGAGGAAGCAGGGCGGAAGAACCGGAACCGGTAATGCTCCCCGAAACCTTCCCCTTGGTGTCAGCAGGAGCCGCTGCTTTCTTGCCGCCACAGCCGACAGCACCAAACACCATCGTTACGGCCAGAGCCGTCATCAGTGCTTTTTTCAAGCTTTTGTTCATACTCATACGAATTCCTCACTTTCCTGATTCTCTACAGATTTTTGTGGATTGATGAGTCCTTTGCTCCCCATCTCTTGAGTACAAGAAGAGCATATAGCCTCTATGTAAAAACAACAGGCGGGGAATTGTAAAATCTGGGTAAATGTAAAAATTGTATCGATTCAGGAAAAAACTTTGATGGCATCCACACCCCTCGGGGATAAAAAAGGCAGGAACCGCCTGTCCCCCGCCGCTTCCTTCCGGGAAGCAGCGAAAGGGGCTGATTCCTGCGTAGAATCGGGGCCAACCCGTATCAGGACCTGCAAAAAAAGAGCCGGTGCCATCAGCACCAGCCCTTTCCGTCTCAGAACATCCAGCGAAGTCCCAGATTGAACTGCCATTTTGTGGTAATATCCCCGCCGAAGGATTTTTCAATATCCCCGTACAGGGCAGCGGCCTTGCTCAGCGTGACCTTGCCGCCGAGACCGGCCGTAAACCAGGTATCCCGGGAAGCCACGGTTCCGTTGAAGGTCGCCGAATCCGTTCCTACAAGGCTGACATCCTTATCGCCCATGAATTCATGGAGCAGGTTCAGCTTGAAATACAACTGGTTCGGTTCCTTCTGGCGGGGATCCTGGAAGATCCGGCCAATGCGGAACCCGGCCCTTCCGATCAGGCTGTCCATCCCATCCTGATGGGCCTTGATTCCATTGGAAAGTGTATAATCCACATCTTCCAGGTTGGAATACGTCAATTGGGCCTGGGGTTCGATAAACCATTCCCCGGCCAGGGGGAATTTCTTCCCGTATTCCACACTGGCCGTATAGGCTCCATCGGAATAGGCGCCGCTCACCGTGTCCGTTCCGGAAACGATATGGAACTTGTTCCGATAGTGGGCATACTGAAGTACATAGTCCGCATACTCACCGCCCTTGCCGGCCCAGCTGGCATAAAGGCTCCCGCCATAACTCTTCAGTTCACCACCGCCAAATTCATAGCTGGCATCGCCATGGGTGGTGTGGTAAGCACCCCCAATATACCAGTTTCCGCGCCGGGCAGCGAATTTACGGTCGTATCCGAGCTGATAGAAATCCCAGTCATATTGATACTTTCCATAGGTGCCGGATTCGGTCCGTCCCGTTTTCCAGCGCACCCACACGCCGTCCTCCGCATCGGCATAATCCCGCAGCTCACCCAGGCGCTGGTTCAGGGTATCCAGGCTGCGATGGGAAGCCATGTCCCCATAAAGCAGGGACGCTGCGCCCTTGATGGTTTCGGTCGCTTCGTTCGGCGTTTTTTGGACCCCCACGATGTACCAGTCATTATCAGCAAGGGTTCCGAATTTTGTCCCCACCACGTTCTTTTCAAGAATCGGTGTATAGTCGTACAACGTTCCCTCAACGAGCTGATGGTTGCTGGAAAGACCGGTCAGGGTCACTCCGGAGGCTACATCGCCGATCCGCACGGGATTATCGGCGGTAACACCCTGGAGTTTGCTGCCATCGATGGGCTGGACATAGACATTGCCCTGTCCGTGGGCAATGACCACGAAATCGGAACTATTACGGTACCGGGAGTCGACGGGGCTGCCATTCGCATCGATGCGCAGGATGCCATCGCGGGAAGTCAGGTTATGAATATACAGGTGGCTTACGGTTTCATCGGCATTGGTATGCCGGTTCAGGCCGTGCATATTGATGATACCGCCCGGTTCCAGCGTCACTTCCCCAATATAGGAGTTCCGGCTGGAAGCATCGCCGAAGGCGGGATCATCCTCCTGCATGATATCCGGGACCCACTGGGCGCCATTTGCCAGGCTGAGCATCAGTCGGCTGTTTTCCCGCGGCTGATACCAGTTCGTTTCCGGATCTTCCACGATACCGCCGACTTCAGCGCCGTACCATACGGAATTTTCCCCGGACATGGCAACGCGGACCGTGCCCCCCTTGACATCAATATTCCCAAACAGCTGAATGGTCGCATTGGGATCGATGATGGATCCGTCCGCATTCGCATTTACATTGATCACGCCGCCATACTTCCCGCTGAGGGCATCGTTCTTGCTGACACCGATGCCATAACTCCCGTCATAGGCTTCCTGCAGGGATGACAGGTTTGTATTGATGAATACATTGCCCGTAATGTTGACCACGGATGACTGCCCCAGTTCCACCATGGAATACACACCGTTATGGGCAGCCTCATCGGCATTCTTGAAATCGACGCGGCTGTTCAGATAAAGATTGTGGATGGTGGCCTGCGAATCGGCGAACCGCATATTGGTCACTTCCAGGTGACGGTCATCAAAGGCATTTTCCAGGTCCGTATTGATGACGACATCATTCATGGTCAGGTCCTGGACCCCGTAAAATTCAACGGGACGGACTTTTTCCATGGCCTTTCCCGTAAGGTTGATATTGACCTGGTTCAGGGTGGTTGATTGCAACGAGCGTCCGCCCGCCAGGGCACTGGACCAATATTCCGGGTTTATGTATGACGTCATGCTGTCCTCGGCCCCCAGGACCGCCTTCACCTGATAGGACTCGATGGTCTTCCCACTCATGGAAGCGGGCAACGAAATATACAGGCCCTTCTTGTTTTCCACCAGCTCATTGCCACTGTCATAACTGAAATGGGTCGAATCGGCGGCCAACGTCTTACGATGCGCTGCCGCGTAACCGGGCAGTGCCCCATAGAGTGAGGCCGTACCAGCCGCCATGGCCATAATGACCCCAACCCACTGTCTGTTTTTCATTATCCTTCCTCCGTTCCATAAGGGGGACCCGCTCATTCGTATAGAAGCCTGGTTCCAGTTTTTTCCCGGTCAGGGGTTCTCTCCACAACCGGTAAACAGGAAGGCATCCCCTGAAAGGATGCCGTCATCTCCATGAATCCATGGCTTCACCGGAGTCGTCGCTTTCCTGGGAAATAACATGCTGTCGTTATTTCTACGGGGCGGCCCCATTTCTGTAAAGCATGATGCCTTTTTACAGGAAGTGTTGCTCTTTCCCATCAAAAATGTCACGCCTCTAGTTTACATGATTTCCCGTCTCTTTTCAATATTTATTATTATTTTTGATTAAAAATATATTTTATTGCGTATTTCCAGGTCTCTTTTTCCTTGCCGCCAGTTCCGCGGAATGACAGGGGGAAAATTACGGAAGGCAGGAAGCTTGCGGCGCCCAGGCCTCCTGTCCTTTGCGCCAAAGGTCCGCTGCCCGCCAAATCCCCCCATATCACGTCTTCGGTAATCCATGCTTTTGGGGCATGAAAAATCATGAACAACAAGTATTTGAATCATCCTTCATTTCCTTTTATAGTAATGTCAGAAAACGAATCATCGACCTTATGGATACGAGTGTACAAAAGGAGGCATGAAGATGTCTGTCGGATTTACGGAAATGATCCTGATTGTGCTGTTCATTACGGTTGTCTTTGGAGCCAAACGGATTCCGGAACTGGCCCGTGCCCTGGGACGGGCCGAATATGAGTTCAATAAGGCCAAGACGGAATTCCGGGATGAAAAAGAGACGCTGCTGCAAGGCAGCCCCGCGGAGGCTCGCGACCATACGGAAAAATGAACCCCCGCAAGGAAGAAACCTTTCTGGACCATCTGGAAGCACTACGACGGGCGCTGCTGGCCTCAATATTGTCCCTGGCAGTCCTGTACCCGGTGGCGTACCTGCTGACCCCGAAATGGATCCGCCTGCTGATCTTCCACGCCTTTCCAGCCGGCATGGGAACCCTGCACTATTTCGGACCCCTCGACCTGTTTCGGCTGAAGCTGGAAACGGCTTTTATCGTGGACCTGGTCCTGGCCTTTCCCTTTCTGCTTCGGCAGGGCTGGAAATTCCTGTCCCCCGCCCTCTACAGACAGGAAAAGGGTCTGCTTTTCGGCGGCATCCTGCTTTCCTCGATGCTCTTTTTTGCCGGTGCGTTCTTCAGTGCCTTTGTCATGCTGCCCCTGGCCATGGCGTTTTCAGGCTCCTTCCAGACCGCTGAGATACAGCCGCTTCTGGGCATTGTCAACTTCCTGACCCTTGCGGGCTGGCTCATGCTGGCTTTTGGACTGATGTTCCAGACACCCGTTGCGGTACTCCTGGCCGTGAAAACGGGCCTGGTTTCCGTGGCCCGGCTGCGCAGGCTCCGCCCCTACGCAGCCACGGTCATTCTCATCGTATCGGCCATTGTGACACCACCCGACGTGGTCAGTCAGGTCATGCTGGCCATTCCCACCTATCTGCTCTTTGAAGGCGGAATATTCCTTGCCCGCTGGCTGGAACCTTCAAAAAGACAGGAGGCTTCTGCCGGTTAACCGGACCCGGCCTTTGCCGGAAAAGAAAGGCCGATGCCTGGGCTGATTGGCCAGAAGCATCGTCATTCCCTTAGCTCCCAAGGAGGAAAACCATGGATCGCCGAGAATTCATCAAACTTACCGGTACGGGCCTTATGGCCCTCTTCTTCAGCGGCTGCGGACGCAGTGTCGGTATGACCTCTTCCGTTTCCGCACCGCACCCAACATCAGGAGGAAAGAAAATGAAAATTGTCGTAATTACGAGCAGTCCCCACCCCAAAAATGAGTCCACGTCCTGCTACCTGGCCGACCGTTTTACGGAAGGTGCCAAAAGTGCCGGTCACGAGGTCTTTACCTTTGACGCGGCCAACTCCGATACCCACCCCTGCCGGGGATGCGATCGCTGCGGGATGGACGGTCCCTGTATCTATCAGGACGATATTGAAAAGACCCTGATGCCGAAGATGCTGGAGGCCGATATGCTGGTCCTGGTAACACCGCTTTATTACTATGGCATGTCCGCCCAGCTGAAAACCATTGTGGACCGCTTCTATTCCCGTACGGGGAAACTGACCCACAAGAAATCCATGCTCATCACGACTGCCTATAACAGTGCGGACTGGACCTTTGATGCCCTGAATGCCCACTATGACACCCTGGTCCGCTATATGTCCTGGCAGAATATGGGTAAGGTCCTCGGCGTGGGATGCGGTTCCCGGGAACTGGTGGAACGCTCGAAGTTCGGCGATGAGGCCTATAAGATCGGTGCTGCCCTGTAACGGCGGGCGGCACCCGCCAATCCGGGGTTCCATCCTCTTACCGGCCCCGCCTTGGCTGGTTTTCATTTTTATTTCATGTTGCTTCGGTATGCTGAAGACAAATCAATCCACAGAAAGGGTGAACGCGGCCTATGCTGAAACGAAGGATTACGCAATTGACTGCGACGGTGCTGTATAATTCCGGTCTCATTAGTGACCTGCCGCGGCGCTACATGCCAAGCCGGTTCTGCGTGCCCGGGCTGAACTGCCAGTTCTGTCCGGCCGCGGCGGCGGGCTGTCCACTGAATTACCTGGAACGGATCTTCGCGGGAAAAGGAAGGAACTTTCCCGCATCCTCCCTGGCCTGGTTCCTGCTATTCAGCATCGCCCTGGGGCGCGTCATCTGCGGCTGGCTCTGTCCCTTCGGCCTTGTGCAGGACCTGCTGGACAAGGTTCCCTTCCCCAAGATCCACAAGAACCGCGTCACCCGGATCCTGAGCTATTTCAAATATGTAGTGTTCTTTGGCGTCATCGTGGGCCTGCAGGCCTTTTTCGGTTTCATCCAGAATCGCTCCGTCCTTATTTTCTGCCAATACCTCTGCCCCAACCTGTGGCTGGATGAAAGCGCCTATGAACTGATCCGGACGGGAACGCTCCAGTCCCACATCCTTTCACAGCCTTCCTTTATTTTCTTTGCAGCCCTGCTGGTACTGTCCCTTTTCCTGTATCGACCCTTCTGCCGCTTTTTCTGCCCCCTTGGAGCGTTCTATGGCTTCTTCAACCGGTTCGCCCTTTTTTCCGTAAAACTGAAAAAAGAACGCTGTGTCCACTGCGGGGCCTGCCTCCGGGTATGTCCCATGGATATCCGGGAAGTCGGTGACCATGAATGCATCAGCTGCGGCCGATGCAAGGACGCCTGCCGGCTCCACGCCATTACGGGGCCCTTCAGGAAAAAGTGATGTCTTTCCCTTCAGCCTTTTGGATTTACGATGGCCATCCAAAGGGCTGTTTTTTTGTGCAGGAATTCGTCCGGGCGGAGCGCGCCCTGATTCCAAAAAAAAGACCCCCGGAAATCCATCCTTTCCGGGAGTCAGGAAATGTACGATTGGATCTGTCAAATCAGAAATACCGGTAGTTCGTGTCCAGGAGCTGCAGCAGCTTCGCATCATGGTCCTTAACGAGACGGACCTTGTTATCAAAGATCATCGTGGCGCCGCCATCCTTTCCATACGCTTCCCAGGCCGGTGCACCCTTTACAGAAGGAACCCCGCTGCGGGCAAAGGAAATCCAGGCGTCACTCATGCGGTCAGAAAGGATTTCTGCTTCCCGGCTTCCGCCGATGCGGCTTTCCAGCTTGTCAATATTATGGAATACAAAGGGAATTTCTGCGGTATGGTAGGATTTGTACACGCCGTTCATCACAGGGGAGGCCCAGGAAAAGAGATACCCATAGACAGGGGCCCCGCCCTGGGCAGCCTTGTGGCGCATGATCTTGAGGGTGGGCTGGCGGATCATCGTGTCAATATAGAGGGCATCCTTTTTCTGCTTGTCAGGATAGGCGGCAAGGAATTCACGGACAATGGCATCCGCACTCTGGCCGTACTTTCCCTTCAGCCTGAAATCGATTTTGGCAGCATCCCACGTATTTTCGTTATCGTACTGGGCCTTTTCCAGATTGACAATATCCTTGAATCCGGTCCATTCCGTCAGGTTCGTCCCAATAAGAAGCGGCACGTCCCGTCCTGCCTCGGCAAAGGAATCCGCGGTGACGGGATGAGTGGGCAAAAAGCTTCCGTCAACGACAGGTTCCCAGCTCAGGCCATACCCTATACCAAGGGCCTGGCGCACCTTGAATTCCGCCCCGGCCTGCTTCAGTGCCTTATTGGCAGAAGCCATCAGCTTTTCATAGGGCAAGGTCTGCAGCGTGTCCAGATTTTCCTTTGTCACGCCCAAATCCTTCAGCATCAGTTCCGTGACCCGCTCGCTCTGTGTCTTGCTCATGACATAGGGGCCCATGGTTTCGACGGCCCCGCTTTGGACAATGCCGCGCTGGAAAAGCCCCTTCGCTTCCGGAGCCGCCATCAGGGTCAGGACCTTGGCACCACCGCCGGATTCACCAAAAATCGTCACATTCGCCGGATCCCCGCCGAAAGAAGCGATATTGCCCCTGATCCAACGCAGGGCATCGACGAGATCCGCGATTCCCACGTTGGCAGAATCCTTATATTCCGGTCCATAGGCTTCCAGGTTCAGATGGCCCAGCAGGTTCAACCGGTGATTGACGGAAACAACGACCACGTCGCCGCGGCGGCTCAGGTTCTTCCCGTCATACGCCGGGGATTCAAGGGAGGACCCTGCTTCAAACCCGCCGCCATGGAGCCATACCATGACAGGGCGCTGCTTGCCATCGTTCAGTCCCGGTGTCCAGATATTCAGGTTCTGACAGTTGTTGTCCATCGTAAAGGAACGGCCCGGGTCTCCCCAGTCCCCATTGGGAAAATCACCGGAGGCCTGCGGGGAAATGGCGCCGTATTTTACCGTCAGCCGCACCCCCTGCCAGGGCTTTACCGGCTGGGCACGCTGGAAGCGTTTCTCCGCCACGGCATAGGGAATTCCGTAATAATGGAAGATCCCATCACGAATAAACCCCTGGACCTTGCCGGACCTGGTTTCGGCAACGGCAATTCCCGGACCCGCCAGGAAGCGCTGGCCCGGCTGAACCATCTGCTGCTGCACGGCCGTGGCCTTTGCCATATCTGCACTGCTTTGCCTCCTTGCGGCACCGGCAAAAGAGGGCATCGCCAGCAGCGCGCTCATGACCAGGACCGCCAGTTTTTTCTGTTTCATGACCATACCTCCTTCGGATTCATCAATAAGCTTCTTCAAAAATCTGCAGGAATTCTTCCCTGGAAAGCTGCCGGTAGCTGCCGGGAGAGGCAACGCAGCTATTGGCAATGGCCGGCAGGAGATCACGGTCCGTCCCCAGTTCACGCAAGGTCGTGGGCAGGCCAATTTCCCTGATGAAAGCCGCCAGGGCTTCCACGCCGGCAAGCGCCAGGGTTTCCTCATCTTTACCAGCGGCCGGAACCGCAAAGACCTTTACGGCAAAGCGGGCAAACTTTTTGGCGCCGTCCTTGTAGATGTGGCGATAGTAGACCGGATGCAGGACCGCCAGGCCAGCACCGTGGTTGCAGCTCGTATAAGCACCCAGGGCGTGCTCCAGGATATGGCATTGGAAATCCGTCTTCTTGCCCAATTTCAGGATGCGGTTTTCCGCCATCGTGGACAGCCATACCAGATTGCTGCGCGTATTATAATCCGTCGGATTGGCGATGATCTTGCGGATATTTTCCACCACATTCTTCATGAGGGCTTCGTTCATGACATCGGATACATTGTCCTCATCCGGTTCACTGAAATAGATTTCCATCATGTGGGACAGGGAATCAAAGGCACCGGAAATTTCCTGCTTCATGGGAACGGATTCGGTGTAACGGGGATTCAAGATGGCAAAGCGGGCGTTCAGGGCCGGATAATCACGGCCGGTCTTGATTTTCAGGTCTTCATTGGTAATGACGCTGCCACCATTGGTTTCGCTGCCCGTACCGGAAACAGTCTGGATAATCCCCAGGGGAAGCGTGGGAAAGTCAATGGTACCGGCTTTTGCCCAAAAGTCATTCCACACATCACCGTCATAGACCGCCGCCAGGGAAATCGCCTTGCAGCAATCCATCACGCTGCCACCGCCAACGGCAAGGATCAGGTCCACCTTTTCCTTCCGGGCCAGGTCCGCTCCTTCCAGGACCTTCCGGTAAGTCGGATTGGACATGATCCCGGAGAACTCCACAACCTCCTTGCCGGCAGCCTGCAAATAACCCATCAGTTCGTCGTAGACCCCGTTGCGTTTGATGGAACCGCCACCATAGGCGAGCATGACCTTCGGACCGTACTGGCCGAGCAGCATGGGAAAATAATTTTTAACACTGTTTTCACCAAAGTATACTTTTGTTGAATTTTCAAAGACAAAATCCTTCATACACGTAACACTCCTTTTCGATTTTCAGCGAAAGAAAATCAGGACCCTCGCTGGCTCTTGAAAGTCCGGGGAGATCAAATTCCTATGCAATTCCAGGCTGGTGCCATTTGCAGCCCGCACCCCAGCGCTTACAGCCTGCCGCCCGGGGCAGCCCGCAACCGGCGCCCGGGTTCTTTATTTCAGGCTCTTCACCCAGGCTACCACATCCTGTTCCAGGACGCCGCCTTCAAAGCGCTTGCCTTCCTGCCAGTTGCCGGTCCTGGCGGCCTTGGCCAGGTTCTTCCCACTGTCCCCCATCGGAGTCTGCATGGAAGTTGCAAAAGGAATGACCTTCTTGCCCGTAAAGTCATGGCTTTCCACAAACGTGTAGACCACATGCGGAGCCTGACGCCACCAGTGCGGGAATCCGATATAGACCGTATCGTATTTCTTCCAGTCGGCTACGTCCCCTTTCAGGGCAGGGCGCAGGGACGGATCTTCATGTTCCTTCATGACACGGCTCTGTTTATTGTTATAGTTCAGGTCCTCTTTGGTATAGGGCTGGGCCGGTTCGATGCGGAACAAGTCAGCACCGGTCGTTTTTGCAATGGTCCTGGCCACTTTCTCCGTGTTTCCCGTAGCCGAGAAATAGACAACCAGGGTCTTGCTGTCGCCTTTTTTCTGGGTTTCCTGGGAAGCAGCCGCCGGTTTCGGGGCTTCCTTCTGGGCACTGCTGCTGCCGCAGCCGACAACCGTGAGGATCATCATGACCATCATGACGGTGGAAACGATTTCTTTTATGATTCTTTTCATTTTGGGGCCTCCTTACGCATTTCAGCGATCCAGTTTCTTCTCTTTCATCCAGGCTTCAATCATCGACGCGATTTTCTCATTGTTTTTGTCACTCATCAGGAAATGGGTGTTGCCATACACACCGGCTTCCGGCAGATGCAGCAGGGTCGCGTCACCGCCATGGCGGTTCACCGTGTCGACCCATAATCTGGCCATGGCCAAACGGACCCTCCAGTTATCCAGGTTCCATTCCTGCGTTCTTTCCGTCGGAATATTGTCCCCGTAAACCACCAGGATGGGCAGCTTTGTCAGCTTTTCAAAATCGGTCCTGGCCACGGGTGTCCCTTTCAGGGCACCGAAGGGACTCGTCGTTTCCATGGGAGCCGGGACTTCCCCTTCCGGGAAAATGAACCCGCTGCCCGGCTCCAGGGCTACCACACCCTTGACGTGGGAACTTTTGATGGCAGTCCACCAGCCCGGGCCGCCGCCCTGGGAGTGGGTCATCAGGACGCCGTCGCCGGATTTTTCAAAGACAGCGGCCATGGCATCGCTGATGACCTGTTCATCGAAGGCGCCCGTATTCGGTGTCATGGAACGGAAGAATTCGTCCCTTGCATTTTCGTCCCAGTCAACCTGCGCATTCCGGTAAACATCCGGATAAAGGCCGATGCGGAAATTATCGTACCAAAGCTGCTCCATCGGCTTGTTGGAAACGGTGCCGCCCGTCGTGGACTGCCCCGCCCGGCCTCTTCTGGGCTGGTCAACCACGTAGGTGGCGTACCCTTTTTCCAGGAACAGGTTCTGGAAACCATCACGCCCGTCCGGGGTCGTTTCCCAGGTCTTGCCGGACTGCCCGGCACCATGCAGGAAAACGAGGCCCAGTTTCTTGGCCTTCACCGGCTTCTGATAGAATACGTAGGCATGGTCGCCATGAAGCGTCTGCCCTGCAGCATCAAGAGGCTTGGAATTATCCAGCTTGCCAGGGGCCGTAACAACCGTACCGCCTGCCGTAAAACTGCCCTGGTCAGCAAGGGTCACTGGTTTGTGGAACGCTTCGGCCGATGCGGTAAACAGGGAAAGGCAAAGTGCCGCAACCATCATCTTTTTCATTGTAATGCCTCCATTTCGTAATCTCACTGCAAAGCGCCATTTCATGACGTTTCATGCGTTTCTTTTCTCTTGTTGATTGTATCTTATTATCCGGTAGTAACTACCTGTCAAGCAAAAATCCTAAAAAAAATTTTCCAAAAAAGCAGACCATGGCAAAACCCTGAAACCCCGCGTCAACAAAGGACTTCAGGGCTTTTTAAGCATCTGCGGCAAGCCATTTGAAGCGGCAGGAAGCATTTTATTTTTCCAGCCTCTTTCAAGATTGCCCTGAAACTGCCCCTTGTTACGTTTAGGCCGGTTAGGCCATTGATTCCCGAGAACATCACCCGGGCGCAGCCCTCTGGATTCCCAGAATCCGATAAACCGGACGGCCCATCTCCTTACCGGACGGCTTCACCATCATTATATCATGGGTAGCTGCCCCAATCGCCAGCTAAAAACGCGGTTCGCAGACCGCAGATCGCAGATCGCAGTTCGCGGACCGCAGAACGCAGATCGCTTGGTAGGCCGCCAGCAGCCAGCAGTCAGCAGCCAGAAAAAACGCAGACCGCGGACCGCAGTTCGCAGACCGCAATAAACAGGGTTGAGCGTTGAGTTTTGAGTTTTGAGGGTAAAACTGAATAAAATAAAGTCTTGGTCCCCTGTCCCCGGGCGGACTGCCGAGTCGCAAACGACGAGGGGATCGCAGATCGCAGACCGCGGTTCGCAGACCGCAGGGCGGTTGTTAGCCTTATTGCTTTACTTTTTTTCCTCATGTTCGTTGTGGCATTTGCAGCAGAACGGGCTCAAGAAGCTTGCGGAGCCGCCAG
>CADBQR010000030.1 GCA_902796945.1 uncultured Acidaminococcus sp.
ATCAGGAGGCCCTTCTTCACCACGGCAAAGCAGCGCTTAAGGTTCCCTGCCCCGAAATTTTGGCTCGTAAAGGTCGTAATGGCCTGTCCAAAGGCGATGACAAAAGGATAGGTATTGATTTCCAGGACATAGGCCGCGGCTGACGCTGCCATGGCAAGCGAACCTTCGCTGTTGATGGCCGACTGGATGACGAGGTTCGACAAATTGAAGACCATACCCTGGATCCCGGCAGGCACGCCGACGCGGAGGATTTCCCGGATGTCGCCCGAACGAAAGCGGATGGCACCGGGATAGAAATGCAGCACCCCATGTTCATAGCGTAAAAGGCGCAGGAGGAGCCCCGAACTGATATAGTTGGCAATGGCCGTCATGGTAACGACGCCGGCCAGGCCAAACCCCAGGAAAACGGCAAACAGGTTCCCTGCAATATTGACAACGCTAGCCGTCGCAAGGGACAGAAGGGGTGTCCGCACATTGCCATGACTGCGGTAAATGGCCGACAGGAAATCGTAGAGGGTCATACCCGGCATGCCAAGAAGATAGACGCGCAGGTAAAACTCTGACGCATCCCGCACTTCAAGGGGTACTCCCATCCAACCCATGAGAGGCCCCGCGAGGATTTCCCCTACGGTGAGGATGAAAAGGCCCGTCAGTCCCGCCATGAGGACCGTTGTATGGACGGCTCCGGACGCGTCCTTCAGCCGCCCTGCCCCAAGGTGGCGGGCAATGAGCACATTGGCACCCAGGGAAATGCCCAGGAAAAGATTTACGAGGACCCCAATGACGGGTGCGTTGTTGCCGACAGCCGCCAGGGCCTCCGTCCCTACGAAACGGCCCAGGACCATGATGTCCGCCGTATTGAACATCTGTTGCAGAATACCAATCAGCGCCACAGGGATCGCAAATTGAATGATGGGCCCCACCAGGGACCCTTCAAGCATATTGATTTGTGAACGGCTCAAGACCAATCACCTGCATTTCCTTAACATTCGAGTATACGAATCCCATTATACACCTAGCCAGGGGAAATACAATGATCAGTGGGATTCAAGGAGCGCAGATCGCGGTTCGCAGTTCGCGGACCGCAGACCGCAGAACGCAGAGCGCGGACCGCAGACCGCAGAACGCAGAACGCAGATTGCAGGCCGCTCGGTAGCCCTCCTGTTTTACTGTTTTTTCTTATGTTCGTTGTGGCATTTGCAGCAGGACGGGCCCAGGAACGCGGTTCGCAGACCGCGGACCGCGGAACGCAGGGCGCTTGTTAGCCTTATTGCTTTACTGTTTTTCCTAATGTTCGTTGTGAAATTTGCAGCAGAACGGGCCCAAGAAGCTTGCGGAGCCGCCAGCGGCCAGCCGTCAGCAGTCAGCGAAAAACGCGGTTCGCAGACCGCAGTTCGCGGACCGCAGACCGCTCAGTAGCCCTCCTGTTTTACTGTTTTTCCTAATGTTCGTTGAGAAATTTGCAGCAGAACGGGTCCAAGGACAAGGAAAAATGGCGCACAACCAAGAGTCGTACGAAGTGTGTACGTCGACTGGTTTGTGCGCCATTTTGACGCCGTAATTGGGCCCGGAATCTGCAAAGGACACAACGAACTTCTTCCAGAGAGCTCCGCTCCGGAGTTGACGAGACGAGTCGAGGAGTGAAGGAGCGGAGGCGTCAACCCAGAGTAAATTGCAAATCTGCAACATTCTACGAATCGCCACAGACTGCTTCTCTCCATAAATCATTAAAAGAAGCAGGATGCCTACATGCGCCAATTTAGCGCAAAGATCCCTGTTCGCCCATGCAACCCAGTACAAAAACCAATTTTCATAAAAAACAGCGCTCCGTCTCAATTTTAGCCCCCATTTTCTGTCTTGTCAGCAGTTTATGAAAATTTTAAATGGTTGTAATCCTTTGATTGTACCTGTATTTTAGAGATTTATCATGGTTTTATTGAAAAAAAGATTAATTTCGCTTCTTTTTATTTTCTGAAAAATATGATATAGTATTAGAGAATGAAAATATAATTGTGTTGCGATAATAAACAAAGGGGCGTTATCATGAAACGTATCAATCTGGACCAGTTGATTCGCAGCCATAGTGAGGCAGATATTGCTGCCGGAGGCATCCAGGAAGCGATGGGCCGGGCGGCTGACTCACTTCCTTTATACGCATATTACGAGATTCTCAACAAAAAGAGCCTGGGTTTCACGAACTGGCACTGGCACGAAGAAGTGGAGTGCCTGCTGGTTATCCAGGGGGATATCAATTTCTATGTTGGCGAACAGCACTTTATCGTGCATCCCGGTGAAGGCCTGATCATCAATTCCCGCCAGCTCCATATGTCCCGGCCCGTAACCCCGGGAACGGGCATCCTGGTCTGCTTCAAGTTCTCGCCGCGGGTCCTGCAGTTTTATCCCGGTTCGGCCTTTGACCAGAAATATGTCACGCCGTTTCTCAGCAGTGCCGTCTTCACGGCTCATCTGCTGAGGCCTCATACATCCTGGTGCAAGGAACTGATGAATATTGTCCAGAAACTCTACATCCTGCGCCGGAACCATAAGGAAGGGTACGAACTGGATATGATGGCCCAGGTGTTCCATCTCTGGTCGGTCTTCCTGAAGAACCTGCCCCGCAAGGAGGTCAAGAAATCCATTGTGGCCCGCCATCAGGCCATTGCGAAGGGCATCATGGACTATATTTCCCGCCATTATTCCGAGGATTTTTCCATTGACGATATTGCCGCGGCAACGAGCTACAGCAGCAGTGAATGCTGCCGGATCTTCAAGTCCGCCCTGAACCAGACGATTTATCAGTACCTGAACCTGTACCGCATCGAAAAGGCGGCGGCTGCCCTGAAGGAAACGAGTGAGCCCATCAGTGACATTGCCCGGCAGACGGGATTCTGCTCGACGAGCTACTTCATCAAATGCTTCAAGGCCCAGCTGAAAGTGACGCCCTTGCAGTTCCGCAAACGGAACCAGGCATTGCTTGCCAAAAGTTCTGACAAGGCGGCCAGTGAATAGTCCGTGGGAACGGTATGTGTCTGGCAGCGCACCTCGCAGCCTGTTTCTTTTCATTCAATCGATGGAGGGAAGCGGGCTGTTTCTTTTCATGCCTGATTTTCCTGTCACGGACGGTGCCGGGTAAAGCGAAATCCCGGCGTGTAGTATAATAAAGGAACGGAAGATTCATTCGGAACGCATACGGGCTTTTTCTCAACCCGTTTTTATTATGGATTTCCAATCACCTGAAGGGATGTGGATCATGGAACGTTGTACTCTTTGCCCCCATGAATGCGGTGTCAGCCGGCCTCTTCATGAGGGGGACGCGGGAACCTGCGGCTTCTGCCGGAGTCCACTGATGCCCCGGGCGGCGCGAGCGGCCCTGCATTTCTGGGAGGAACCCTGCCTCAGCGGGGAGCAGGGGAGTGGCGCCGTCTTTTTCTCAGGCTGCACGCTGCACTGCGTGTATTGCCAGAACTACCTCATCAGCTCGGAGAATCAGGGCTGGGAAGTGACGCCACAGCAGCTGCGCCGGATCTATGAGGACCTTATTGCGAAAGGTGCCCTCAATATCGACCTGATCACGGCTACCCATTATTTGCCCTATATCCTGCCTTCCTTGGAAAAGCCGCTTCCCGTGCCGGTCGTCTATAACACGGGCGGCTATGAAAAAGTGGAGACCCTGCGCAGGCTGGAAGGAAAGGTCCAGATTTACCTGCCGGACCTGAAGTATACGGATGCCGCCCTGGCCCGGCGTTACAGCGGGGCGGCGGATTACTTCCCCGTAGCCACGCGGGCCATTCGGGAAATGTTCCGCCAGGTTGGTCCTTACCGGCTCGATCAACAGGGAATCATGAAAAAGGGAGTCATCATCCGGCATCTCATCCTGCCGGGCCATACGGATGACAGCAAACGGGTCATCGATTGGGTGGCCCATACCTTCCGCCCTGGCCAGGTCATGTTCAGCCTGATGCGGCAGTATATTCCCTGCGGGGAAGCGGCACACTATCCTGAAATCAACCGGCCCCTGACGGAAGAGGAGTACCAGGAAGTGGAAGCTTACCTTTTTGACAGTCCCATTGAAGATGGCTTTGTCCAGGAAGCACCGTCCGCGGACAGCCAGTTTATCCCTGCCTTTGACGGTACCGGGATCCGATCATCAGAACCATAACAGGAGGAACGCTTATGCCCTGCACAACACTGCTTGTTGGAAAAAAGGCCTCATATGACGGGTCGACCCTGATGGCCCGCAACGAGGATTCGCCGTCCGGACAGTTTACGGCGAAAAAATTCATCGTCGTCCGCCCGGAGGACCAGCCCCGCCATTACCAGTCGGTGCTGTCTGCCTTTTCCCTGGACCTGAAGGAGGTCCCCCTGCGTTACACGGCCATGCCCAATGCCGACCCGGCCCAGGGATTCTGGGGCGAAGCCGGCGTCAATGAGGCCAACGTGGCCATGTCCGAAACAGAAACCATTACTTCCAATCCTCGTGTTCTCGGCGCGGATCCACTGGTCAAATCGGGAATCGGGGAAGAGGATATGCTGGCGCTCGTGCTGCCCTATATCCATTCGGCCCGGGAAGGAGTCGAGCGGCTGGGGCGGCTGCTGGAACAGTTCGGAACCTATGAGATGAACGGCATCGGGTTCCAGGATGCCAACGAAATCTGGTGGATGGAAACCATCGGCGGCCATCACTGGATGGCCCGGCGCGTCCCTGATGATGCCTGTGTGGTCATGCCGAACCAGCAGGGAATCGATATGCTGGACCTGGAAGATGCCCTGGGCCGGCAGGAAGAGGCCATGTGCTCCGCGGACCTGGCCGCCTTTATTGCTGAAAATCACCTGGACCTCGGCTTTGACCGGGACCTTGAATGGGATGCGGACGAGGACGCTGACGATCCGGATCTTCAATTTATGGCCCGTTCACCCTATGGCAGGAAAGAGCACGATCTCCTCGATGCCCGGGCCGCCTTCGGCAGCCATGACGATGCCGACCATACCTACATTACACCGCGGGCCTGGTTCATGCTGCGCTGCCTGAGCCCGCATTATGCGGACTGGGACCGGGATGTCCATTTTGGTCCGGCCTCGGACCGCCTGCCCTGGGCAATCTGTCCAGAGAAAAAGGTTACCGTGGAAGACGTCAAGTACCTTCTCAGCAGCCATTACCAGGGAACACCCTACGATTGCTACGGCCGCAATCCGGCCGCCGCGGGGGAACGGGTCCGTCCGATTGGCATCAATCGCAACAATTTCCTGGCCCTGACCCAGATCCGGCCTTATCTGCCTGCGGACCGGGCCGCCCTGGAATGGATCGCCGAAGGATCGAACGTGTTTAACGCCTTTGTGCCTTTTTATACCCAGGTAAACCGGACGCCGGCGTACCTTGCCGAAACGGGAAAGGTGCCTGACAGCCAGCAGTTCTACTGGGCCAACCGGCTCATCGGCGCCCTGGCGGATGCCCATTTCGCGGCCTGCGCTTCTTCCATCGAACGCTACCAGAAGGCGGTGGCTGCCAGGGCGCATGCCCTGATCCACCAGTTTGACCGGACGGAAGCCCATGGGGAGGACGTGACAGGAATGCTGGAACGCTTCAATGACAGCCTGGCCGCGATGGCAAAGGAAGAAACCAATAATTGCCTCGGAAAGGTCCTGTACGAAGCGAGCAACCTGATGAAAAACGCTTTTTCCCGCTCCGACGCCTGATGGACAGTCTGCATGCCCACCCCTTGATCCTTCATGCTTTTTGGGTATGTTGAAAGGTGCATAAAAAGTATTTGTCCGCCCTTTTCTGTTTCTGCTATGATATGGATAAGGAAGTGCCTGTTCCTGCCTGCAGGTCCGGCACCGGTCCTTTCTTCGTTCTTTTTCCTGTGTGAACAAAGAGGTGAGTATCATGAAATCATGGTTCAAAATTTTGGCGGGGACCTTATTGACCATTGGCGTCATTGGCTGCGGGAGTTCCGCCAAAAGTGCGGGGACGCCGGCAACGACCCAGTCCAAACCGAATGCCCGCCTTTCCTACCAGGTGCAGGACGGTACCAAGGCACCGGTCGTCTATATGACAAAGGAAATTACCCCGGAAGGGCTGCAGCAGGTTTATAAGGCCCTCAACTGGACACCGACGGGAAAAGTCGCGGTCAAGCTTTCCACCGGCGAACCTCCGGCCAGCAATTACCTGCGTCCTGCCCTGATCAGGGACCTCGTCAAATCCGTCAATGGGACGATCGTGGAATGCAATACGGCCTACGGCGGGTCCCGGGGCGAAACGAAGATGCATTACCAGGTGGCGAAGGACCATGGTTTTACGGACATCGCCCCTTTCCAGATCCTCGATGAAAATGGGTCCATCGCCCTGCCGGTCAAGGGTGGGAAGCGCCTGAAGGAGGATTATGTGGGCGCCCATTTCAAGGACTACGATTCCTACCTTGTCCTGTCCCATTTCAAGGGGCATGCCATGGCGGGTTTCGGCGGCGCGATCAAAAATATTTCCATCGGTCTCGGTTCCAGCAAAGGAAAACTCTGGATCCACAGCGGTGGTACCCAGATGGAAAGCTTTGGCGGTGGAAACCAGGATGCCTTCCTGGAATCCATGGCTGAAGCGGGAAAGGCGGTTTCTGATTCGCTGGGAGACCGGATTGTTTATGTCAGCGTCATGAACCGTCTGTCCGTTGACTGCGACTGCGACGGCAACCCGGCCGAGCCGGATATGCATGATATCGGGATCCTGGCTTCCACGGACCCCGTCGCCCTGGACCAGGCCTGCATCGACCTTGTCTACGCGGCTCCTGACAGCAAGTCCCTGGTGCAGCGCATTGAGTCCCGGAACGGGCTGCACACGCTGGAACATGCGGCTGAAATCGGTCTTGGCAGCCGCCACTATGTGCTGAAGACGATTTGACAACCAAAGACCCTGATGCCGTACCGGTCCCGCTGCCATGCCGGCTGAAAAGCGCCGGCGGCAGGATCGATGAAGGCTTTGTCCTGTTGAGAGGTGACGAATCATGACCGCTGTTTTGCAACGCGAATTCGTTTACCTCTCTTATTTTTTTGAAATCCAGTTCCGTCAGCTCTTCGGCTACTGGGCCCTGGGCATCCTGCTCGGGTCCGTGATTTCCGTCTTTTGCAAGGAAGGCATCTACCAGCGGATGCAGCAGCTTGGCACGTCTCGCCTTGGTGTGTTCGGGGTGGTCCCGGCCAGCCTCCTGGGCATTGCATCGCCGCTTTGCATGTTTGGGACCCTTCCTGTGGCGGCTTCCTTTTCCCGGGGCGGACTGAAGGACTCCTGGCTGGCGGCCTTTATGATGAGTTCCATCCTGTTGAATCCGCAGCTCATTGTCTACAGCACGGCCCTGGGCGGCCGGGTTTTGATGGTCCGCCTGGTTACCTGCTTTTTCTGCGGCGTTGCGGCGGGGCTCCTTGTCCACTGGGCGGGCCGGGATGCGGGATTCTTTGATTTTTCCTCCTTTGGCGATCCGGAAAACCATGATACGGATCCCCGTCCTTTTTGGCGGCTCCTCAAGAATATCGGCCGCAATATCCGGGCAACGGCGCCCTGGTTCCTGGTCGGGGTCCTGCTATCTGCCTGTTTTCAGCGGTATGTTCCCATGGACCGTTTCATCCGGCTCTTTGGCAGCCACAAAGGATTCGGCATTCTTATGGCCGCTACGGTGGGCGTCCCGCTTTATGCCTGCGGTGGCGCCACGATTCCCCTTCTGCAGCAGTGGCTGGCCGGAGGCATGGGGCTGGGCAACGCAGCGGCGTTCATGATTACGGGACCGGCCACGAAGATTACCAACCTGGGGGCCCTGAAAATCGTTTTTGGCGCCCGTTCCTTCTTTATTTATATCGGATTTGTCATTCTCTATTCCTTTTTCTGCGGCTCCCTGGTCAATCTGGGGCTGGGCTGAAAAGGAACTCCTTTGAAGCAACGATAAACAGAAAGTGCAGGTGTTGCATGATGCATTACAGACCGCTGGGAAATACGGGCCTTACGGTCAGCGAAATCGGCATGGGCTGTGAAGGCTTTTTTGAAGAGGACCATGCCATGGCCAGGAAGCTCTTTGACGCGGCGGAAAAGGCGGGCGTGAACTATTTCGACCTGTACTCGCCGGATCCGGAGATGCGGAAGGCCGTCGGGGAGGCCATCAGGGGACGGAGAGAGAAATTCATCATTCAGGGCCATCTCTGTTCTGTCTGGAAGAATGGCCAATACCTGCGTACCCGCGACCTGAAGGAGGTCCGGCAGGCTTTTGAGGAAATGCTGGCCATTCTTGGGGTTTCCTTCGTGGATATCGGCATGATCCATTACTGCGATTCCCTGAAGGACTGGGAAACGATTCTGGAAAATGGCATCCTGGATTATGCAATGGAGCTGAAAGGGGAGGGGAAAATCCGGCACATCGGCCTGTCTTCCCATAATCCTGTCGTGGCGCTCAAGGCGGTGGAAACAGGAAAACTGGAAGTGCTGATGTTCAGCATCAATCCCTGTTATGACCTGCAGCCACCTGATGAGGACGTGGAAAAACTCTGGGCTGATGAGGCCTATGAAAAGCCCCTTCTCAATATGGACCCGGACCGGCAGAAACTCTATGAACGCTGCGCCGAACGGGGCGTGGGAATCACGGTCATGAAAGCCTTTGGCGGCGGGGACCTGCTGGATGCATCCCTGTCCCCGGCAGGCGTAGCCCTGACGCCGGCCCAGTGCATCGGATATGCCCTGAGCCGTCCGGCCGCTGCCACGATCTGCTGCGGGGTCCACAGCGTGAGCCAGTTGGAAGAATGTGTTGCCTTTGAGGCACTTCCCGCGGAAAAACGGGATTTTGCGGAGGCGTTGGCTTCTTTCCCGAAGATCAGCTGGAAAGGGCACTGCATGTATTGCAATCACTGCCTGCCCTGCCCGAAGGCCATCAATATTGCGGAAGTGACCAAGTTCTATCATCTGGCCGTGGCGGAAGGCAAGCTGCCCGAGACGGTGCGGGAACACTATAAGGTGCTGGAACATCACGCCGGCGACTGCATTCAGTGCGGGGCCTGTGAGAAACGCTGTCCGTTCTCCGTTCCCATTCGGGACAACATGAAAAAGGCCCGGGAGGTTTTCGGGTATTAGGAGAGAGGCTTCCTGCCTGTAAAAAACGGCACCGGTGGGCGTGGAAGGACTGGCTCCTGCCGCCGTCCCGTGACGGATTCCCTGCATAAAAAAATGGATTGTTCCTCCTAAAGGGGGAGCAATCCATTTTTGCATCCGCAGATGGTTTTATTTTCCAAATTCCCGTACTTCCGGCTGCCGGATAGGCTCTTTGTCGATCAGGCGGACGAGCAGCAGGGTAATGATGCAGATCAGCCATTCAAAGTAGATGACATGGGGGAAGATCCGGATGGACGGCAGGAAGGTCCAGGCCAGCAGGCCCAGGATTCCCACCAGGGTCGTATAGAAGGCCGTGTTTTTTCGGCACAGGCCCGGGGCAAACATGGTGCAGAGGAAGACCAGCGTGAAAGCCGTCGTCAGGCTGAGACCGACCATCATCATGCGCACGATGCCCACCATGTTGAAGGCCATCCAGAGGGTGATGGCGCCAATGACCAGAATGATGAGGCGGTTGGCCTTGACATAATTTTCCTCCGAAATGTCCGGGTTGATGAAGCGTTTATAAATGTCCTGGGAGACCAGGGTGCCCGCTCCGAGCAGGATGGTGCAGGCCGTGGAAACGTCGGCCGCCCATAACGCCGCCAGGGTCAGGCCGGAAGAGAAGGGATCCAGGCTCATGACGATGCGGGGAAGGGCCATGGTCGGGTTCAGGTCGGGGAACTGGGCTATGGCAGCCATGCCCAGGATGGCGGACAAAAAGCCGATGGGGAAAATCAGGAAGCCACCGAGGATAAAGCCCAGCCGTGCCGAACGGACATCCCGGGCCCCGCAGGCAATCTGTACGGGCCCCTGGGCGGTAATGGCCTGGGTCGTCATGACGATGATCCAGCCCGCCATCATGGCCGCCGTAAGTCCGCCAAAGGGACTGATCCAGTCAAGGCCAGGTACGACGGGCAGCTTTGCCGCCAGGCCCGCCATGCCACCCATACGGAGCAGGACGCGGAAAACGGAATAGAGCAGTCCCGCATAGATGATGGTGACGCTGACCAGGTTGGAAACCCCGCTGGACCAGAGACCGCCGATTGCCGTAATCCCGATGAAGACGACGGCACTGGTGATCATACCGGAACGCATGGTGAAGATTTCCGGCATGAGGGAGGAAAGGATGGACCCGCCTGCTACATACTGCAGGGAAGTAATGCAGATCATGATGATGGAAAGACCGATTACGCTGATGATGCGGGCTTTTTTATCATAGGAACGTTCAAAGAGTTCCGGCACGGTGGTGCAGTTCAGGGAACGGTATTTTCCCGCTGCCACCAGGCCCATGATGACGGCACCGATGGCCCAGGCCCCGTTATACCAGCCTGCGGAGAGGCCCAGCTTGGTGGCACTTTCCGCCACACCGACCGTGGAAGCGGCCCCTACGGCCATACCGGTAATGGCAAAGGCTACCAGGCCCGGTCCCAGTTTGCGTCCCGCGAAAAGGTATTCCGCCGGATTCTTATCGGCACGCCGCTTCATATAGAAGGAAACGGCAAAAAGGAGCACGATGTAGGTAAGCACAATAAAAAACTGAATGGACATGATTGACAACTCCCTGATTCCTGATTACTGTAGGCACGCCGCTTCCGTCAGGACAGGTAAAAGGTTCGGAACATCCCCGGCTGTCCCCGTAAGGGCGGCTTCCCCAAAAACGTTATTATTATAAAGTTTTTACAGGAAATAGTAAAACCGGCGCTGCCGGGACAAACGGCCTCTTACAAAATCCGGCCCCTTCCTGAAAAAATCAGCGGCGATGTGTTGCATCCGGCCCTCTGCCGGTGATCCAGGCATGATGGGGAAAGAACTTTTTATCCCTACCGCGGTGCATGGTCACGATGCTTTGATATCGTTACTTTTTACCCGATGGTGTTACACTTTTCCCGAAAACAGGCAGGAAGCTCCCGCCGGAAATACGGGAATATTTTACCGTTGTTATATTTTTTATAACTTTTTTACATCTTTTTTACATCTGAAAAATATAAATTGATTCGGAATTTTGTAGCCTGCCGGGATGATGAGGAAGTCGTCATTCCGTGAACAAGGGTAGAATTTTGTATTCGATATCGTTACGGAACGACTGTAAATATAGACAAATGTTTAAAAAGTAGTAAAATAAGACTATAAGGAACGAGAATCAGTCCTAAATTGTTGAATAAAAAAATAATAGAAAATTGTTATTAAATAAGACTGTGAAAATGGAACGAAATCAGAAAGTGCGATTGATTTCCAGTACCCGGTTGATTAATTGTTGGACTTTTCTGTTAGAAGGTTATTCCATAAACCTTTTTTCGACTGCGTTCGCGTCATGGGAAAAGAGGAGCAAAGCGTGAGCTGTCAATGGCATCGTGACAATCAATATCCTGCGCGGTGCGGCTCTTCCTTATCTGAAGGGAGGAATCA
>CADBQR010000031.1 GCA_902796945.1 uncultured Acidaminococcus sp.
ATAATGCTGATGGTCATTGGGCAGGAAGATGCCAAAGTCCAGCAGACCCGTTTTCAGCTGTTTTTCAATCGATTTCGGGCCCTGTTCAAACAGGGAAATGTCGATATGGGGATAGGCCTCCTTGAAGGCCCCCAAAATCTTGGCAAAGGAAGTAGCAGCCGTAATGGGCGGTATCCCGATATAGATCCGGCCGACCAGTTCCTTTTCGCTTCCCTTCGGTTTCATATTGATCAGGCTGTGAAAGGAATTGACCGTTTCCGCCGCCTTCAGGGAAAACTTTTCTCCATAGGCCGTCAGTTCCACAAAGCGGCTGGTCCGCCGGAAAAGCGGCATGCCCAGCTCCGCTTCCAGTTCCGAAATGGTCCGGCTCAGGGTGGGCTGGGACACATGAATGGCGTAGGACGCCCGGCTGAAGCTATGATAGCGGGCTACAGCCAAAAAATACTCCAGATGACGAATTTCCATGATCTCCCTCCCCATTGGTTTTCCTGGTACCGTCCAGCCGTTGTAAAAAATCCAGGCTTAAGGCCTGGATTTTTTTATTTTTCTTCGCACAAATGGCGCTGTCTTCTTTTATAATACACGATCTGCAAGCCGCAGTCCCGCGCCATTTTTACGGCAAGATCAAAATTAGCGCCAATGGCTTTCGTGACATGGGCGTCACTGCCGAGGGTGACATACTTGCCGCCCAGTTCCTGATACCTCATATAGAGTTCCGTCAGTGTTTCCACCGCACCCGGCACCCGCAGGCGGCGCGTATTGATTTCGAGGCTCCGGTCCTGCCCAATCAGGCGCCGGAAGACTTCATCCCACAGATCTGCATGCTCCTGGTAGTGGAGATTTTTATCCTCATAGGGCCAGTAGCGGCAGATATAGTCAATGTGTCCGTAGGTATCAAAATTGGGTTTCCTATCGAGGCATTTGATGGAATCTTCCAGGTAATACCCCACGGCCTGATCCTTGGTCACCCCTTCATACGTCGCCGGTTCATACATATCGAGCCCGCGATAGCAGTGCATGGAGCCTACGATTTCATCAAAAGGATGACTTTTGGCCACCAGCCGGTCCTCTTCAATCGCGGAAGGCTGAAAGCCCATCTCAATCCCGAGCAGCACCGAATCGCTGCGGTATTTGGCATTTTTATTCAGATACTCGTTGATATCGAAGAGAAAGGCTTCCGGATTCGTCGGGTAATAACGATCCCAATGTTCCGTCAGGATCATGCCAAGGCCTGATTTTTTTGCCGCTTCCATGGCTTCCTGAATGGTCATTTCGGCATCACAGGAGTAATCGGCATGCATATGGGTATCAAAAAGCATCGCTGTCGCCTCGCTTATACATTGAACCTGAATTCGACAACATCGCCGTCCTGCATGATATAGTCCTTGCCCTCCAGACGGACCAGCCCTTTTTCACGGGCAGCCTGCTTGGAACCGCATTTGACAAGGTCATCATAGGAAACGATTTCCGCCCGGATAAAGCCCTTTTCAAAATCCGAATGGATCTTGCCAGCCGCCTGAGGAGCGGTGGATCCCTTGACAATGGTCCAGGCACGGGATTCCATTTCGCCAGCCGTCAGGAAGGTCTGCAGCCCCAGAAGGGAAAAGCCGGCCTTGATCAGGCGATTCAGCCCGGCTTCGGAAAGGCCTTCCATTTCCAGGTACTCCTTGGCCTCATCCGCCGGCAGGGAAGCAATGTCCTCTTCCACCTTGGCGGAAATGGTGATCACCTGGGAGCCTTCTTTTTCCGCATATTCCGTAAGGGCCTTTACATAGGGATTGCCGGACGCGTCGGCGGCTTCCGCTTCAGCGACATTGGCCACATACAGGATGGGCTTCAGCGTCAGAAGATCCAGTTCCCTGATATCAGCCAGCTCATCCCTGGTCATTTCGACCTGACGGGCCGGCCTGGCTTCGCCCAGGGCATCGGCAATCCGTTTGAGCAATTCATTCCGGGCTGCTGCGTGCTTATCGCCGGATTTCATCAGTTTCTGGACCTTGGTTTGCTGCTTTTCCACGGATTCCAGATCGGCCAGGCAGAGTTCCGTGTTGATGATTTCCACATCGCGGACCGGGTCAATGGAGCCTTCCACGTGGGTGATATTGCCGTCTTCGAAACAACGGACCACCTCGGCAATGGCATCGGTCTGGCGGATATGGCTGAGGAACTTGTTGCCCAGGCCTTCTCCTTTGGATGCACCCTTGACAAGGCCGGCAATATCAACAAATTTCATGCCTGCCGGAACAATCCGTTTGGAGTGGAACAAGTCGCTCAGCACCTGCAGTCTCGGATCGGGAACGTCTACAATACCGACGTTTGGCTCTATGGTACAGAAAGGATAGTTGGCGGCTTCAGCGCCTGCTTTGGTAATGGCATTAAACAGGGTGCTCTTTCCTACATTCGGAAGACCGACAATACCCATTTCCAGATTGGTCGAACTCATGAATCATCTCTCCTTACGCATTTTGAACTGACATACAATTATATCACATAAAAGGTCTTTAAGGCAGGAAAAAGGGAAGCCGCAGTCCGGGTGACAGGAACCGGCGGGAAATGACGGTCAGCAAGGGGCAGCTCCGGTTGCTGCCTACCGGCCTGGTATTGACAGAAAATTTACATTTATAGATCTAAATTTTACATTTCTTGGTTGACATATTTTCTTGTTAATTATTATACTTAATAACATAAGATTTCATATCACTTTCAATTATATTTTTCTTATTGATGATAAATAATCCCTTGGGAAGGAAATGATCATGGAAAAAATGTTGCCAAAATCTGTTGTTTGTTCGGTCCTTGCCGCGGTCTGCGCCTGCAGCAGCCTGCTTTTTATATCCCGGGCCGCAGCGGCTCCGATTGCCATAACGGATACAACGGACACGACCTGGCGGAATACGGATGGGTCCTATACATTCAAGGATGGGCTGTCTTTTACCTTTGATGGGTCTTCCCATACGGACAGGCTGGATGGTGGTATTTCCGTTTATACCCAGAAAAATGATGCCACGCGGGTGATCCATGCCGAGGGGGATTTGAGCATTACCCAAAAAAATGGCTATGGAACCCATTCCAGATTTGCCAGTTCCGGTGCCTATGTGTATGGTGCCAAGGTCGCAAGCAGTCACACGACGCCGTCAACCGTTTTCTTTGAAGGCGACACCATTCACCTGACCGGTTTATTCGATGGAACGCCGCCCACCCGTTATGGGCCGAATCATACGTATGGCTTATATCTGCATGGGACAGGCAACATCAATGATGCCAGCGAGCGAACGGCCAGCGTGTACTTTGATAATAAAAACACGTATCTTACCGCTTCCTATCAGTCGACGAAAAAACCGTGGAACGGTACGGTCGCTTATGCACTGCACGTGGATCATGCCGCGGAAGCCGTATTTAACAGCAATGCATATCTGACGACAACGCTCAATGAACATGGTGATATCAACGGGGCAGCCGTCAAGGTCGATATGGGAAAAGCGATTTTCAACGGCGGCGAAGCAAAACTGGATGTCACTTCCCAAAATACGGAAAGCAGTAACAGAACACTTTGGGGCGTTAACGCCCAGGGAATCCTTGCCAATAGAAAAGTACAGACCACTCCTTATGAACTGGTCCAGTTCAACAGCCCGACAACGGATATCACCGTAACAAGTACGGGGAAATCCGGTGCTGTCGGCGTTTATACCCAGCTTGGGGATGTCAATTTTACGAATCAGGTCAGGAACCTCTCCATTGCTGCCAAGGCTTCCGGGGAAGGAGGCAGCAGCAATCGCACCCTGGTCGGCTTATACGCCTATAACTACGGTACAATCAACAGCCATGCCGAAAATACCCGTATTACCACCGATACAGATGACTCCTCGGTTCCGTGGACCAGGAATCATGCTTTGTTCGTATATGCCACCGGTCACATCAACATGGATGGTTCCCGGTTGGATATCCAGTCCCGTGACGAAAAGGGCGACCTGGTTGCCGTTTATGCGAGCGGGACCAGCTCAAAAATCCCTCCCAAGGATGAGAGTGTCACTTTACCTGAAGGAAACACGATCAGCTTAAATGCCGACACCATGACCATTACAGCTACGGGAAAGGACAATAAGCCTTCCTATGCGGTGTATGCCAATGCCTGGACGGATTCAGCCACCATCAACATCAACAGCGACGATGCCGGCAGCGACCAGGGAAAAACGTTGAATGTCACCGGAAATGTGTATTCTTCCGGAGGCCAGTCTGATGATGCGGAAGCCCTGGTCAACATGAATTTTACCAATGCCGCTTCTTCCCTGCGTGGCCGGTCAGGGTATTCCAGCCAGACCTCCGAGGGCATCCTGAATTTCAAGTTCAATCATGGAGCGGTCTGGGAAATGACCGGCAATTCCTCCGTTACCAACCTGGACGCAAACAACAGTGGTACTGTCGATATGCGGGCGGATGAAAACAGGTACAGTGAGTTGCACGCCAGGACCCTTTCCGGCCATGGCGGCATCTTCAAGGAAGACGTCGATGTGCGCAGCATGGAAGCGGACCGCATCTATGTATCCGGCAATTTCAGCGGAACCCAGGACCTCGACATCTACCAAAAAGACAATTATGTACCGCAGCGCAACACGACGGAAGGCAACGGACTGGTCCTTGCCACGGTCAACGGCGACGGCACCTTTACCGCCAGGGACCGGGAAGGAACGCTGTTCTATACACATTATGACCTGGCCCACAAGGACAGCGACACGGACGGTTACGAAACGGACTGGTACCTGAACCGGATCTACCACGTCGACCCGGAAGTAAAGCCCACCCCCACCGTTGAAGAGTCGACCGCTTCCTATGGTCTCGCCTACTACACCTGGCGCACGGAAGTGGATAAGCTCCTGCAGCGCATGGGTGAACTGCGCCACAACGGGGAAGACGCAAAAGGGCTGTGGGCACGGGTAAAAGGCAGCAAGATTGGCCGTAATGGAAAATTCGGCTTTGAAAACAAATACCAGCATTATGAACTGGGCTATGATGACATCGTAAAAAGAGAAGAGGACCTGACCCGGTATCAGGGAGTTTCCTTCAGTTATCTGAACGGCGACGGCACCTACCATAACGGGACGGGCAGCAGCCACGGCGGTGCCCTCTCTTTCTACAACACGGATATCCGCAGCAAGGGCCACTATCTCGACCTGGTTTTCAAGATCGGCCACTATCATACGGATTACACGGCCTATACCAGGAGCGGCGAACGGATCCGTGGTGATTTCGGCAACACCGGCGTTGCGTTGAGTGCCGAATACGGGCGCAAGAAGCTCCTTTCCGACGACGGCTGGTATATCGAACCGCAGACCCAGCTTTCCCTGGGCTATTTCGGCGGCGACAACTACACAACAGGCAACGGTGTCCATATCCACCAGGATGGCATCAAGAGCGCCATTGGACGCGTCGGATTTAATTTCGGTAAAGACCTGGGGGAAAAGAGCAAAGTGTACCTCAAGGCCAACCTGTATCATGATTTTGCCGGCCATGGCGGCATCACCATGACGGACTCCGAAGGCCGCGTCCATCTTGACGAAGACTACGGCGATACCTGGTTCATGTACGGTATCGGCACGGCTTTCCAGATGGGCAAAAACAGCCACTTCTACTGCGACCTGGAACGCAGCACCGGCAGCACCTTCCACACGAACTGGCAGTGGAATGTGGGCATGCGATTCAATTTCTGACTGAAAAGCGAAGCGGGACCGTCGCAAAATGCGACGGTCCCGCTTTGTCAGCAATGAAAGACGCTTTTGGCATCAAATTTCCGGGATTCAGCTGGAACGCTTCCCCGTGCCACCGCTTCAGGTCCCCCATCTTCATTTTCCAACTGGTTTTGGAAGCAAACGGAACCGGACATCGCCCTTGATGAGGGGCAGGAGAAAAAGCTCCTGGTAAGGAATCACACCCATGCGGTTTACAGTTTCATCGGCGGGCAGATCGGTCAGGCAGATTTCCACTTCCCCCGCATAGCGCCCGGCCAGGTCATTGTCCAGGGTGACGGACCCCAGGGTCAGGGGATGCTTTTTGAAGGGCGGAATCGTGATGCCTTTCCATTGCGGCCGGCTGTCTGCGGCACGGATCACTTCTTCTGAAAGATCCTTCCGGCAGGTATAGATGTGATGCGCCATTTCCAGATGGAGGGGCGTGATCCGTTCGGTCAGCAGCGTCAGGTTCACTACGTCCCCGACGTGGCTCAACTGGTCCAGCTCGTTCTTATCGGGCCCATCATCGCCCATGTAGATCAGGTCCGTATGGAGCAGCAGCAGATAGTTAAGCGCCAGTTCCAGGGGCTCATGACGGGTCTTTTCAAGCGTCGGCAGTCCGGCATGGACGGGCCCGCGCCGCCCGCTCCGGCTGGGTACAAAGGCACCGACACGCAGTCCAAAGGTATGGAGCAGCGCGTTTTGCGCTTTCATATAATCTTCTCCAAGCCCCGTATGAGGGCGGGGGTAGAAATTATGCAGGGCTTCCATACGGCTGAGATCCGTCCCTGCTTCCTGCAGGGCTTCCAGCATTTCGGCAGTGATGGCAGAAGCATTGAGGACCAGCACGCGGTCCGGATGCTTTTTCTGCAGGGCTGCGATGTCCTCCGGCGAAAAACCATCGTCCAGGCGCAGGTGCGTCAGTTCCGGCGGCACGTCCGTTCCAGGCACGAGATCCCCCACGGTTTTCATTCCAAGTTTCCGGGCTTCCAGAAGAAGCGGTCGTACCTCTCGCCTGAAGGCATCCGGATCAGCTTCCGGCAGATGAAAGGAGAGAAAAAGCCGGGAAATGCCAAGGCGGGCAGCTTCCTGTAAACGCTGCCGGCACGTTTCCCGGTCCATACCCAGGCCGGGGTAGAGCGAAATTCCTGTTTCCATTTATTCCTCCTTGGGATCGGTAAATCCCAGTATCCAGGCAGCGGCAAACCCTGCCACATAGGAAACGACCAGTCCAATCAGATAGGAAAGGGGCTGCGTTGTACTCGGTGCGAGGGGCAGGCCGGAAATGCCGAGGGCCGAAGCACCGACCCCACAGAAAGCCTGTACGGCACCCCCGCAGGCCCCGCCAATACAAGCCCCAATAAAAGGTCTTCCGAGAGGGAGTGTCACGCCATAAATCAGGGGTTCCCCGACCCCCATCAATCCGACAGGAAGAGCCGAAGCGACCACTTTGCGGACGCGGGGGCTTTTGGTTTTCAGATAGACAGCCGCGGCAGCCCCTACCTGTCCGCCACCGGCCATGGCCAGGATGGGCAGGAGAATCGTATACCCGTATTGATTGATGAGTTCCGCATGGATCGGGGTCAGGCCCTGATGGACGCCCATCATGACAAGGGGCAGGAACGCGCCGCCCAGGATAAATCCCGTTATGGCGCCGCCCCGTCTGACGGCTTCAGTAGCAGCAAAGCCGATGCCTTCGGCAATCAAACCGCCCAGCGGCTGCAGGACGTACAGGGCAAGCAGAGCCATGATGCCCATCACCAAAAACGGCGTCACGAAGAGGTCCAGGGCTTCCGGCACCCATTGATGCAACTTTTTTTCAAGCCATGCCCCTGACGCCGCAACGAGCAGTACGGCCACGATGCCGCCCCGTCCCGGCTGCAGCGTCGCTCCGTAGAGCGTAATCCGGGAGAGTACCGGCAGGCTGATCAGCGCTCCTAACGCCCCGCCCAGTACGGGGGAACCGCCGAAAGTCTTCGCCGTATTCCAGCCGACAAAAAGGTTCATACCCCAAAAAACAGTGGAGCCAGCCGCTGCCAGGATCCTGACAGGAGCCAGGTTCCCCAGTTCCGGATTGTACCGGATCAGGATATTGACAATCCCCATCAGCAGTCCGCAGCCAATAAAGCCCGGTATGAGGGGCATGAATATGGACGAAATCCGGCGCAGGAAGAGTTTTCCCGGCGTCGCGTTTTTCTGCCGGATTGCCTGATGGAGCGCTTCCCCATTTCCCACTGTAGCGGAACGGGCCGCTTCCGCCACGGTTCCAACTGGTGCAGAAGGGATATCTGCCGCGGCAAGAAGCTTTTTGAAAGCCCCCGTCACCTGGGCAGCCTTGCCCGGCCCCAGGACAATCTGTAGTTCATCCCCCGCCTTGTTGACGCCGAGGACGCCGGTCAGGGCTTTCAACCTGGCCTCATCGTAAGTATCCTGTTTAAGGTGGAGCCGCAGCCGCGTCATGCAGTTCGTGACCTGCTCAATATTCTCTTTCGGCCCGACTTCCTGGAGGATCAGGGCCGCCAGTTCTTCATTTGTCATGTGCTTTCTCCCATGTTTCCACGGCGTGGCGGGCACTGCCATGGCTTTCCGCCAGTGCCTTTTCAGCGGCGTCCCGTGTCATTCCCGTAACGGTCATGACAATCCGCACGGCCCGCTCCAGCAGCTTTTCATTGGTGGCCCTGACATCAATCATCAGATTGCCGCGCACCTTACCCAGACGGATCATGGCACCCGTTGTCAGCATATTCAGGACCATCTTCGTTGCCGTCCCGGCTTTCATGCGGGTCGACCCGGTCACGATTTCCGGCCCGGGAAGGACAATGAGCATAAGTTCCGCTTCCCTGGCAATGTCCGGCTGTTCCGTACAGGCCAGGCCAATAACCGTCGCTCCGAGCTTACGCGCTTCTGCCATCCCGCCCAGAACGTAGGGCGTACGGCCGGAAGCCGTGATGCCAACCAGCACGTCCGACTGCCCCAGATGATGGTTCCGGATATCCGCGGCACCCCCCTCCGGGCTGTCTTCCGCTCCTTCCTTCGCGCGGAAAATGGCTTCATAACCGCCCGCAATCAGGCCCTGCACCATTTCAGGATCCGTGCTGTAGGTTGGCGGACATTCCACGGCATCCAGGATCCCCAGGCGCCCGGACGTCCCGCTGCCCATATAAAAGAGGCGTCCTCCCGCCCGAAAACGTTCCGCTATGAGATCCACGGCCCGGGCAATGTCGGGGAGGATACGCTCCACGGCCAGGGCCACTTTCTGATCTTCTTCATTGATAATCCGCACCATATCCAGCGTTGATTTTTGGTCGATGCCATTTGATACCGGATTTCTCTGTTCCGTTGCCAGTTTTTTCAAATCAATCATAGGCGAATCCATCCTTCAAGCGGTATAATATAACAAGCATTCCATCAAAAGGAATCCCCGCGGCCTCCCGCCGCTGAGAACAAGCCATGGGAGACCATGAGGTCAGTTTTCATTTTTACGGACCCTTTTTGTCCCTGAACCAAGGAGGTTTGCAATGAAGGCCCTTATTAACGGCAAACTCATTTTACCACAGGAAATCATTACGGGCCAAACGCTGCTTTTTGAGGACCGGATCTGCGGTTTCCAAAATGCCGGCCAGCCGCTGCCGCCAGATACGGAAATCATCGATGCCCGGGGCAGTTTCGTCTCTCCCGGGTTCATCAACCTGCACATCCACGGCTGCGGCGGAGCCGATACGATGGACGCCACACCGGAAGCCCTTGCCACGATGTGCCGACGGCTCCCGGAAAGCGGTGTCACATCCTTTCTGCCCACGACCATGACACGCCCCTGGCCGCTCATTCAAAAGGCCCTGGACAACATCCGTTCCCTCAGGGCAGAGCCGCCTGCCGGAGCCCGCATCCTGGGAGCCCATCTTGAAGGGCCCTTCATTTCAGAGGCGTATCGCGGCTCCCAAAAGGTTTCAGATATCCAGCGGGCCGATTTTGCGAAGATCCGGCCTTATGCCGGCCTGATCAAAATCATCGTCGTTGCCCCGGAGTGCCTGCCTGAGGATACGTTCATCAGCGCCTGCCGAAAGGCCGGTATCATTGTAGCGTTAGGCCATTCCGGTGCGACCTATGAAGATGCCGTGAAGGCGATTCAGGCCGGTGCTTCCCATATCACCCATACCTTCAACGCCATGAGTCCCCTCCATCACCGGAAGCCGGGAATAGTCGGGGCTGCCCTGACCCAACCCGTTATAACGGAAATCATTTCCGACGGATTCCATATCCACGAAGCGGTTCTGGCCCTTTTGGCAAAGGTGAAAGGACCGGACCGGATCGTTGTCGTTACCGATTCCATGCGCGCCGCCATGCAGGGAGACGGCATCAGCGAACTGGGCGGCCAGACGGTCTACGTCAAAAACGGGCGTGCCCTGCTGGCGGACGGGACCATTGCGGCCAGCATCGATGTCATGAATCACAGCCTGAAGCATTTTTACGAAGTTTCCGGCTTCACCCTGCCTGAAGTCATCCGCACAGCCACAATGAATCCTGCCAGGGAACTGGGCCTTGAAGATGAAATCGGGTCCCTGAAAGAAGGAGCCCGGGCAGACCTGGCCCTCTTTGACAGCGGCTTTGCCATCCGGGCTACCTATGTGGACGGGGAAAAAGTGTTTGGGTTATAAGGCTGTAATGCGATGGTGCAATGGGAACGATGGTGTCCAGAGGCAGAAATTGAAGAATTTTCACGGCCTGTATCCTGTTTCCAGTAGACTTTTTGAATTTCCAAAGGAGGTTTCGTTACCCCATGGTCATTACCATAAATGCAGATTCCAGGGGGACCGCTGAAATGCGCTGCACAAAGGAAAACACGGCCGACCGGTACGCCAGGGGCACCGTGGCCGTTTTTGCCACCCCCGCCCTCGTCGGCCTGATGGAAGACGCCGCGGTCCGCGCCATCAGGGACCAGCTTCCCGCAGGTTATACCACCGTCGGCATCGGAATGGACCTGAAGCACCTGGCGCCCACACCCATTGGACTTACGGTCCGGGCCGAAGCCATCCTTACAAGACAGGACCGCAGGAAATTGACATTTGCCATCAGGGCGTGGGATGACAAGGAGCTTGTGGGCGAGGCCACGCATGATCGATTCATCGTAGAAAAAGAAAAATTTTTGGAACGCGCCTGTCAAAAGGGAAAATAAAGAAAAACGAGGACTGTGAAGCCATGAACCATCATTGTTTCGCAGCCCTCGTTTTGGTTTTGGGTACTGAACGGCCTGCAAGGAGCCAAAGACGAACTTACTTCCCGCACATCTGCAGGTAACAGGCCACCACCGCTTCCGGACTCTCCTGCATACCCCGCCGGATCCAAAGCCTCACCGTTTCCGCAAAGGAAGCCACATAAAAGTTTTCCGCATATACCGGCGGCACGGAACGCGGAAAAAGAGCGTCCATTTCATGGAATGCAGCCTGCAGTTCGGCCTTGAAAAAGCCCATGAACAGATCACTGCTCTCCCCTGTCAGCAAACGGGAAATATCACGCTGCTGTTCCTTCAGGTGGTAGAGCAAATGGACCAGCCGATTGGAAACCGTTCCGGTCTGGCGGGAAAAATCATGTTCCTTTTCCCGCGCCAGGGCCTTTGCAAAGACGTGGCCGAAGAGATCCTCGCACATTTCCCGCAGCAGGTCATCTTTGGTCGGAAAATGCGCATAAAAGGTAGTTCGTCCAACATCGGCTTCATCAATGATTTCCTGGACGGTAATCTTATTGAAATGCTTATTTTCAAGAAGCCGGCTGAACGCTGAAAAAATGGCCTGCCGTGTTTTCCTCTGCCGTCTGTCCATGGTTTTCCTCCCGAATATTTTGTTCGTTCTGTTCCGTAACGAACAGAACACCGGGACTGACTCTTGCCACCGTGCTTTCCGCGACGGGCATCCTGAATCCGGTCTGGGGCGCCCTTTTCCACAACGCCGGATCGGTATTTGTTGTCCTTAATTCCCTGTGGCTCATCCACGAAAAGTAGTTTTCCCATAGTAAAAACCGGATGCAACGTGTCTTTTCACAGAAAACCGCGGCATCCGGTTCTTTTTGCGATTTCCTGACACCCCGTTTCCAGTATCCAGGAACCTTCTGAACTATTTTATAATATTTAGTTAAAAACTTATCCTCTTATATTCCATTTTTATTATTTTTATTGAAAAATCAGCCCCTTTTTCCTACAATCAAAGAAGAAGAATCTTGTGTCGGAGGTGTACCATGGATACTCGAAAGCTTGAATACCTGCTTATGACAGCAGAAACCGGTTCCGTAACGGAAGCGGCCAAGCGCCTTTTTGTGACGCAGCCGGCCATCAGCCAGGCAATCCGCGCCTTTGAAGCGCGTTATGACATACGGATCTTTGAGAAAAAAGATGGCCGCATGAACATGACCGAAGAAGGGCAGATCCTGATTGAAGCGGCCCGCTCCCAATATTTTATCCAGCAGAACATGGAACGCCGCCTGTCCGATGTAAAGAAGCAGGTTTCCGGAGATGTGACCATCGGACTCTCACCCGGCCGGGCCCTGCAATTCCTTCCAACCCTGCTCCCCAAGATGCGGACGGCCTTTCCAAAGGTCCGGATCGTAATCAACACCCGGTCGGCCAGCGGATTTGAAAAACAGGTTTATCAGGGGAAGATCGATTTTGCCTGTGTCATGGATACAGCGGATGTCGACCCCAAGATCCGCAACGAACTGGTTTATGAACCGCTCTTCTCGTATGACACCCTGTTGGCGGTTCCGCCTTGCCATCCCCTGGCCAAGGAAGCCGAAAAGGAATTCGACTGGAGAAAACGGCGTCCCGTGAGTCTCGATGAAGTGCGTGATGAACCCTTTATCTGCACCCCGTCCTCACCGCGAACCCAGCGCTGGAGCGACACTGTATTCAACGCCTATGGCTTCACCCCCAGGGAAGCCGTCTGTATATCCGATGGTTTCGTGGTCTACAGTCTGGTCCAGGCCAATATCGGCTGTGCCCTGATGCAGGACACAACAGCCTATGCCCAGAAAGAGGGCGCCTTTTTCCGTTTTGATAAAGGGCCCTTTCTCAGCACGCTCTGCCTGATTTATCGAAAAGATAAATACTTGTCCAAACCGATGCATTATTTTATCAATTTGATCAAGGAAACCTCAACGGAAGGTTATTGGCAAAAAATTTAGTAGAGTAAATTATATTTTTTATATATTACATTCAATTTTCTTATATTTTAAGGAAGAAGAAAAAGGGTTCCACGCTGGCAAGGTATCGATCAGGCATTGCTTTTACCGGCAGCCCCTGAACGGGACATGGAGAAATCCGGATGCCTTTCCAGGCAAGTCAATCCGAGGGAGAAAGGAAATAAAGCCATGAATACCGATAAGTTAAAATACGCTGTTACCCTAGCAAAGACAAAGAGCCTTTCCAAAGCAGCAGCCGAGCTTTTCATGACCCAGCCGGCCCTGACAAAATCCATCAACAAACTGGAAGAGGAGCTGGGGACGAAATTGTTTAACCGTACGACCATTCCCATTTCCATGACATATGCCGGGGAATATTTTGTGACCCGCGCCGAAAAAATCCTGGAAATGCAGAATGATCTTGCCAAGCAGATGGAAGATATTTCCCATGCAAAGAAGGGCCGGTTGACCATCGGCATGACAGCCAGCCGCAGTGAAGGCTATCTTCCTTTTGTACTGCCGGCTTTCAGAAAAGCCTACCCGAATATTGAGCTCAAGGTACTGGAGGGGGATTACAGCTATCTGGAGGCCCAGCTTGAAAACCAGATGGCGGACCTCCTGCTTATGGCCATGCCAATCAACCTGAAGAGCTTTGAATACCAGCTGCTCATGGAAGAAGAAGTCTTTCTTGTGATGTCGGAAAAGAATCCTCTTGTCAAAGGACTGGATCTTTCCCATAACAGCGTGGCCAATCCCTTGATTCTTTCTCCGGAGCAGCTGGACGGCGTTCCCATGACAGCCATGATCAGGGGAAGCGGAATGCGCCGCATTATCGACGATATCCTGGACAGTTATAACATTCACTGTCCGATTACCATGGAAACAGCCAGTGTCGATGCTGCCTATAAAATGGCGGCCGCCAATATCGGCGTTGCCTTCATTCCCCGCTCCATCATTACGACAAATTTTCCCAAATGGCTTCCCATTATCTGCCGGATCGGTCATACGCCGGTAACGCGAAAAAATGTCATCTGTTATCGTAAAGGAAGCCACCTGACACAGAACGAGCAGGACTTTATCCAATTGATGCGCAGCCTTGTACAGGGAAACTGTCCTAAATTCCGGATTCCTTCCCAGGAAGAATTCGAGTATGTCCGCGGTCATATGGAAACAATGGCCGACCTGCAATATTGGCTCAACCATATGCAGGAATGACGCCAAAAATAAAAAAGGAAAACTGCTGATCGGATGATCCGACAGCAGTTTTTCCTTTTTGAAAGGGGCAGAGGCGGCGAAACCTCTGGAATCAACTTTGTTATTTGACAAGCATCTGGACGCCCGGTCCCAGCGGCAATCCGAGGATCCACCAAACCAGCAGCTGGATTGTCAGCGTAACGATGGAAGCGATGGAGTAAGGAAGGCAGCCCGCAAAGACGGTACCCATGCCAGGGACCTTGCTCTTATCGGTATTATACTTGTTCAGGAGCCCCAGGATCATAGCGATATCCGTGGATACAGGGGCAATGGCGTTCGTTGCGGAGTCACCGATACGGTAGGCCGTCAGGGTAAGGGCCGGACTGAAGCCGACGGCATAGAACATCGGGATCAGGATGGGCGCCAGGACCATCCATTTTGCTGAACCAGAAGTGAGGAACAGGTTCAGGAAGGTCGTCAGCAGAATAATCATGAGCATCAGCGGGAATCCGGTAATGCCCGTCGACTTGATCCAGGAAGCCCCCGTGGCCCCCAGGACAGTCGGGATATTTGAAGAATTGAACAGGTAGATGAACAGGGAAGCCGGCAGGGAAATCACCATGAAACTCTTCATGGAAGCAATGGCCCGGCCAAAAATCTTGGGAAGGTCATTCCATTCCTTGATGGTGCCAGCGGTCCTGCCATAAACAATACCGGTAATGACAAAGAACAGGAAAAGCAGGAACAGTACGCTGCTCATAAGCGGAGATTTCGGAATCAGTGTCCCATTGGCGGCGCGGAAAATGGAATTGGCGGGCACACAGGCTGCCACGAGAACCGCCACAAACAGGATAACGGCTATGCCGGCCCTGTGAAGTGCCTTGCGTTCCACATCGGTAAGCTCTTTTTCATTGGAGCTGCCTTCCGGAACAATCAGGCTCAGGTCCTTGGGTTCACCGAAGAACCCGTACACGAATTTATTGGTAACAAAGGCAAAGACGACAGTCAGCAGGAAAGCGGAAGTAAACATGAAATACCAGTTCTGCAGGATATGGACAGGATAGAGGCTCGTATCGATCCCGACAGCTTTGCATACGGTTTCGCTGACGCCGCTGAGCACGACATCATAGGATCCGACAAGAATATTGGCAGTCAGGCCGGCGTTACTGGCCGCATAGGCCAGAATGATGCCCAGCCAGGGATTGTACCCCATGGAAGCAAAGACGGCGGCAGCAACAGCGGTGCAACCCAACATGCCGGCGGTACTGGCCGTATTGGAATTGATGGCAACAAAGGAGACAATGGCAAATACCAGCCCTGGCTTTGCGCCTGCAATCGTGCTTTTAATGAAAGAACTGAACAGGCCAACTTCTTCAGCCAGACCAATTGCAAAGATCAGGAACCCCATGTTCATCAATGGTGAGAACGTGAAATAGATCCTGTGCATATTGGTCATGACATAGACCAGGGTATCCTTGTTCAACAGGCTTTTTACAGTTGCCGTAGTTACTTTTTCGCCGGCAGCTGCTGTAGCTGTCGTGTACGTAACGGAAGCACCCGCAAAGAGAATGGACGAAACAATAGCGACTACAATCATGATGGTAAATAAGTAGAACGGGTTTGGAAATTTATTCCCGATAATTTCAACCCCTTCAATGAAACGGAAAAATAATCCTTTTTTCATTTCCGGCTGGCTTTCCATGATTTTTCCCCCTTTTCTGGACAGGCGATGTTTTAGAAAATGTACGTAACATGCAACAGACGGACAAGCATGCAATTTTCTAAGTATTCCGATTTGCTTTCTGCTTTCATTCTATTTTGTTTGTTCCTTTTCGTCCAATGAGCGTGGAATATATCAGTTATAGCCAAACCTCATACCTTATAACTTTATGTACTTGCGGAACAGGTTCGGGATTCATTGGCATTCAGAAAAAATCCACGCTAAAATGAAAGCGATAAAAAGCACAGACAAATCAGGACAGCATGTAGCGTTTTTGTATTTTCCGCAATCCTTTCGAAGGGATCAAAAAGGAGGAATCCAGATTGAACGAAAACAATGTTTTCAAGAAATACGAATTTACCGGCACCCATCGTGAGGTAGGCCGCCAACATGGCGAAGCCCTGAAAAGCCAGATCCTGCATCACCTCGACATTACGTACGAAAACGCGGCCCGCGTGTCCAATGTCACGAAGGAAAGGGCCCTCTCTGTAGCGAAACAGTATGAACCCTACATCAGGGCAGTGGAACCCGGTTTCATGGAAGAAATTGAAGGGATTGCAGAAGGCGCCGGCATTACCAAGACAGAGGCACTCCTGCTCCAGGTACGGCAGGAAGCGGTCTATCTGGGTCTTTATGGGAAAGGCGGCTTCGATCCGGAATGTACCTCTTATTTTGCAGGACCCGGCTATACGTCGGATGGGAAGGTATATGCCGGTCAGAATGCGGACCTGGCCGGTGATTTTGAGTCCATCTCCAACGTCGTCATCTTTGCCGTCACAGGAAAACCCAAGGTGATGATGATTGTTCCCGCCGGACAGATCAGCTACCTGGGAATCAACAGCGAAGGAATGGGCGTTGATTGCAACTTCCTGGCCTGCGACGGCTGGCGAAAAGGTTTTCCAAGGTACCTGATTTCCCGTTATGCCATTGAGCACCCGACCTTCGAAGAAGCGGCTGCGGCCATTCGCGGTATCAAGGAACGTTCTTCTTCCCGCAACGTACTGCTGACCGATTACCGCGGAAACTGCATTGACTTCGAGACCACTTCCATGGAAATCGGTGAAATCGATGCCACGGGGAAAGGCGCCTTTGTCCATGCCAATCATTTCCTGAATTACCATATGATGAAATATGAAAAAGCCCACGGCAACAGCTGGGTCGATTCCCACTGGAGGCAATACCGTTTCAACCTGCTGATGGAACAATATAAAGGCAGGATCAACGGGGATACCCTGAAAGAAATCCTGCGTGACCACGAAAAAGATCCTGTTTATGGACAAATCAGCCTTTGCACCCATACCTGCGAAGCCTCCAATCTTTACCACACGTTCTCTTCCATGATTTACCACCTTTCTGACGGGTACATCGAAGCAACCAAAGGAGTCCCCTGCGAAAATCCGTATAAGAAGTATACGTTTTAATTGAAAAAGCACCTGATTCCCTGCCAGTTCCTGACAGGGAATTCCTGCTATCTGAAAAAGGAGTGATTCCTATGCAAATCGGGAACCATGTTACCGTTGTACCACAGGACAGCCTGGCCGCATGCGGCCATTTTTATGTAGGCGGCCAGTGGGATCAAAATGAGTCGGGGGAAAAACACTTCCTGCGGAACCAGGCCC
>CADBQR010000032.1 GCA_902796945.1 uncultured Acidaminococcus sp.
GCCTCCTGTGAGGAAGGAACCGTCGGATTATATATGACCTATATGGAGTAACTGTTTATGGTAGAATTTTCCTGGTTTGATTTAGGATTTTTGATGGCAGCTGGTTTCCTTGCTTCTTTCATTGACTCCATTGTGGGGGGTGGCGGCCTGATTTCCGTTCCTGCCTGGATGGCAACGGGGGTCCCTATGGCCTTTGCCCTGGGTTCCAATAAAATGGCTTCCGTGGTAGGCACCATTACGAGTTTCCTGACTTTTTTGCGGAGCGGACGGGTCGATCGAAAGATATTACGTTATATGCCATTGGCCGTTATTGGCTCCATGGTGGGCGCCGCCATTGCCAGTTATATGCCTGAAAAACTGCTTCGCTATATTGTCATCATCAGCCTCATTGGAGTGGCGGTCTATACCTTTATCAAAAAGGATTGGGGCGGGACCGATGAAATGAAATCCCTTTCCCGGCGTGATCTTTTCGCTATGGTGGGAATGATTTTCCTTCTTGGTTCCTATGATGGATTTTTTGGTCCGGGAACGGGTACTTTCCTGATCTTTGGGTTTCTTTATTTTGGCTATAACTTCATTACCGCCGCAGGCAATGCAAAGGCCATCAACCTGGCCAGTAATATCGGGGGCCTGGCAGCTTTCCTTTTTCTTGGAAAAGTGTATTTTGCCTACGCAATACCCATGGCTGTCAGTGAACTGATTGGTGCCCGTATTGGGGCCCGTCTGGCACTGCGTAAGGGCGTCGGATTTATCCGGATCCTGTACCTGACGGTAACCGTTGTTCTTATTGGCAAGCAGGTCTATGATGTATTCCTGAAATGAAAAGGGGCAGGTTTTTTCCTGCTTTTTCATATATTGGGCTGCAGTTTCCCTATGAGCTGCTTCTTCTTTACAGTAAGTCATAATCAATGTCGCAGGGGTATCGAGCCTGCGAGAAAGGAAGCGTAATAACGTGGATGATCAGCAAAATGAAGGTCAAACGATAAATGCGGGCAAGGTCATTCCTGTCTATGTAGAGAATGAAATGCAAAAATCCTACATTGACTATGCCATGAGCGTTATCGTACAGCGCGCCCTGCCGGATGTGCGGGACGGGCTTAAACCGGTGCATCGGCGGATTCTTTATGCCATGAATGAAGCAGGTATGCTTCCCAACAAGGCTTATAAGAAATCGGCCCGTATCGTCGGTGATGTATTAGGTAAATACCATCCTCACGGGGATTCTTCCGTTTATGATGCCATCGTACGTCTGGCACAGGATTTTTCCACACGGTACCTGATGGTGGATGGCCATGGAAATTTCGGTTCCATTGATGGTGATCCCCCAGCGGCCATGCGTTATACGGAAGTCCGCATGGGTAAGATTGCAGTCGAAATGCTGCGGGATATCGAGAAGGATACGGTCGATTTTATTCCCAACTATGATGAATCGCTGAAGGAACCAACGGTACTGCCTTCCAAGGTTCCGGCGCTCCTTATCAACGGATCGGCGGGTATTGCGGTTGGCATGGCCACCAACATTCCTCCCCATAATCTGGGAGAAGTTGTGGATGCCCTTGTCATGCTGATTGATAATCCGGACGCGACCATCGATGAACTGATGACGGCCATCAAGGGACCTGATTTTCCGACAGGTGCCCAGATTCTGGGAATTGGTGGGATCCGCCAGGCCTATACGACTGGACGCGGGGTAGTCAAGGTTCGTGCCAAGGCACATGTGGAACCGATGGCTAAAAACAAGAACCGCATTGTGGTAACTGAAATTCCTTATCAGGTCAATAAAGCGCGCCTGATTGAAAGCATTGCCCATCTGGTCCAGGATAAGACATTGGAAGGAATCACGGATCTTCGTGATGAATCGGACCGTAAGGGGATGCGCATCGTCATTGAATTGCGCAGTGATATTGTACCGGAAATCATGCTGAACCAATTGTATAAACATACCCAGATGCAGGAATCCTTCGGTATCATTCAATTGGCCCTGGTCAAGGGACATCCCCGGATCCTGAATCTGAAGGATATCCTGGTTTATTACCTGGAACATCAGAAGGAAGTCATCACCCGCAAGACCCGTTACGAACTGAATAAGGCCAAGGAAAGGGCACATATCCTGGCAGGACTCAAGATTGCCCTTGACCATCTGGATGAAGTCATTTCGACAATCCGTAACAGTGCCAATGCAGATATTGCCCGCAGTGCCCTGATTGCCAAATTCGGTCTCAGTGAAAAGCAGGCACAGGCCATCCTTGATATGCGCCTGCAGCGCCTGACCGGTTTGGAACGGAAAAAGATTGAGGATGAATATACTGAAGTGATGGCAAATATTGCCTATCTGGAAAGCGTATTGGCCGATGAACATAAAATTATGGGAATCGCCAAGGAAGACTTCCTGGATGTGAAAAAACGTTTTGGGGATCCCCGCCGGACAGCGATTGTTCCCGATGCCGGTGATATTGATGCGGAAGACCTTATTGCTGAAGAAGATGTGGTTATTACCATCAGCCATCAAAGCTATATCAAGCGTCAGGCCCTGACGAACTTCCGTAACCAGAATCGTGGCGGCCGCGGAATCAAGGCCGGCAGCGGTAAGATTGTCAAGGAAGATAATAAGGTAAAGGGAGATTTCTCTGAACACCTCCTGATGGCTTCCACCCATGATAATATCCTGTTCTTTACCAACCAGGGACGGGTTTATCGTCAAAAAGGGTACGAGATTCCGGAAGCCGGCCGGCAGGCAAAAGGAACCTTTATCCGCAACCTGCTTCCTCTGTTGGAAAACGAGAAAATTACGGCTGTCATTGCTGTGAAGGCAGGAATCAGCGCGGATGAAGATAAATTCCTCTTTATGGCAACCAACAAGGGTGTCGTCAAGAGGACCAGTGTCAGTGATTTCAAGACAGCCCGCCGTGCTGGTCTGATTGCGATCAATCTGGATGAGGACGAAGACCTGATCGATGTCAAGCTGACGTCTGGCCATAGCAATATTCTTCTGGCTACCAGAAACGGATATGCCATCCGCTTCCATGAGGAAGATGTTCGTCCCATGGGACGGACGGCCCATGGCGTCTGCGGAATTACGCTTCGCCCGCATGATGTCGTAGTCTCCATGGATTCCAGTGAAAGCGGGGAAGGGGAAGTCCTGACGGTGACGGAGAGCGGTATTGGCAAGCGCACGGATATCTCCGCTTATCGTGTCCAAACCCGTCGCGGTAAAGGAGTCATCAACCTGAAAGTAACGAACAAGACCGGTGACATCGTAGGTTCCAAACTTGTCAGGGAAACACATGATATCATGCTGATTTCTGCAGCCGGTATCATCATTCGAATGAAGGCTTCTGATATTTCCAGCTATAGCCGGAATGCCCAGGGCGTCAAGATGATGAATCTGGA
>CADBQR010000033.1 GCA_902796945.1 uncultured Acidaminococcus sp.
ATGCGAACGAAGCCGCCGCCCGCGTGGCCGGGGACCAGGCGCTGGATACGCGCATCACCAATGTCAAGGATTATGTACTGAGTCAAATGGTCTCCAAGGATGAGCTTTCCGTAGGCGAAGGCAGCGACATTCTTAAACCGGAAAACACGATCGGTGAAAACCTGGTCGCAGAAGATGCCGCGCTCCATAAGGAAATTGCAGCTCGTATCGGCGCAGACCAGGCCCAGGATCAGGTCATCAACCAGATCAACCAGAACATGACGGATGGCTTTAACACCATCAATACCAATATGGCGGACGGGTTTACAGCCCTTGCCGGAGCCGATGCTGCAGAACAGCAGGGCCGTATTACTGCCGATAAGGCACTTGCCGAAGGTGGAAAAGTAACCCTCTCGGCCGACGGGGTTCTTCAGAATACGACGACTACGGTTGCTGACGACGGAACCGTGACATCGACTTCCGAAAATATCACGAAAGCCAATATCAACAAAACAATCTTCATCAACGGCGAAGAAGGTAATCTTTATGCCAAAGGAACCATAATCGGCGTAAAGGGCCTGAAAGACGAGACGACCGAAACCGGAACCTATGTGAAAGCTGGTAAAACGGTCGGTCAGAACCTGAACGCGCTGGATACCCAGGTTGGTAAGAATACAACCAATATCACCAATGTGGCTGATGCAGTCGACAGCGGCCTGAGTCTGGACAGCAACAATGTCCTCCAGAAGACCACGAAATCCGTGGATGACGATGGCAATATCACCTTTACGAAGAGCGCCGCCGGCACCGTGATCATCAACCAGGGAAAAGACAATCAGGTCACGATTGATGAGACGGGCATCACCATTGGCGCCAACAGTACCCATTCGGACGAACATGGCTTCTACGCAGGCGGACATAGTTATGACGAGGCCGCTGCCGCCATCAATGACGAAGGCGAAATCAAGGGCGCCAGCGGTAACTTCCTCGTCAACTCCGACGGCGATATCTCTGCAATCAGCAGCCAGGGCAATCAGACGAATACGCTGACGACCGCAGCCGACGGGACGGTAATCTCGAATACGGACAACTCCTCGACGAGCACGTTTGATGTAAAAGCGGACGCGATTACGAATACCGTAAGCGACGGTACCGATACTACCACCGTCACGACCACGAGCGGCAAGACCAAGCTGACGAATACGGCAGGCGAGCACCATACCGAAATGGATTATGCCGATGTGCTGAAAGACCTGGGCGTCAGGGGCAATACCACTCTTGGCACAGATGCAAGTGATAAATTGACTGTTAAGGCAATCTCTTCGTTCAAAGAAAATGTCACCATGGACAAGAATCTGGATGTAGCGGGCGATGTCTCTGGTAAATCTTTCAAAGTAGGGAATAAGACCTACATCGATTCCAATGGCATCAATGCCAACAACCAGAAAATCACCAACGTGGCCCCCGGTGAACTCAGTGCCAGCAGCAAGGACGCTGTTAACGGCAGCCAGCTGTATGCAACGAACCGCCGTATAGACAGCCTGGATGACCGTGTGGACAAAGTCGGCGCCAACGCAGCCGCTATGGCAAGCCTGCATCCGCTGGACTTCGATGAAGATACGAAACTCTCCGTAGCGGCTGCTATGGGCAACTATCGCAGCGAAACGGCCGGAGCCGTCGGCGTGTTCTATCGTCCGACCGAGAACGTAATGCTTAACCTGTCCACCTCCTTCGGTAACGGTGAAAACATGGTAGGCGGCGGCGTCACCTTCAACCTCGGCAAGGCAGGCCACAAGCATATCAAGAAGGGTGAAGTCGATGAGCTGAAGAACAAGGTCAACTACCTGCAGGCCCGCCTCGATGCCTTCCTGTCCATCTTCAATCCGGATATGTCCCAGGAATTCCCGGATGTACCGCAGAACCACTGGGCTTATGAAGCCGTCTCCAAGCTCGCCGGGAACGGGATCGTCAAGGGCTACGAAGACGGTAAGTATCATGGCGAACGCAGCATGACTCGTTACGAAATGGCTGAGATCATTTACAACGCACTGTCCAAGGGCGCCAAGGCCGAAAGAAGGTTGGTGGAAGAATTCAAACCGGAACTCCAGGCAATGGCCGCCAGGAACAATGCGAAAGTAAAGTAAATCCGCTTCCCCTATGCCCTAATCAGGCATTGACAACTTCATATGGGTAAGGTCGGGAACCACCCCTTCTGCTTGCAGGAGGAGTGGTTCCTGCCTTTGCCGGGCAGGGAACCCCAGGGGCATATTGCCCGTTGCGGTTCTCCCGGACCGGCCGGGGCGGTTTCCGCAAATGAAATGGACTGCTTGCTGAGACCAGATAAAAACACCCGCCTCTATCACTTGTAACAAACGTTACAACTTATTCCGTGGACAAAAGGAAATCTCCCATACATAAATAAAATCTTAAGGGGAGTAGTTGACAAAAAGTGTAATCAGCGCTAAGATATCCCCATCAATTGAATAAACCTTAAGAAACCTGTGAGGTGGAGATAACGTCAGAAGATGTACCTACAGAGAGTCCGGGATGGTGGAATCCGGATGGCGGCAGTCTGGCAAATGGACCACTGAGGGTGCGTGGAAATCTTCGGAGAGTATGGCGCAACGTACAACCGCGTTAAGGATGAGGAATGTGTTGGCATTCTGCTGAGCGCAGGGAAAACCTCCCTGTAACAAGGTGGTACCGCAGGTTATGACACCTGTCCTTGTAAGAGGACAGGTGTTTTTTAATGGCCGGATCCGTGTATCACAGATGTCAACCGGAAAAGGAGGAGCCCATCGTGATACAGACAAGTCTGGAAGAAGCAAAAAAAATGGCAAAAGGTTATGGCGCCGTTCCTGTGGTACGGGAGATCATGGCCGACACGGTTACCCCCATCGGGCTGATCAGCCTGGTGCGGGAACGGAGCGACCGTTATTTCCTGCTGGAAAGCCTGGAAGGCGTGGATTCCCGGGGAAGGTATTCCTTTATCGGGTGCAATCCGATTGCCCGGGTGACGGCCAAAGATTTTCAGGTGGAAGTCACAGTAAACGACAGGCCCCTGGTCACTGACAAAAAGCCCCTGGAAGTCATTCGGGAAATGCTGGCTGCCTACCGGATACCCGATGTGCCGGGGCTGCCACCTTTTACGGGAGGCTTCGTGGGCTATTTCTCCTACGATTTCATTCAGTATTGTGAACCGGGTCTGCGTTTCGATTCGCAGAAAGCCACTGATTTTCCTGATTTTGAACTGATGCTCTTTGATAAGGTTATTGCCTTTGACCAGTTCCGGCAGAAACTTTTCCTTATCGTCAATGTACGGACGGAGAACCTTGAAAAAGAGTATCCGGAAGCATTGAAGGCGCTGGACCGCATGGAATCCCTGGTCAGGCAGCCCGTGGCGCCGCCCGCTATGAAACCGGCCCGGCTGGGTCCCATCACGAGCAACCAGCCGCGCAGCCTGTATGATGCCAATGTGAAACGGATCAAGGAATATATCCGCCAGGGCGATATTTTCCAGGCTGTCTATTCGCAATGTTTCTCGGCCTCCTATGACCAGGACCTCTTTCATCTGTATCGGGTTCTCCGGACGACCAATCCTTCCCAGTACATGATGCTCTTCAAGGATGGGGAAACGGAAATTGCCGGTTCCTCGCCGGAAACGCTGATCAAACTGGAAGGGCGGACCATTACTTCGATGCCCATTGCCGGAACCCGTCGACGCGGCAGGAACGAAGAAGAGGACAGGGCCCTTGAGGAAGACCTCAAAAACGACCCGAAGGAGCTGGCGGAACACAATATGCTGGTGGACCTGGCCCGCAATGATGTGGGCAAGGTCAGCGAGTTTGGCAGCGTCAAGGTCCATGACCTGCATATGATCAAGAAATTTTCCCATGTCATGCACCTTACCAGCCGGGTGACGGGTACCTTAAAAGCAGGCCTGGACGCGATTGACACGCTCTGTGCCGCGCTTCCGGCCGGGACCCTTTCGGGGGCACCGAAAATCCGGGCCTGCCAGATCCTGGATTCCCTGGAACCGCAGCGCCGCGGACCTTATGGGGGCGGCATCGGCTATCTTGATTTTGCCGGGAACATGGATATCTGCATTACCATTCGGACCGCGGTCAGGCGGAATGGAACCGTTTATTTCCAGTCCGGCGGCGGCATCGTGGCCGATTCGGTCATCGATAATGAATTCCAGGAAACCATCAATAAATCCGGCGCGGTCCGGGATGCACTGCGCATGACGGCGGAGGTGGAATAAATGGTACTGATCATTGATAACTACGACAGTTTTACCTATAACCTGTATCAATTCGTGGGTACCCTGAACCCGGACGTGAAAGTGGTGCGCAATGACGCGGTAACGGTGGAAGAAATCCGCGCCATGCACCCCGCTTCCATCATTCTTTCGCCGGGACCGGGCCGCCCCTGTGACGCGGGCATCTGTGAAGCGGTGCTGCGGGACATGAAGGGCGAGGTTCCCATCCTGGGCGTCTGTCTGGGCCATCAGGCCATCGGCGAAGTGTTCGGTGGCAGGGTGATCCTGGCCCCGCAGATTGTCCATGGGAAGCAGGACCGGATCCACATAGACAACGGGGTTCCCGTTTTCCGGTCGCTGCCTTCCGTGATTGAAGGCGCGCGCTATCATTCCCTGATCGTGGACAAAAAGGACCTGCCGGCGGAACTTCAGATTACCGCGGAAACGGAAAAAGGGGAAATCATGGGATTGAAGCATCGGGATTATGAAATCTATGGACTGCAGTTTCACCCGGAATCCATCATGACACCTGATGGAATGACCATTATTCGAAATTTTTTAGGGATTGCACAATAAAAGGAGCGATATCATGATTAAAGAAGCCATTATCAAACTGGTCAGCAAAGGCGATTTGACCTATCAGGAAGCCCACGATGTCATGCTGGAAATCATGGGCGGCAAGACGACACCAACGCAGAATGCTGCTTTTCTGGCCGCTCTTTCCACCAAGAGCACCAAGGCAGAAACCATCGATGAGATTTCCGGTTGTGCTGAAGCCATGCGTTCCCTGGCAACACCGGTGCCCCATCCGGGCATGGAAGTCATGGAAATTGTAGGAACCGGCGGAGATGGAGCCCATTCCTTCAATATTTCCACCACCTCCGCCATGGTCATGGCAGCGGGGGGCATCAAGGTGGCCAAGCATGGCAACCGCGCTGCTTCTTCCCTGTGCGGAACGGCGGACTGCCTGGAAGCGCTGGGTGTCAATATCCAGCAGGATCCGGAACTGGCACTGAAAATGCTGAAGGAAACGGGATTCTGTTTCCTCTTTGCCCAGAAATATCATGCGGCCATGAAATATGTCGGCCCGATCCGTAAGGAACTGGGATTCAGGACGGTGTTCAATATCCTGGGTCCCCTGACCAACCCGGCGAAACCGGAAATGTTCCTCTTAGGTGTTTATGACGAATACCTGGTAGAACCGTTGGCAAAGGTATTGACCAGTCTCGGTGTGAAACGGGGCATCGTTGCCTACGGACGGGAAAAGCTGGACGAGATTTCCCCGAACGGTCCTACGGCGGTCTGCGAGATTCGTGACGGGTATTACCGTACTTCCGTCATCAAGCCGGAGGACTTCGGCTTTGTACCGGGCCAGAAAGAAGAACTGGTCGGCGGGACGCCGAAAGAAAACGCACAGATTACGCGGGACCTTCTGGCAGGAAAAATCAAGGGAACCAAACGGAATGCGGTTCTGCTGAATGCCGGTGCTTCCCTTTTTGTCGCCCAGAAGGCGGCAACCCTCGGGGAAGGCGTGAAACTGGCGGCAGAACTCATTGACAGCGGAAAGGCCGCTGCCAAACTGGAACAGATTATTGAAGTCAGCAATCGATAAAGTAGGAAAGGCATACGGTCATGATCCTGGATATTTTGGCAGAGGCTGCCCGGGAGCGGGTGGCACAGCAGAAAAAAGAAAGAAGTTTCGCCGACCTGCGGCGGGAGGCCGAGGGGTTGTCCCGCAGCCGGGCCGGGATTTTCCGGAAAACCCTGCTGGCACCGGGAATCCATATTATTGCGGAAGTGAAGAAAGCGTCCCCTTCCAAAGGCCTGATTGCCCCGGAATTTCCTTATACGGGTATTGCCCGGACCTATGAAAGGGCAGGAGCTTCTGCCATTTCCGTGCTGACGGAGCCAACAAAATTCCTGGGCCGTGACTCGTACCTGGCTGAAATCCGACAGCAGGTCGCCCTGCCGCTCCTGCGAAAGGATTTTACGGTCGATGAATACATGGTCTATCAGGCCAAGACGCTGGGTGCCGACGCGGTGCTCCTTATTGCCGCCATCCTCTCGGACCGGCAGATGGAAGAATACCGGCTGATGGCCGAAAGCCTTGGCATGGATGCCCTGCTGGAAGCCCACGACGAAACGGAGGTGGAGCGCTGTCTCCGGGCCGGGGCAAAGGTACTGGGCGTCAACAACCGCAACCTGAAGGATTTTACTGTCGATATCGGCAACAGCATGCGGCTTCGTTCCCTGGTTCCGCCGGAAACGGCTTTTGTGGCCGAAAGCGGCATCCAGGGCCGGGACCAGGTTGCCGAACTGGAAGCGGGCGGCGTCAATGGGGTCCTCATCGGGGAACTCCTGATGCGTAGTACTTCTGTGGATCAGAAAATGCAGGAACTCCTGGGGAGGGACGGGAGATGACGAAAATCAAGATCTGCGGGCTGCGCCGAAAAGAGGACGCAATGATCCTGAACCGGCAGCACCCCGACCTGGCAGGCTTTATTTTCTATCCCAAAAGCCGGCGGTACCTGACGAAGGATCAGGCAGGGGCCTTACGGAAGCTCCTGGATCCCTCCATTCAGACCGTCGGGGTCTTTGTGAACAGCGAACCGGAAGCCATTCTCCCCTATGTCGAAGCGGGAATCATCCAGGTCGTCCAGCTTCATGGGGAGGAACCCCCGGAGGAAGTGCGATGGCTGAAGGCGAGAACTGAAGCCCCGGTGCTGAAAGCCATTCGGGTAAGAGACAGAACCAGTCTGGAAGGCCTTGACCGCTATGACTGTGATGGCTTCCTCCTGGATGCCTTCACACCGGGCTATGGCGGGGCTGGCAAGACGTTTGACGATACCCTGCTGCGGCAGGCGGTCATTCCCAAACCCTTTTTCATGGCGGGAGGGTTGACGCCGCAGAATGTGGGGGATATCATGGCAAGGACCCACCCTTACGGGGTCGATGTCAGCAGCGCCGTCGAAACCGGCGGCTATAAGGATGAATCAAAGATCAAGGCGTTTATAGAAGCGGTCAGAAGAAAGGATGAACAACATGAGTAATGGAAGGTACGGCAAACACGGCGGACAATATGTGCCCGAAACCCTGATGAACGCGGTCCTGGAACTTCAGGAGGCCTATGAGCACTACAAAAAGGATCCGGAGTTCCTGCAGGAACTCCAGGCACTCTATCATGATTATGCAAACCGTCCGAGCATGCTCTACTATGCGGAGCGCATGACGAAGGACCTGGGCGGCGCCAGGATCTATCTGAAGCGGGAAGACCTGAACCATACGGGGGCCCATAAGATCAACAATGCCCTGGGACAGTGCCTCCTTGCCAAAAAAATGGGGAAGAAACGGATCATTGCCGAGACCGGTGCTGGTCAGCACGGGGTGGCCACAGCGACCGTTGCCGCGCTGATGGGCATGGAATGCGTGGTCTATATGGGCAAGCTGGATACGGAACGTCAGGCCCTCAATGTATTCCGCATGAAGCTTCTCGGCGCCGATGTGGTTCCTGTCGAAACGGGGACCATGAGCCTGAAGGATGCCGTCAATGAGGCCCTCCGTGAATGGAGCCGCCGCTGCGAGGATACGGCCTACTGCATTGGCTCCGTCATGGGGCCGCACCCCTACCCGATGATGGTACGCGATTTCCAGAAGGTCATTGGGGAGGAAGTCCGGCAGCAGATGATGGAAAAGGAAGGCCGACTGCCGGACATCGTCATGGCCTGCGTCGGAGGCGGCAGCAATGCCATGGGTCTCTTCTATGATTTCATTCCCGATAAGGAAGTTCAACTCATCGGTGTGGAAGCCGCGGGTCGCGGCATTGACACGGCGGAAACAGCAGCCACCATCGCCTGTGGTAAACCGGGTATCTTCCATGGTATGGAATCGTATTTCCTGCAGGATAACGACGGGCAGATTGCCCCGGTCTATTCCATTTCGGCCGGTCTTGATTATCCGGGCATCGGGCCGGAACACGCGTACCTGTATGATTCGGGCCGTGCCCAATATGTGCCAATCACGGATGATGAATCGGTCAAGGCTTTTGAATACCTGTCCCGCATCGAAGGCATCATTCCGGCCGTGGAAAGCGCCCATGCCGTGGCCTATGCCATGAAGCTGGCTCCAACGCTGCCGAAGGACAAAATCATCGTAGTGAACCTGTCCGGCCGCGGGGACAAGGACGTAGCGGCTATTGCCAGATACAAGGGGGTCGATCTGCATGACTAGAATTACTGATGTATTCAAGAAAAATAAAAAGGTATTTATCCCATTTGTAACGGCCGGGGATCCGGACCTGGCCACGACGGAAAAACTGATTTATGCCATGGAAGAAGCGGGAGCCGGCATTATTGAACTGGGCATTCCTTTTTCCGATCCCGTAGCAGAAGGCCCTGTCATTCAGGAAGCGGACAACCGGGCCCTGGCGGCAGGATTCAAGATCGACCACCTCTTTGAGATGCTGAAAAAAGTCCGGCAGCATACGGAGATTCCTCTCGTGTTCCTGACCTATGCCAACCCGATTTTTACCTATGGACGGGACCGGTTCTTTGCCCATTGCAAGGAAACCCGGATCGATGGCGTCATTGTTCCGGATGTTCCCTATGAAGAAAAAGATACGTTGAAGGACGACGCCGTCCGTTATGGGGTGGAAATGATTTCCCTCATTGCGCCGACTTCCCACGACCGGGTGCAGATGATTGCCCGGGAAGCCCAGGGCTACATTTACCTGGTTTCCTCCATGGGCGTCACGGGCGTACGGGAAAAGATCACGACCAACCTGGGCGAAATCGTGGAAAAGATCCGGGAAGTTACGGATCGCCCCGTGGCGGTTGGCTTCGGGATTGCCGAACCGGCCCAGGCTGCTGAAATGGCTGCCCTCAGTGATGGCGCTATTGTAGGCAGTGCCATTGTCAAGATTGTCGCCCGGTACGGGAAGGATGCTGTGGAACCGGTCAAGGCTTATGTCAGGGAAATGGCGGACGCCGTAAGAAAGGTTTCCTGACGGGGGATTCGGTCCGGCCGATGCCAGAAATGAACGATAAATAAGAAATGTAAAAAAAATCTGAAAATAATATTGCATATTGTATACAGAGATGGTATAATCTTTCTGTAAGTTAAATTTACCCCTCATTTGGCCCTTGTTAACAAGGGCTTTTTTTTTGCTCTTTCTGGTTCTTGAAGCGGGCCTTCCTCTTGTATGTGGAAGGGAGCCATTCCGGTTGTACGGGAAAAAGGCAGCTTTCCGGGATTCCAGTGCCGCACTGCACCTGCTGCCGGCAGGGTCAGTACGGTGACCGATCCACGTTCAACGGGAAGGTCCCTTCGATCGGGGGAAGTTCATAAAGAATGGAAAATGAATGACCGTCGTTTTCACGACGGCCATTCGCTCATTTTTGCTTTCCTTTATAAACGGCATGCACCTCCGATACCATATCGCGGTTCGCTTTCTGCTCCGGTTCCTGGTTCAGGACAGCATCCATCTTTATGTCCTGGTCCTGACCGCCCTTGCGGAACGTGCCGCTAAACACTGCGTCACTGTCCTTATACAGCGTGGCTTCCAGCCTGACTTTATACGTGCCGTCCGGTACGGGCTGACCATGATGGTCCCGGCCATCCCAGACCAGCGTCTGCCGTCCTGACGGCGGTGTGGCACGGGTCAGCGCATCTACCTGGGAAGCCTTCATTTGGGCAAGCCCTGAATTCCTGACCCAGACGGGCAGGGACATCTTCCTGACCTGATAGCCGCCCTGTGCCGTAAACCGGGTTGCCATCAGCGTTCGTACGACATTTCCCTGTTCATTTTCAATCCAGGCCGCTATCTGATTGGACCACGCTCCGGCCTTGGGGTGATAGGTATAGGTCAGTGTCAGTGTGTCCGGGCCTGCCGCTGTTTCCCGGGCAGTTGACGCGCTCCCGGACCCGTCTGTCTGCGCCTGGGCGGCCGGTTTTGTGCCGCTGCAGCCACTGATCAGGGTGATGACCGCGATGCCAGTGAGAAGTCGGTTTTTCCAGTTTTCTTTCATTGCAATTCCCTTCTTTCAATTGATTGAGGAATCGGTTAGCTTCCCCGATGGCCATCCCGTGGGCGCTTCCTCCGCCGCACAGGACGGACCGGCAGTTCCTGACGGGGGTGCTTTCTTTACAGGCACCTTATCACGGAGACCGGAGGGAGTCAATCCCGTACCCTTTGACCAATTGCCCTTACGGGCCGGCACGGGAACCTGTCAGCCCCAGTGGGTATTTTGCCCGCTCCCACCGATCTTTTTGCCAGCTGTAAAAATCAAGGATGTACGTCATAAGACCTTCTTTTCGATAGGGAAATTTTCAGTGGATCCCCTGACCAGCACTTCATTGATTGCTTTAGTATATCGTGTTTTTCTGACGGATTCAGTCCTTTATATTAACAGGATTAGCGGCCAATCTTAAGATTCAGCAAACGTCCTGCCATAAAATGCATCGGATGGACGAAAGCAACCTGTTTTTCCACAAAGGACGTGGCAGCCATTGAACGCAAAAAGAGGCAGGAACCACACGGGAGATCCCTGGTTTTTCCATTCTGATACTGCGCAGTTTTCCGCCCTGCCCCCACTTTTCCTCTTTTCTATGGTAAAATAGGGACACGACATGAGGAGGCTTACAACGTATGAAAAAACGCTATTGGGTTATCTTTTGGGCGGCGGCCGTATTTCTCCTGTTCTTCTTGAACGGTGCCCTGCCATTGACAGACAGTGTAGAGGGCAATTATGCCCTGACGGCCAAGGAAATGGTGCTTTCCGGAGACTGGCTTTCCCCGCAGATCTACGGGCGGTATTGGTTTGACAAACCGGTCTTTGCCTATTGGATGATTGCCCTGGGTTTTAAGATCTTTGGTTTCAATGAATTTGCGGCCCGCTTTTTTCCTTCCCTTTTCGGGCTTCTGGGACTTCGCCTTGTCGTGTGGGGCGGGACCAGGCTCTATTCGGAACGGGTCGGCTTTTACAGCGGCGTGCTCCTGTTGACTACGCTGCAGTTCTTTACGATTTCCAAGTCCGTCCTGACGGATGGCATGCTGTTTCTTTTCCTGAATGGTGCCCTGCTGTTTTTCTACCTGGGCTACAGCACGCCGCAGAAACGGTATTATTATGGAATGTATGCCTGCGCGGCCCTGGCTACGCTGACCAAGGGCCCCATCGGCTTTTTGCTGCCCGGATTGATTTTCCTGCTCTTTTTGATCTGGCAGCGGGACTTTGCCTCCCTGAAACAGGCGCGCCTGGGCAGCGGGATCCTGCTGTTTCTTTTGATTGCGGCGCCCTGGTATGTGGCCATGGCCCTGAAGCACCCCGATTTCCTGCCCGGCTTCATTGGCACGCAGAATTTCCTGCGGGCTACGGTGTCGGAACATCCACGGGACAACGTCATCTGGTACTATACAGCCGTCAATCTCCTGAATGCCTTTGCCTGGGTCGGTCTCGTTCCGGGCATGTTGAAACATTACCTGTGGAGGGAAAAACATCTGGTCAGGCCGGCTTCCCGTGAAGGCTTCCTGATGCTGTGGGTGGCAGTGATCTTTGTTTTCTTCCAGTGCATGGCCACCAAGTACATTACCTATACGTATCCCATCCTGATGCCCCTTTCGATTCTCTGCGCTTCCTATTATGTGGAAAAAGAAGCGTCGCTTTCCCTGAAATGGGTGCTGCTGGGCAATTTCCTCTTCTATACGGCCCTTTCGATTGCGGCCTATAAGCTGCCCGTCCTGGCACCGGGCCTGCTGCAGCATCCCCGCCAGATCTTTTACCTTGTCATTATTTTTGTGGGATGTTATGCCGTTATGGCGCTCCACCGCTGGCGCGGCAAGAGCGTCCATGAAGTCTTTACCACGGGCATCCTGCTGACCTATTTGTTCTTCCTGTGCATTACAAAGATGTTGGCCCAGCCGCTTATGAGCGGAGTAACGGGAAAATGGGTCGCCATGTATATCAATGCGGTGGTTCCGGCGGAGGTCCCGATCTACGTCCGGGGCGGTGGCTATCCCACTTCAACCTGGTTTTATACAGGGCGGACGCTGACCATGCTGGTTCCGGATGATCAGGCGGAGGAATTTGCACCAAAGGACTACAGCTGGTCCGCAAAGAATATCATGCCCTGGACCACTTACAGCAAGGTCCAGGATGTCCCCAAGGCAGTCGTGCTCGTTGATACCAATACGAAAAAAATCAAGACTGACCTGCAGGAAGATTGGCCGGGCACCTGGCAGAAAATCAAGTTTCACGGGCAATGGACCGTGATGGTCAAGCATCGCTGACCGGGTCAGGTTCCTCTTGACCCGTAAGTTGAAGAAAAGAGGCCCCTATGACGGAAGAAACCATCAAAGCCTATCTGGATAAACAACCCTTCATCCGGCTGGAAGTCCATCAGGATGAACTGGAAGACGCGGGGAAGGGCGCCCGGTATGGGGCCCTGCTGGATTATCTCGGCCGGCACCCGGAATATGCCGCGAAATTTTGCAGTAAACTGTCCCTGTCTTTTGCACCGGATTGCGGGGACAATGTATGGAAAAATGAAAAGGCAGCGGCCTTTGTCCAAAGGCTGCTGCAGTTTCCCTGGCTGTTTTTCTTTGCCGAAAAAGAAGGGGAGACGTTGAAGCTTTTGGTGGCACTGGGCTGCCAGAAAGGAAAGGACCGGGGAGATCAGCTGGCCCTTGATAAGGAAGTCTTTCAGGCGGTGCTGCAAAAACAGATGCAGGGCATGGTCCGGATGAGCCAGAAGGCCGGATTCAGTGCAGAAAACATTGAAAGCCTGATGCTTTGCGTTTTCGAATATTTTGGCATCGAAGAGTAGGGAAGGTCCCGGGCTTCAGGGAAAGACCTGAACCTGTTTCCGAACTTTCAAAAAACGTTTTGACAACGGCGGTCCGGGAGACGGAATGAAAAGGAAATAAAATGACTGCCTGGTCAAATTCACAAACAGTTCATACCTGCTCCCTTGTTTTGTCAAATCTGTTTCTTATACTGATCACGTAACAGGGAATACCCCTTCTTGTTACATCTTCCCCATCAAATCATCATAAACAAACTTCCTTTCAGAGAAAACGCCTGCTTCCCCGGCAGGCGTTTTTTCGTGCCCCTTTTGCAAGGGTCGTTTCCCTGGGAAATGGTAGCCCCTGTTTTGACGGGTCGCTGGTAAGACACGGCTTCTTTTTGAGATGCCACCGATGCACTGCAGGGAGTGGAGGATAACCCTTAACGGAAGGGAAAGGAGCAGGGAGTCGGGTTTTTTGTTTATAAAAAATTTAACTGACTGCCTAGTCTATTTCACAATTCGTTCATAATTCCGTCTGTGATTTGTCATAAAAGGTTCCTATACTAGGTCATGTAACAAGGACCACCCCACTTTGTTACATCTTCCCCATCAATCATCATAAACAACTTCCTTTCGGAAAAGGCACCTGCTTCCCCGGCAGGTGTCTTTTCTTTATGTAGGACGGCAGCCCTTGACAGGACGGGTTCCTGATCCCGGAGGCAGAATTCACAAATCCTTTACGCCGCTGCCCCTGATTTGTCAAAGCAAGGACTTATACTAAAAACAGTTACAAGGAACCTCCTCCTTGTCCTGTCTTTCCCATCCAATCTTCATAGACTACTTCCTTTCGGAAAAAGCGTTTGCTTTCCAGGCAGACGCTTTTTCTTTACGACCTGTAAAATCGATTCGAAACGAAAAATACTTGACTATACAGTCGAATTCACAAATAGTTCATTGCTCTGTCCTTGATTTGTCAAAATAAACCATTATACTGACAATCGTAGCGAGGATCACCCCTCCTTGCTGCAATTTCCCCATCAAATCATCATAAACAACTTCCTTTCAGAAAAAGCGTCTGCTTCCCCGGCAGACGTTTTTTCTTTTACTTCAAGGAAGTCAGGACTATGAAAGGCCCGGATCCAAGGACTGGCGGGGGACCCACTTTCTTCCGGTATTTCGTTTCCGTCCTTGCCAGCCCGTTTCCGATGTCGCTGCCGGCGGGAACCGGGAGGCGGCAGCGAAACGTGCCATGCACCATCACCGTTCTTCCGGCTGTCAGTGGATTTTTATAAAATTTTTCAAAAATAGTGTAAAAAAGCTTGCATTTTTTTCTGGGTTTGCTATAATAATGACTGTTCCTTCCGGGATGGTGTAATGGTAGCACAGGAGATTCTGGATCTTCTAGTCTGGGTTCGAGTCCTAGTCCCGGAGCCATCTTTATTTTGAGATACAATACGATACGTTACGATAAAATAAACCGCTTCCAGACTGTGTTTTGACAGTTTCGGAGGCGGTTTTTCTTGCCGTATTGTATCGTAGTTTGAAGCTATATTTTCCCTATTTGTTCCCTATTGCCAGCAGGACAGAAAAGTTTCCCAACAAAATAGGGAAAAATCCCCGTAGACGCCAGTAACCATGCGCCTTGCGGGGATTTTTTATTTTATCATATTGAGTTTCTTGACAACTTCCTGTTCCAGCTCTTTTGACACGTGAGAATAGACAGCTAATGTGGTCTTTGGGTCGTTGTGTCCGACTCTCTGCATAATAGCCTTCAGAGGGACGCCTTCTTCCGCCAGAAGGCTGATATGCGTGTGGCGGAAGATATGAGTAGACAGGTGCTTCTCACAGGGAATCCGCTTTAGCATATGGTTAACGAACGTGATGTCTAGTGGTCCACCCTCACGAGTCGTGAAGATGTACTGGTCCGTATCTTGATTATGTTTTGTTGGATACCATGCCCGTCTGGCCTTGTTCCCTAAGATATGGGCTTCAATGATTTCCCTGCTGCGGGCATCCAGGGCGACGTGCCGGACGGAGTAGACGTTCTTTGGTGTCCCTCTCACTGGTGATTTATAGCCGCCTAGACCATATTGGAGCGTTCCGTTGACGTATATCTCCTTTCCCTCATAGTCTTCTTCACGCAGGGCGGCTAGCTCTCCGAACCTCAACCCTGTCCTCGCTTGTAGCTCACAGGCATCGGCTACGGTGGGTGACAGCTCACGCAGTTTGTGGATGACGTCCTTCAATTCTTCACGTGTCAAATACTTTTCACGTGCGCTCTCAACTTCCTCAACCGTCTTTGAGATACGAAGGACCTGCACTCGATTCATGACGTCCATTGAGGTGATCTCTCCAAGTCGATAAGCACGCTGGAAAGCAGACCGCAACATCGTAAAGACTTTTCCTGCATAGCTATTTGAGTGTTGACGGACAATCACATCAAGCATATCCTGTACTGCTTTCGGAGTCATGCTGTTTACGAGCGTGTCTGGTTCGAAGAACGTGAAAATCTTTCGCCGCACGACCTCGTAGTTTTTCAGGGTTGGTGATTTCACTGCGTCCTTTTTGCTATCTATATACGATTCAATCAGTTCCCCGAGGCGCACAGAGCGGTCCGCACATGACTTAGCCTTGATGAGTGCGTCCAGCTTCTCACGTGCGGCCTTTTGCGACATCCTTGACCTCGTCGGCATGGTTCACGGATATCTTTTTCCGTCTTCCAGTCATCGAGACCATGTATGTTTCCCTGAAGGCATACCCATTCTTTAATCACTCAACCCACATAGGATCACCTCACAGCTTTCCACGAAGCTCAACCACCTTGCCAAGGATACGTACGGGCCGTGCCATGATTTCTTTATTAGTGTAGAAATGGGGCTGGTAGACGGCAAAATTGTTGGCAATCAATGTGATCCCCTCTGCCGTCTTCTGGATATGCTTTATGGTTGCTTCTTCGCTGTTTACCATGACAATAGCCGTGTCGCCCGACTCAACATCGCTTTGCTTGCGTACGATAACCACATCTCCCTCACAGATACGTGGTTCCATTGAATGCCCTGTGACCTTTAGGGCAAAATAATCCCCCTGCGAAGCCATGACCTGCGGGATTTCTTCGTATCCAATGATGTTTTCGGCCGCATACATCGGGAATCCTGCAATTACCGTTCCCAGAACGGGGATATGGACCCCACCATGGCGTTGCTGGTCCTCTATAATATCACTCTTCTTAATATGGAAGTAGTCTGCCATACGCTGGATAGCCCCCATGCGTGGCTCTTTCGTGCCGTTCTCCCATGCGCTGACCGACTTGTTGGTGACCCCTGCTATCCTGCCGAGGTCCGCCTGTGACAGGTCATATCGCTCTCTCAGCCTTTTCAGATTCTCCGGTATACCCATAAAAGCACCTCCATTTCCCTCAATTTAATAGTACATTTAAAATGAGAAAAATCAACATAATGTAGAAAAAATATTTCAAATAACTATTAATAATCTTCTTTTAATGGAATATTATATAGGCATTACTGGAACTTAGGGTAGACAAGAAGGATGTGAGAGAATGGACATTAAACTGTCGTTGAAGCAAGCTCGTCTTGTCAGAGAATTGACCTAGAAACGGTGGTCGGGCGCCCCGCGACAAATCTTATGTATAAATATTTAAAAAATGCAATTCTATACAAAAATGAATACATCAGCATGGCCCACCCAGATAGATGACCCAGCTTGCGGCAAAACGTCCGTTTTCCCTATTTCTTCCCTATTTTAGGCATACGCTTGGCTAAGAACCGCTCTGTACGCTGTTTTCGGCTGTCAATCCTAATATGGAGCTTTTGTGAATGAACAGCTGCTGCAGATTGCGGCAGTTTTTTTATTGCCCGATGGAGTAGAAAGCGCCCCGATCCGTGCCGCTGTGGAAACGGGGCCTGAAGATCCACTGCTTTCTCCGGATCTGGGGCATCCTTTCTTCTTTGCAAAATCCATTGACATTGCCTGCGTAACCAATTATACTTATTAAGTACTGATTGTCCGGGAATGGACCGGATAATGACCCATGGCGCCATGGTCAAGCGGCTAAGACGTCGCCCTCTCAAGGCGAAATCACGAGTTCGATTCTCGTTGGCGCTACCAATGAATAGTTGTGTTTTTCTTTGGAAAGACACTTTTTAAGACGCTTCGGTAAGCGTCTTTTTTTGTATCTGAAGGGAGGGAATCCGATGCGCCGGACAATGAAGTCCACCTTGTCCTTCCTGGGCACTGCGCTTCTTCTTGTCGGGTTGGCCAGCCTTTTCTGCGGGCTCATACCGGTTGATCCGCTTCACGTTCTTGAGGGAGCCCTGACCGCCCGGGAAGAAATGGTCCTTTTGGTGGTCCGCCTGCCCCGTTTTTTCTTCGGTGCTTTTGTTGGAGCGGCCCTGGCGGTTTCCGGAGCGGCCCTTCAGGGCCTTTTTGGAAATCCCCTGGCGGATCCTGGCCTGTTGGGTGTTTCCAGCGGCGCTTCCCTGGGAGCGGTGATTGTTCTCTTTACTGGTTTGCCCCTGTTATCCTCCTTCTTCCTGCCCCTGGGGGCTTTTTCCGGTTCCCTCGCGGCGGTGGGGGCCGTGGGGCTCCTGGCCCGTAAGTCCCTTGAGGAATCGACGGGGACGTTGCTTCTTGGCGGGGTTGCCATCAGCCTTTTGTGTGGTGCCCTTTCCACCGGACTCCTGAGTTTTGCACCCCCTTCTGTCATGCAGCAATATTTCTTCTGGACCCTGGGTAGCCTGAGCGGCAGTTCCTGGCGTCAGGCCATACTCCTGCTGCCTATGTTGGGGCTTATGGCAGCGTTATCCCTCTGGGGGAGACAGCTGAACATCCTTTCCCTGGGAGAGGAGCAGGCCCTTGCCGTCGGTATGGATGTCCGCTTCTGGCGAGGCCTTATTCTTGTGGCTACGGCCCTGCTGACGAGCCTGGCTGTCTGTCTGGGTGGAAATATCGGCTTTGTGGGGCTCATTGTGCCTCATATGTGCCGCTTTGCCGTCGGCGCGGATCATCGCCGGCTGCTTCCCTGCAGCGCGCTGGCGGGAGCCCTGTTTTTAGCGTTCAGCGATCTTTTGGGGCGCTGCATTCCCTTTGGTGAAGTTCGGACGGGTGTCATGACAGCTCTTATCGGGGCTCCGTACTTCCTTTACCTTCTTTATCACCGCTGAGAAAGGCGAAAACAAAGGATCTGTTGAAGACCTTGCGATGTAAGTCTTTCCCCTGGCTTTTCCCTGCCGTCACATGGAAGAAAATCTTTCATCCGATTCCGAGGTATCCGTGTTAAAATAATATAAAAGTGAAGCCGGACGGGAATTAATGCCACAAGGAACTTGAAGGGGGTTGTTTCGATGAAGGATCATGTCGTCAGCAAAAAGCTGTTATCGATTGTCATGGCAGGAATGCTGGGATTGGGGATTTCCTATACTGCCTTGCCCATGCCAGAGGCCCATGCGGATATCTGGGGTGCCATTCTTTCCGGCGTCAAAGGGGCCCAGGACTATGCCGCGACAGATAAAGCAATGAATTATTACAATAATACGGAACAGGGACGCCAGGAACTCTTAGCCGGTTATAAGGAAAAATATGGTGTCTGTGAAGACGAAGCCCAGAACAATCAGCTGGCTTCGATGATGAACAACCTTGTTGATGCCGTCGGAGCTGTAGATAACACAATCTACAAAAAGCCTTACCTCTATTTTGTTAACAAGGAGACCAGTTTCAACGCATTCTGCAGTATGGGACACGTCATGAGCGTCAATACAGGCTTATATTCCGTCATTTCAAACCCGGATGAAATTGCCGTTGTATTGCTTCACGAGATGGGTCATGGCCAGAAAGACCATGTGGTAAACGCAACGCGCAAAAAGATGCGTGTAGCCATTGCCAGCGGGGTCCTTGGCAGTGCTGTAGGCAACGGAACAGGCGGTTATATCCTGGATATGCTTGTTAATCACATCGATAAAGTACAGATTACCAAAAAAGATGAATGGGAAGCCGATAACCTTGCGCTCACCTATCTCCTGCATTCCAATTATAATCCCGGTGCATCAGCTGCAATCTGGCAGCGCATGATGGATTCTCCCCATGGCGGAAACAATGATATGATCCGTGAAATCTTCTCTCCCAGCGATCACCCGTCCAACATGCAGCGCCGTGATAATTATTCAAAACGCATGACCGACCTGACCGGCGGCGATGTCACCGTAGATAAAGGCGTGGTGAAAATCGGCGGTAAGGAGTTCGTAAAACCGAATGGAAACCTTCAAATTTCAGGAAAAGAGCGCGCTTATTTCGTTCTTGGCAATTTAGTCAGAGCATACCAGAATCAGCTGAACGCAGAAGAAGCCACTTCTGACGGTTCCACCGTTTATCTGGGCAGCCAGGCAATCATGACCAGCATGGAAGGCGATCCTGATGCGGCTACCCTGGCTCAGAGACTTAACGCCTTAAAGAGCAGCAAACCTGTAAAAATCCCTGCAAGAGAACAAAAACTCCAGGACAGCGCTAAACCGGAACCTGCCAAATAATCAATCAAAAATAAAAATCCTGCCCGCAGTATTGCAGGTCCTGAGCAAACAAAGCCGTTTTTCCCTTGACGGACCTGATACAATGGAAGGAGAATCTCTAAGGAGGCTTTATCGAGATGAGAACTGATTTTGGTGCAAAGATGATTGTATATCCCCAGCCCGTATTCATCATCGGAACCTATGATGAGAATGGCAGGCCCGACGCCATGAACGCAGCCTGGGGTGGTCTCAGCAATGATGAGGAGATTTCCTTCTGCCTGGCTCCTGCCCATAAGACGGTGAAGAACCTGAAAAAGACCGGTGCCTTTACGGTCAGCATGGGCACGGTGGACACTATGGTGGCCTGTGATTATGTCGGGATTGCCAGCGGGAATACGGAACCGGACAAGATTGCCAAAGCGGGGCTGCATGCCGTGAAATCCAGCCGTGTCAACGCTCCTGTCTTTGAAGAACTGCCCATGACCGTGGAATGTGAAGTCATCAGCTATGATGATGCGTCCTGCCGCCTGGTCGGCCGGATTGTCAATGTCAGTGCCGATGAATCCATTCTGACGGACGGAAAGATCGAACCGAAAAAATTACGTCCCATTGTGTTCGACGCGGTAAACCAGGCCTATCTGGTGGCCGAGGAAAAGGTGGGCAACGCTTTTTCGGACGGCAAGGCCCTGATGCGTTGACCGTACAATGGATCCAGTCACTAAAGATGCCGCTTCTCCCTGATGGAAGGAGCGGCATTTCTGCATCCTGGCGGCCGCGGAAAACGTTCTTTTTGGGATGGATTTTTTTCACAAAGGATTTTCATCTTTTTTGGGTTCGTCTATTGATTGTGCGGCATAATAGTGATATAGTATACACTAAATCGAGAAAATCCTGTTCAATAGTGTGTCGTAAAGGAGAGCATCATGGATAAATCCAAAGCATACTTACTGTGGTTCGAACAACTGGAAAGAAAAGATGTGGATATTGTCGGCGGGAAATCTTCCTCCCTGGGGGAAATGACTTCCAAGACCGACGTTCCTGTCCCGTATGGCTTTGCTACGACGGCCTACGCCTATCGCTATTTCATCGATCAGACCGGGCTGCGGGATAAGATGCGTTCCATCCTGGCCGAGCTGACCGATGTGGAAAACAGCGAACTGCTGTCCCGGGTCTGCGCCCGCCTGCGCCAGTCCATCATGGAGCAGGAAATGCCGCAGGACCTGCAGCAGGCCATTGCCGATGCCTATGCAGAACTGGCCCGGAAAATGAATGAGGATGAACCGTATGTGGCGGTGCGTTCCAGCGCCACGGCCGAGGACCTGCCCGATGCCAGCTTTGCGGGACAGCAGGACACATACCTGAATGTCCACGGTGCGGCCAACGTCATCCGCAAGGTCAAGGAATGCTATGCTTCCTGCTTTACGGACCGGGCCGTCTACTACCGTGAAAAACAGGGCTACGATCATCTCCAGCTGGCCCTGTCCGCCGTTGTCCAGATGATGGTCTTTTCCAAGGCCGCCGGCGTCATGTTCACGGTCAATGTGGCCAATGGGGATGATAAGAATATCATGATCGAAGGGGCCTACGGCCTCGGCGAATTTGTAGTCGGCGGTATTGTGACGCCGGACAGCTATGTGGTATCGAAAGCCGATATGAAAATCCTGTCGGCCACGGTCAATGAACAGGACAAGATGCTGATCCGCAAACCCGGCGGAGATACCATGGAAGTACCGGTTCCGGAAGCGGACCGAAAAAAGCAGACCCTGACCAATGAACAGATCCTGGAACTGGCCGGGTATGCCAAAAAGATTGAAGCCCACTACGGCTGCTATATGGATATGGAGTGGGGTGTTGACGAACGGGATGGGAAGATCTGGATCCTCCAGGCCCGCCCGGAAACTGTCTGGTCCCGCCGCAACAAGGAAAAGAAGGAACAAAAGGAAGAAGGCATGACGATGGAAAGCTCCAAGGTACTGCTGAAAGGACTGCCTGCCAGCCCGGGCCAGGGCTATGGCAAGGCCCATGTCATTCGGGATCCCCAGGATATCGACGAATTCAAGGATGGCGAAATCCTTGTTACGGAAATGACGGCGCCTGACTGGGTACCCGCCATGAAGAAGGCCCAGGCCATCGTCACCGACAGCGGCGGCATGACCTGCCACGCTTCCATAGTCAGCCGTGAACTGGGGATTCCCTGCATCGTCGGGACCAAGTCCCGTGGCCAGGCAGCTACGGAAGTCCTGAAAGACGGGGAAGAAATCACGGTGGATGCTTCGAACGGCGTTGTCTTTGCTGGCAACCTGCAGGTGAAGAAAGCTGCCGCTGCCGCCGGTCCTGCTGTTTCCGTGGCGGCGGTCGAAAGCTTCCCGGTTACGGGAACAAAGATCTACATGAACCTTGGCGATCCGTCCCTTGCCGAGAAATATGCCAGCCTGCCCTGCGACGGTATCGGGCTGATGCGTGAGGAATTTATCTGGACAACCTACATCCATGAACATCCGCTTTATCTGATCAAGACCGGCCATCCTGAAAAGGTGGTCGAATCCCTGGCCGAAGGGTTCCGCAAGGTGGCCCAGGCCATGGCTCCGCGTCCTGTGACGCTGCGCTTCAGTGACTTCAAGTCCAGTGAATACCGCGACCTCAAGGGCGGCGAGGAGTTTGAACCCCATGAACCGAGTGCGCTCCTTGGCTGGAGAGGCGCATCCCGCTACTATGACCCGAAGTATTCGGAAGCTTTCCGTCTGGAAGTACGTGCCGTCCGTAAGGTCCGGGAAGAATACGGACTGAGGAACCTGAATGTCATGATTCCTTTCTGCCGCACCGTGGACGAATGTGCCAAAGTGGTCCATATCATGGAAGAGGAAGGACTGCACCGGGGTCCGGACTTCAAGGTCTGGCTGATGGCTGAAATCCCGGCCAACATTATCCTGGCCGACCAATTCAACCAGTATATCGACGGGTATTCCATCGGTTCCAATGACCTGACCATGCTGACCCTGGGCTGCGACCGGGATAACGATGTCATTTCCCATCTGTTTGATGAACGCAACCTGGCAGTGAAACGGGCCGTCCGTCACCTGATCGACGTTGCCCATAAGGATGGCAAGACCGTATCCCTCTGCGGTCAGGCTCCGAGCGTATATCCGGAATTTGCTGAATTCCTGGTCCAGTGTGGCATCGACAGTATGTCTGTCAACCCGGATGCCGTGAAATACACCAAGAAAATGGTTGCCCAGGTGGAACAGCGTATCATCCTGGATAACCTGACCGGACGCGGGCGCAACCATCACGAAGAAGACCTGGCCTGGTAAGGCACCTGCCTTCTCGGAACAGAACCGGCCAGGGACACGGAAAAACGATTAACCCATGAATTTGAAAGGAGGCTGTCTTTGGAGGCAGCCCCCTTTTTCTGTACCGGCTTGTGCGGGAGACTCCAACTATGCCGTGAAGGAACCCTGCATTTTACGCCGGAAGAAATTTTTACGGGTCTTTTTCTTGACTCTTTTCCTTAAAAAATGTACTCTGAACCCATAAAGGTGTATGATAATAACGAAGTACGGAGCAAAATGTTCATTTGTTTTGCCATCCCGAAGCAGCAGACTGTAAAAAGGAAGGCGGTGAGTCCCATTCCACTCAGTGACAGACAAAGAAGAATTGCGGAAATCGTGCGTCGCAACGGGCCGGTAACCGGTCAGGATATTGCCCGGGAACTGGGACTGACAAGGGCCGCGCTGCGCTCTGACCTGGCTATTCTGACCATGAGCGGAGTCCTGGACGCGCGCCCCCATGTTGGCTATTTTTATACGGGGAAGAACACCCTGGGACTCCTGGTGGAAGAACTGTCCACGATTACGGTGGAGGATATCATGTCCGTCCCGATTGTTGTCAGCCGTGACAAGAGTGCCTATGATGCCGTCGTCACCATGTTCCTTGAAGATGTGGGAACCCTTTTTGTCGTTGATGCCGACGGCTGCCTGCAGGGAGTCATTTCCCGCAAGGACCTGCTGAAGGCGGCCCTGAACCAGGGGGCGGACCTGCATGGCCTGCCCATTGCCATGGTGATGACGCCGCTCAGCAAGATGGTGACCACATTCCCCGATGAACCGGCGGCCGCGGCGGCCCGACGCATTGTGGACAGTGAAATCGACTGTCTCCCCGTCGTGCGGCCCCAGGGGAAAAAGCCCAAACAACTTACCTTATTAGGCCGTGTTTCAAAAACGAATATGACCCGCCTGCTGGCGGAGCTGGCAGAAGGCAAAGGAGGGAATTATCATAGCTAACGCGCCGATCATCTATGCGATTTCCGACTCCATCGGTGAAACGTCGGAATCGGTTGTCCGTGCGACTACGAGTCAGTTTGTTCAGGAAAAATTCGATATTATCCGGGTTCCTTACGTCAACAGCGTGGAACAGATCGAAAAGATCATGCAGGAAGCAAAGGAACAGAATGCCATTGTCTGCTATACGATCGTTTCCCCGGAAATGCGGGAGGCCATCGATCGCAAGGCCGATGAAACGGGCGTCCAGATTGTGGATATCCTGGGGCCGGTCCTGAAGGCCATCGAAAAGACCAGCGGCCTGTCCCCGAAGAACCAGCCAGGACTGATCCATGCCCTGGACCATGAGTATTTCAAACGGGTGGCGGCTGTGGAATTTGCCATCAAGTATGACGATGGGAAGAACCCCTGGGGCCTCACCAAGGCAGATCTGGTCATCATCGGGGTATCCCGTACTTCCAAGACGCCCCTTTCCATGTATCTGGCCAATAAACAGCTCAAGGTGGCCAACGTGCCGCTGGTGCCGGAGATCCCGCCTCCTGAGGAACTCTTCAAGGTGCCCTCCAACCGGATCATCGGACTGCTCATCGATCCCTATAAGCTGAATGAGATCCGCATTGCCCGTCTGAAGGCCATGGGCCTGACCGATGGGGCCAATTATGCTGATATCCATCGCATCCAGGAGGAACTGGATTATGCGCGGGCCATCATGCAGCGGCTGCATTGCATGGTCATCAATGTATCCAACCGGGCCATTGAGGAAACGGCAAGCCTTATCCTGGAATACCTGAAAAAGAACTTCAACTTTGATTACTGATAAGAAAAGGGGCTGCCCTGGTGGCAACCCCTTTTTCATGCTTCCTGGAAGGTGTCCTTTTCTACGTTGTAGATCAGGACATCTTTTTTGATTTCCGCCTGACCGGCTCGTTTGCAGCGGACATGACCCTCAAAACGGGCCAATTTGCTTTCCCAGTCAAAACTTCCCCGGTCCGCCCTGATTTCCAATCCCTCCCGGACAAAGGTCAGGGGACCGTCCACGTCGGCGGAATGGGTGGACTGGCGCACCACGGCGGCACTGCCGGTAAAGGTCAGGTCATCCTGGACCAGGCGGATGTTTCCTTTTGCCCTGACCTCGTTGGTAAGCAGGGAGACGACTGCCTCGTCGGCGGTGATGACCCGGCTGCCGACCTTGACGGAGACATTCCCTTTCAGGTCATAGCTGAGGGTATCCGGGTGGAAGGTCTGGTGATCATAGCGGATTTCCGGCATGGCCAGTGCGGGCCGGACGGCAAGGAAAAATAAGGTTCCCATCAAAAGCAGCAGTTTTCTGATCATACAAAGGCACCTCACGAAGAAAAATCGAAATGGGTCTGCCAAAGACAAGGACCCGGCAGGTACATTTTCCTGCCAGGATGGGGGTTCTTCAGCATATCATCAGCATTATACGCTTTTTGACGATTTTTCACCAGAAAAAAGGGATAATCCCTGCCAGTGTAGAATAATAAGAATAAGTGGCAAGGAATCTTGTCCATCATAGCCCCGTATCCGTTTCAAGCGGGTCCGGTGCTTTTTTAGATGATATGAATGGACGGCAGCATGAGGCAGGTGATCGGGATGGACGACATGAAGCAAAAATACGAAACGTTCAAGGAACAGGTCCGTCAGGCTGCCGACATCGTCAGTGTCGTTTCCGAGACTGTTGAATTAAAAAAGAAGGGCCGCCGTTTCTGGGGATGCTGCCCCTTCCATTCGGAAAAGACACCGTCCTTTACGGTGGATCCGGAAAAGGGTTTTTTCCACTGTTTTGGCTGCGGAGCCGGCGGGGATGTCTTTACCTTTGTCATGAGAAGGGATCACGTTTCCTTCCCGGAAGCCCAGAAGATCCTGGCCAATAAATACGGAATTCCTGTTCCGGAGCGGGCCAAGACGGCGGAGGAGATCCGGCGTGAAAAAGAAACCAAGGCCGTTTTTGATGCCAATGAACTGGCAGCCCGTTTCTTCCATGCCTGCCTTACCAAGACGCAATATGGAAAAAACGGCATCGCCTATTTGGCGGGACGGGGCATTGGCAGTGATATCATTGAATCCTTTGAACTGGGTATGGCGCCGCCTGATTTCAATACGCTTCATACGGCTCTGGAAAAACGTGGCGTTCCTGAGGAAACGCTGCTGAAAGCGGGTCTTGTCAATAAAAGCACCCGTCAGGCCGGCGTGTATGATAAATTCCGGGGGCGAATCATGATCCCCATAAAAAACCCCCGGGGCCGTGTAGTTGGTTTTACGGGGCGGATCCTGAACAAGGACGCTTCCCCGGCAAAATACATGAACACGGGGGAAACAGCATGGTTCCATAAGGGAAAACTGCTTTTTGGATTTGACCGTGCCATTGATTCCATCAGGAAAAAACAGCAGGCCCTGATCGTGGAAGGCCATATGGATGCCATCAGTCTTCACGCCGCGGGAATCACCTGGGCGGTTGCTTCGATGGGAACGGCCTTTACGGAGGACCAGGGCAGGCTCCTGAAGCGGGTGACACCGGAAGTCGTCTTCTGTTTTGACAGCGACACTGCTGGCCGCAACGCGGCGATGAGAGCCATTCCCATGGCCCTGAAAGGAGGTCTGCGTTGCAAGGTCATGCATGTGACCGATGGCAAGGATCCCGATGAATTTATCCGTAAGGAGGGCCGCGAAGCGTTTGAGGCCCTGATTGCGGGAGCCCGGGAAGGCATTGACTACGAAGTGGACACCGTCCTTGAACGGACGGAAACGGATACCCTGAGCGGCAAGGTCAATGCCGTAGCCGAGATCCTGCCCTTCTTCCGGGACTGCCGCAGTGATGTGGAAGTGGGGGAACGGATCCGGGATCTCTCCCGCCGCCTCTCCCTGGATGAAAGTGAAATCCAGAGCGAATACCGGAAATTGATCCACCGGGGTGGCAGCGGCCGTATGTACAATCCGGAGGTATTGCTGAATCACAAGGTCCGGGTCAGCAGCCCCACCGAGCAGGCTGAACGCGGCGCCCTGTATGCGTTTTTACATGGCATGGAGCCGGATCCTTCCCAGGCCGGCTTTGCCAATATTGATTCCTTTACAACGGAGGCCCGCAAGGCGATTTACCAGTCCTATCTGGCCCGGCATCGCGCCGGGACCTTAAGGGATCCCCGGGATCTTTTCGAGGACCTGGACGCAGAAGGCGCGGCAGAACTGACCGGGATCCTGGCCATGAATGTCCCCGCCGTGACGCTTCCGACAGTCCTGAAGGACTGCCTGATCCGGCTGCAAAGCGCGGCGTTGGAAAAGGAATATGAAAAACACAGCAAACTGGCGGAACAGTACGAAAAAGAAGGAAATGAAAAATTTTTAGAGGAATTGGAAGAATGCCGACGAATAAGAACGGAGATAAGGAATTTAACCGCAGTTCCTGCCGCTCAGCCCTGACGGGCGGACGGTATGATGCAAGAAAGGAGGGAACGCCCCGATGACGGAGAAAGAGAAGGCAGAAAAAAAGCAAGTATCCGACACGAAAGCGGTTGTGAAAAAAGCTGAAAAAAAGAAAACAACCGCGG
>CADBQR010000034.1 GCA_902796945.1 uncultured Acidaminococcus sp.
ATGCCACACAGCTTTGGGTCGAAATGATTCCCATGCAGGTCTTCGGTCTTGTTGTTTCCGTTGTTGGTGCAGTCATCTGCGGGCAATCAGAAAAAAAGCGCCTTGCCCGGGAAGGTTTCAAGGCGGATCTTTCGGATACTGGTACACCGGTGGCCGGGGAAGCTGAAATGGATCTGTCCCTGCGCCGCAGCAACCTGTTCTGGGTGAACCTCCTGCTTACGGTGGTTGTCATTGTCCTTCTTGTGGTTACGAAAATCACACCCTTTATCATTTTTATGTTTGGCACGATGTTCGCTTTTGCCATCAACTATCGCGACCAGGCCCTGCAGAGCAAGCTGCTGAAAAAATATGCGCCCAGCTGCATCGATCTTACAGTGACCCTGCTGTGCGCCGGCGTTTTCCTGGGCGTCTTTGCCAATGCGGGCATCATTACCAAAATGGCACAGGTCCTGATCAATCTGCTGCCTCCGTTTTTGACGAAATACCTGCACATCATCATGGGAATCCTGGGAGCTCCTATTGGTATGATCATGGGACCGGATCCGTACTACTATGCGGTCATGCCCCTGATCATCGAAACGGTGGCACCTTATGGCATTACGGCTACGGAAGTGGCCCATGCCATGCTGATTGGTGAAAACGTTGCCCTCAGCGTCAGCCCCTGTGTGGCGACGACTTTCCTGGGCATCGGCCTTGCCGGCGTGGAACTGAACGATCACATTAAATTTACCTTCAAATGGGAATGGCTCGTCAGTATCATTATGCTGGTCTTTGCCATGATCATTGGTATTGTATGAGGAAGGCAGGCGATTGGATTGAGCGAAAACCGAGTCTTGAACGGTTCTGCCCGTTCCGTGGTTATCTGCCTTGCCGGAAATCTGTGCAGCCCCGATCTTTTTGACAGGGTCCGGTTCGGATCCTTTGAAAAAGTAAAACTGGATTATCTTCGGGAATGTCCCAGCGGTGATGTGGAAGAAATCGGTGCGTGGCTGGTCCGGTGGGTCAGGACCCGGCACTTTGCCCATGTTGTTCTGGCCGGGTATTCCGCTGGCGGCGTCATTGCCATTTCGGCTGCTTCCAAAGCGCCGGAGCTGTTTGATGCGCTGATCTTGTCCAATACGGGACCTTCGGCGGAAGGAAACAGCAAGTCGCACTTTGTGGACGATTTGCGGGCCCATGGACAGGAAAGCTCATTCCAGAGAAACTTCCTGAGCAGCTGCTTCCTGCACGTACCATCGGAAGAAGTCCTGGAGCGTCTCGTTGATTATGCCCTGGACAGCTCCTTTGATCGGGCCATCGAGGTTTCCCAATCCTTGCGGCAGCGGAACTACGATCAGGCCATCCGGGCCTACCGGAATCCAGTGCTCGTCCTGTGGGGTGAAAAGGATACCAGACGTACTGCCGCAGCAAGACAGAAACTGGTTCAATGCCTGCCCCAGGCTGAAGTCCATCTCCTTCCTGCCGGGCATACTCCGATGTGGGATTGTCCGGATGAATACAGTCGACTGGCCGGCGCTTTCCTGGAACCCCTTTCCCGTTAACGGGCCGGTTTGCCGGCATCAAACAAAAAACCATACCCTAATCATCAGAATAAGGGTATGGTTTTTTTACACCTTCATTTCGGTCCCGCTGTTGGAGGAATCGATATTCCTTTTTTATCAGGATCAGTAGCCCCAGAAAATCAGGTCATTATCTTTCAGGGTCGATTCAATTTTTTCAATATTCCTGGTTGATTCGGGGGCCATCTTACGACCCACTTCTTCCGCAATGACTTCCAATACCGCCATGAGCGCCGTGCCGCCGCTGGAATAATTGACAGAATTGGTATCAATGACTGAGGTCGCTACTTTTGTTATGGGGTTCAGGTTCGTATTTGTAATCAGCGCAATGGGAACACCCCGGCTATGACAGAAATTGGCAATATTGATGGTTTCCTTGGTGCAGGGCCAGGCAGAACAAAAGACGATGATATCCTTTTTTGTTACGTTCAGCAGGATCCGGTCATAGATAAAACCGGGATCATGGCTTAATTGATAGACTTCCTTGCGAAAACTGCCCAGAAGATACCCGAAGTACATGGCCAGGGATTTGCTCGAACGGGCACCAAATGTAAAGACCCTTTCCGCCTTGCAGAGCATGGACACGGTCTTTTCAAATTGCTCTATAAAAGGGCGCTTACGACATGCATATCCATTCGGCTCCTTCGCCGTTTGCACGGCTCCAGGACGGTATGGAAATCGTGTAAAACGCAGAAAAATACCATATGGGAGGCGTCTTGCTGAAAAGCCATTATGAACCAACTGCTACCCGTGCCGCCCTGATCAATAAACACAGCCATTGCAAGGTAAAAGCATATGGCGGGCTGGCCCTGAACTGGCCCGTAGGTGGATTGAACCCATACGCCGTAGCCAATTCCCTTAAAAACGGGGCCAAGATTATCTGGATGCCCACCAGGGATGCGGCCAACAGCCTGACCTTTGGCAATATGAGCGGTGATTTTTTTGACCGGCCGGGCATTACGATCCTGGATGAACAGGATCGGCTCAAGCCTGTGGTCTATGAAATCATGGATCTGGTACGGGAAAATGACCGTTTTTTGGCAACTGGACACCTGAGCCCCAAAGAATCCATTATCCTCTGCAGGGAAGGGGTAAAGCGCAAGGTGCCGATGATCCTGACCCATCCTGAGTTCCCGCGCACTAAGATGTCCGGGGAAATCCAGAAGGAAATGGCGGATTTAGGGGTCCTTATCGAAAAGAACTGGTTCAATATCGGACAGAAGGCTGTTACGCCGGAAGAAATGGCCCATAATATCCGGACTGCCGGAGTAAGCCGGGTGTATATTGCCACGGATCGGGGACAGGGAACCTGTCCGCCGCCGGCCGAGGAATATGGAGAATTTATTGCCATGTTGATCAGGCAAGGGTTCAGTGATGCTGAAATCCGCCAGATGACAACGGAAGTTCCCCGGCAAATCGGGCATGAGCAGGGTGTCAGATAAGAATAATCGGCCCCCTGCCGGTTTGCTGAAAATGCATTGGCAGGACGCATTCCTTTTCCCGGAGCAATCAAGATGATCCAGGTTGCTAAAGAAACGGGGAAACGGGTGGTGTCAAAAATTCCTTGTCGCATAAATTGAAAGCTATCGATTTTAGCCCTCCATAATACGTTCTGCTCGCTACCCCCCCTGGGCAGAACAAATACGACCGTGTCTGGCTATGGCACGGTCGTTCTCTTTTATATGGTAAGTGTATGAGCTGCTTTTCTTCTATTAAAATTAATTGACGCGGCAGCCGTCTTCGTTGGGGAAGGATTTGCAAGGCCTCATGACTCATTTTCGTCCGCCCGGCGGTACACCAGCTTCGGCCTTCCGCCGGTATGGTAATCCATGTCGGTGCGGAGTTTTTCACAGGATACGAGGTAATTGAGATAGCGCTGGGTCGTGACAATGGAAAGGCCTGTACTGCCTGCCATTTCCTTACAGGTGAAGGGCTCCTTATCCAGGCTGTGGATGCGGTCCGTGATCTTCTGCAGGGTTGATTGCTGCAACCCTTTGGGCAGGCTCGCATCTTCCTTGTCCTGGTCGGCACGTCCACTCATGGTATCAATGAGTTCCTGGCTGAAGGTGGTATTTTCATCAATGATATGGCGTTTCTGGAAATACGTTTCGATGGCCTGACGGAAACGGTTAAATTCGAAGGGCTTCACCAGGTAGTCGATGACGCCGAGACGCAGTGCCTCATTGATTTCGTCCTTGTTGCGGGCCGCTGTCACCATGATGATGTCCGTTTCGATGCGTTCCCGGCGAATTTGGTTTAACAGGTCAAGCCCATTGCATTTAGGCAGGTATACATCCAAAATGACGAGATCGGTCGGCTGGGTCCGCAGATAGTCGAGGGCGGACTGACCGTCCTTGAAATGTGCGGCAATGGTGATTTCCGGTGAGGCCTTTTCAAGATATTGATGATCAATCATGGCGACCATGGGATCATCTTCAACGATTATGGTCCGAATCATGGCGTGACTCCTTTTCTACGCGGTTATTCTTGATGGATACGGTAAAGATGGTTCCATTGTTTTCTTCCGATTCAACCTGGATTTCTCCATGATTGGCTTCAATCAGGTCCTTGACCAGGAAAAGGCCGGTGCCGCGGTGTGGTCCCTTGGTGGAAAAACCGTCTTCAAAGATGTGTTTGCAATTTTCCTTCGAAATACCGCAGCCCGTGTCGCTGATGTCAAAATAGAATTTGTCCTTATCATAAAAGAGGGTGATGTGGATTTCCCGCTGGGAGCGGTCACTTTGGTTGATGCTTTCCATGGCGTTTTCCAACAGGTTGCCGACGATGGTGTTGACCGTGTTGGTGGGCAGGAAGGCACCCACTTCATCGACATAGCTGTTTTCGTCGATTTCCATGGCAATATCAAGTTCATTGGCCCGGGACATTTTACCGATGAGCAGGGCGCACAGGTTGGGCAGCTTGATGGTTTTCATGATAAATCCGATCTTGGTTTTCTGCAGGTCGGACACGTGCATGATATAATCCATCGCCTTATCGGCGTAGCCGCACTGGATAAGCCCCAGAATGACATGAAGCTTGTTGTTGAATTCATGGGTGTAGGCCCGCATGGCGTCGACAATGTGGTTGACACCGGTCAGTTGCTCCGAAAGTTTGATGACCTGGGTCTGGTTGCGGAAAATGGAAACTGCTCCGATGAGTTCCCCTTTTTCCATGACCGGAATCCGGCTTGTAATGAGGTGGATGTTGCGAAGCTTTAAATTGACGTTCCGTTCGGTCTTGCGGGTTGCCAGGGTCGTAGGCAGAAGGGACTCAGGGAAGACATCCAGGACATTTTTGCCGATGGGGTCAGGATCGGTGATGGAAAGCATCTGGACGGCGGCGCTGTTCAAAAGGGATACGTTCTCATTGCGGTCGATGGCCAAGATGCCTTCTTCCAGGGTGTCCAGGACCTCCTGGTGCTGAATGACCATGTTGGCAATCTGTTCCGGTTCATAGCCGAAGAGAAGGCGCAGCAGGAACGCGTGAATGCGGGAAGCCGCCAGGCAGGTGAGAATGAGGGCGGCCAGACCAATGATGAAATAGGCCAGAAGCAGCTGGTTCCGGACAGATTCCAGGTTTTTCAGCAGCACGGAGGCGCAGATGAAGCCAACGAAGCGGCCGTCCCGGTCAAAGACGGCATGGAAATAGCGGCGCTGCAGCCCCAGGGTGCCAATAGCGGTATTGAAATAGTTTGTATGGGTTTCCAGCATACGCCCTTCATCGTTGCCGACAATATGGGCCCCGATTTTCTCCTTGTCCCGGTGGTAGAGCCGGGTTCCTTCCGGGTTGCAGATGGTAATGATGTCCACATTTTCCATCCCTGCCAGCACCTTGTCGCAATAAGCGCTGACCTGGTCGTCGGGCTGGTTACGCCGTAAGGCGTCAATGACGAGGGAATTGCTGGCGGTCATGATGGCCGTGTTCCGCAGGGAGGCATCGATGGTCCGTTCCAGGTTCTTATAGCCGATGCGAAACGTTGCAATCAGCGTAACCGATAGGCTGACGAAGATCAGCAGGGAATAGACCACGGAAATCTTGGATTGCAGGGAAAGCCTGGCGTACCAGGACATGATTTTTTTCAAGGGAACCGGCTCCTTTTGAATGCGTGTATCGCGAAAAGATCCTTGGGAATTTCGTATATCCATAGTATACCGCAGATTGCCGTGGATGTCCGTTTTTTACCATAAAGATCGAAAATGAATCAAACCGGGGGTTGCCACGGGGATAAGCTTCCAGGAAAATTGCAGGGCCTGCAATGATCCCGTGGATTTAAGGAAATCGGACCGGTATGATATCGGAAACTTATTTGAATTCCTTGAAAAAATCCGTTGCCCGGTTTTCTTCTGTCAAGACAGCAGCAATCACGAATTCAGGCCTTTCAGTCTACAATTTCAATGAATATAAGTAATTGAATTCATAAAATAAGTTGATAATTATTCTGATTTGTGCCAAAATAAGGATAATCCATTTCGATTTTGATTAAAAATGTTATAGGGAATAGAAAATCGAATGGACAAATCATCATGGAGGTCGTGGATATGGAGACAAACGAACTTGTAGAACAGTATCGGGAAGAGATGATCCGGATGCGGCACACCATTCACCGCAATCCGGAACTGAGCAACAAGGAATTCAAGACAACGGAACGTATCAAGGCATTTCTCACGGAATGTGGTATTGAACTACTTGATGTCGGGCTTGGTACAGGCTGTATCGGGCTGCTGAAGGGCGGCGCTCCAGGTCCGACGGTTGGTCTCCGGGAAGATATCGATGCCCTTCCCATTGTGGAATTGTCGGGCGTTCCCTATGCCTCCGAAACAGAAGGCATTATGCACGCCTGCGGTCATGATATCCATCAGACCGTTCTTTTATATACCGCGAAAGTCCTGTCTGCCATCAGGAATGAATTGAAGGGAAATGTTCTCTTTATTTTCCAACCGGCGGAAGAAGCAGGCGATGGAGCCCTGCAGGTCATGAAAACCCGGTTCTATGAAAAGGTCCGTCCTGATGTGCTGATCGGTCTCCATTGTTCTCCTGAGTGGGACGCCGGCACGATCGGCGTCATCAAGGGGCCGGCCAATGCGTCCAGCGACTTCCTGAAGGTGACCATTACGGGGACGCCCGGTCACGGGGCCCACCCGGAACGGACGGTGGATACGGTCATGATTGCCGCCTATGTATTGACGGAACTGCAGACCATTGTTTCGAGGGTCAATAACCCCGTTTATCCGGCTGTCCTGACCTTTGGGTCCATTCATGGTGGTACCGCTTTCAACGTGGTCCCGGAACATGTCGTCCTGGAAGGAACCCTGCGTTCCCTCAATGCGGAATCCCGCAAGGTCATGCATACCGAAATTGGCCGTATTGTTGAGCATGGATCCGCTGCCCTGCGGGGGAGTGGCAAGGTAGAATGGGAAGATGGCATGCCGCCGCTTGTCAATGATCCTGCCGTCATCGATGGCGTGATCAAGGCTGCGGAAGAAACCATTGGCCACGACCATATCAATGAAATTCCGCATCCCTCCACGGGGTCCGATGACTTTTCCTTCATGTTCCCAACCATTTGTCCGGGCTGCCAGTTCCGTCTTGGCACTGGCGTGGAAGGCGAGCCGAATTCCCGCTGCGGACTGCACAACCCGCGTAACATCTTTGACGACAAGGCTATCCCGACGGGTGTCAAGGTCATGTCCCAGTTTGTCCGTGACTACCTGAAATAAGGGAAGGCACTTTATATGAATTGAAAAGGGGGAAAAAATATGAAAAAGAGGGAATTTCCACAAACCATTGCACTCCTGTTTTTCCTGATCTGCTTTGCCGCGCTGCTGACCTATATCTTACCGGCCGGCGAATTTGATACGGTAAAGGCCGGGAAATTGACCAAGGTCGTTGCCGGCACCTACCATCGTGTGGCCCAGAGCCCTCAGGGCGCTTTTGCTGCGCTCAACGCGGTTGTGCTTGGTTTCCAACGGGCTTCCATTCTTTTTGCCATGATTCTTTTTACGGGTTCTGCCGTGCATATGATGCAGAAAAGCGGTGCTGTTGAAGTTGCCTTCCGTTCTTTCAGCACGGGAAATACCAGTAATATTTCCAAGATTGTCTTTGTTATCATGCTTTTCATGTCTATCGGCGGCGCTACCGGTGTATTTGCCAACCCTACCGTTGCCCTGATCCCGATTGGTATGGTCCTGTCCAAATCCATCGGTCTTGACGTGGCTTCCGGTTTCATGATGATTTACCTGGGGGCTTATTCGGGGTTCAACGTCGGCTGGGCCAACCCTTCCACGCTGGGTGTTGCCCATCCCATTGCGGAACTGCCCGTTTTTTCCGGGATGACCATGCGTTTCGGCTTCCATGCAGTGAATTTCATTCTGACCTATATCCTGATTATGCGTTACATCAAAACCATTCAGAAGGATTACACGAAGTCCCTCTGCTATAACGAAGGGATGACGCGGGAAGACGTCATGGGCGGTGGAAATGCCAAAGTGGAATCGGCCAGTCCCATGACGGGAACGCAGAAATTCTGCCTGGGCGTTATGATCCTTTCCATTGTCGCCATCATGACAGGAGCCATCGTGGCCAAGTGGGGGAACCAGCAGATTGGCGCCATTATGTTCCTTGCCGTTATTTTGCAGGGTGCGGCCCAGAAACTCGGTGTCAACGGGACAACGAAGGAATTCCTGGAAGGCTGCAAACCCATGCTGAACGCTGCTTTCATCGTTGGCTTTGCAAACGGGATCTCCGTGATCCTGCGGGATGGTCATATCCTTAACACCATTGTGTATTATCTGTCCATTCCAATTGGGATGTTCGGACCGGTCATCGGTGCCATCCTGATGTTCTGGGCAAACCTCTTCATCAACCTGTTCATTCCGTCCGGGTCCGGACAGGCAGCAGCCGTTATGCCGCTGATGGTTCCTCTGGCTGACCTGACCGGGATTACCCGTCAGGTAGCCGTACAGGCCTTCCAGTTTGGCGATGGCCTGTCCAACTGCATCGTACCGACGGCCGGAACCATTATGGGTTCCCTCGGGATTGCAGGAATTGCCTATAACCGCTATGCCAAATGGTTCGCTCCTTTCCTGCTGTTCCAGAGCATTCTTGCTTCCATTGCCCTGGCCGTGCTGCAGATGGCAGGGTGGACCGGGCTCTGATAAAATTGGCTGCCCGCTGAAATTATTCTGGAATACGTAAGAAACAGCCGGTATCCTGCCACTCATCGTGGCAGGGTACCGGCTGTATTTTTTATGGGAACCATATTTTGGGGGGAGCCTTCGATGAGCTGTTTCGCCTGATCTCTGTATCAGGGCCTATCAGCTGAAGGTTTTACAGCAGATGGCTATTCATGGGCTTTGTCTCCTGTAACTTCATAAATGGCTTCTGCAAGCCGGTCCATTGCGGCAGGGAGTCTGGAAAAAGGAATACGGCTGTATCCAAGGAGCCACTGGTTTTGCCATGTTGCTGGCTTCCTGATCCAGAAGGGTTTCGTCGAAAGAATTTCAATATGCTTCTTGGCAAATACCTTGGCCACCTGCTCCTGGCTTGCCTTTGTCCGGATGGTGAGAAGGAAGTGAAGACCGGCATCTTCTCCTTGAAGAAAGGCTCGTTCCTTCAGGTGTTTTCGTACATAATCCCGGATAAAATCATGTTTTTTGCCGTAATGGGTCCTTATGGCATTGAGCTGCCGCTGATAGAGGCCGCTTTCAAGATAGTCGGCCAGGGCTTCCTGGACCAGGGTCGATACGGGACAGTTAGCGAAGTGATTTTTCTTTTCCCAGGTACGGACCAATTGCGGGGGAAGTACAAAATAAGCTACCCGCAGGTCCGGTGAAAAGGATTTGGAAAAGGTCCCCAGGTAAATGGTCCGATGCGATGTATCGATGGATTGAAGGGAAGGAATCGGTCGGGTATGGTATCGCAGCTCACTGTCATAATCGTCTTCAAGAATATAGAGATTATTTTTCGCCGCCAGGGCCAGGATCCTGTACCGCTTGGCAATGGGCAGGACGCTGCCAGTGGGAAACTGATGGGAAGGGGTAATATAGACCAGGCTGTTTTTAGCAGGGACCAGGGCATCGACTGAAATCCCATTGGCTTCGAGCGGTACTGGAACGACCTTGATTCCCTTTTGCCTTATGACTTCAACCGTTCCTGTATAGCCAGGGTCCTCCATGAACAGGGTTTCAGGCGAGGGGAACAGGTCAGCAATCATTTTCAAGGACTCTTGATGACCGCTTGTAATGATGAGCTGCTCCGGCAAGCATCGTACGCCTCGCGAAAGATACAGAAAGTGACAGAGCGCCTTGCGAAGAAGAAAACTTCCTTTCGCCGATTCATAACAGGCGCTGGCATGGAGCGACAGCCGGTCATAGGCGTTTATTAAGCATTTTCTCCATTCCTTGAAATGATAACAGTTGTAGTCCAGGTCCCCATAGGTAAAGGAATAGTCATGATGGGGACAGGGAGATTCAGGGACATTTGCTGGTGCTGACGGGCCAGGCTGTGGAAACCCCTTAAAGGGCAAGATCGCTTCCGCATAATACCCGGACCCCCTTGCGGGTCTGATGTATCCTTCAAGCTGCAGCTGTTCGTACGCATAGATGACAGTATTTCTACTGACATGGTATTCTTCTGCAATTTTTCGGGTTGCCGGAAGCCGCTGGCCTTTTTTGATGGTTCCGGAAAGAATCATATCCCGGATTTGTTCATAAAACTGGAGATAGAGAGGACGTCCGGGTATTTTCTCAATCGTGAACATTTCTCCTCCTTGAAAACAGGAACCTTCTTCAAATTGGTACGATAAAAATATTTATAATTGGAACTTTTATAGGAACCAATGATAGTATACCATAAAATATAGAAAAAATTTTACCGGGTATCGGAAGCCTTGATTAAAGGAGAGGGGAAGATGAGAAGAAAAGACCGGGAAGTAAAGGATATCAATAAGATTTTTGATATTGTTGAACACTGTAACGTTGTACATATGGGGATGGTCGACCAGGGGCATCCCTATGTGGTTGCCCTGAATTTCGGTTACGAAAGAGATGGGGATGCCTTGATCCTGTATTTCCATAGTGCCCAGGAAGGACGAAAGATGGAGATCCTCCAGCAGAATCGGAAAGTCTGTTTTCAAATGAACTGTGTGAATGAATTCATCCGGAGGACCCATGAACGACACTGTTCGTTCTGCTGGCGTTATGACAGTGTCGTGGGAAGCGGGAATGTGGAATTCATCGAAGACCCGAAGGAAAAGGCCCGCGCGCTCAATCGACTGATTGGGCATTTGGATCACTCTGATGAAATCTATCAGTTCCCCGGCGAGGCACTGAAGAGGACCTGTGTGTATAAGGTGCGGTCAACGGATATAACGGGAAAACATCACGAATAATGAAAGGGATACAATGAAGCCGTATTATACATCGGGACAGATTGTCTCCTATTTTGAACGAATCCATTATCAGGGAGACGGAGCGGTTTCCCTGACCAATTTAAAGAATCTGCAGGCACTGCACCTGCAACATATCCCTTATGAAAACCTGGACCTGATCAATCAGGTTCCACTTTCCCTGAATCCTGCCGACTTGTTTGCAAAACTTGTTCTCCGTCATCGGGGAGGGTATTGCTTTGAACTGCAAGGCGCCTTTTGTTATCTGTTGAAAAGTCTTGGATATGAGGTGAAGCAATATGCCGGGCGTTTTATGGACGAACCCGGCGTTACCCAGATGCGAAGGCATCGTATCCTGGTGGTGACCCTGGATCGAAGGCGGTATGTCTGTGATGTGGGAATCCGTAGTGAATCTTCCCGGCAGCCCCTGCTTTTGGAGGAAGGCCTGGTACAGTTTGACGGAATCAGCCATTACTGTTACCGAAGGGATCCATTTTATGGCTGGGTGCTGATGCAGCTTGAAAAGGGAAAACCATGGAAACCCCTTCTTGGATTCACGGAAGAAGAGCAGATTGATGCTGACTATGAAATGCCTTCTTTTTATTGTGAAAAGCATCCTGCTTCCACATTCAATAAATTCATGAAGATATCTGTTTTCACTCCGGAAAGTGACCTGACAGTGGTTGTCAATACATTTAAGGTCTATCGGGGCGGCCGCGTCATAAAAAAATACGAACTGGCAAACAATAATGAAGCCGTTCAGGTATTGCGGGACGTATTTGGTATCTGGGTTCCATGGTCCTACCACCGCTTTCTCTATGGAAAACAGGAATAGAATGCCTTGACTCATTGCAATGCTATGGCGTCAAGCTGACATGACGAATTTATCGCCGGTATCCTGCCACTCATCGTGGCAGGGTATCGGATTTTCAGTTTTTGGGCTTTTTATGCGAATCCCTTGCTCCACGGGTTTTAAGATTTTTGGCCAATCCGGCTTCGTATAATCGGCATCTTCAGGGGACAATTGAAAATTTTAACGATTTGTATCAAGTTTTACAAAAAATATGATAAAATATCGACCCTGCGAAAAAACATGGATTTTTTCTTCTAGTTGTAAAGTTTCTTTAGTATAATAAATTTGTAATTTATTTCCACTTTTAAATATTGATGAATAAATTGAATAATAAGAGAAAAGTATAAAAATAGGATTTACCGTCAAATAAGAAATATTACGCGAATGATGGACAAACCCTGATTTTATAAAGAATTTGACGGTTTTTTCACTTTAGCATGGTATATCAATAGATTTAGTCAAAAAATAAAATCTGGTTTTTAGATGGAAAATAATAGGGTAAAAATTCATTTTTGACGATTTTTTGGTTCTCTTGTTCTTTAATGTATTACAGTAAGAAGAAAAATAAATTAATTGAGTTAAATTTCATTGAACCTGGATAAATGAGAACAACAGCGATCGATGTGGTTTTAATGGGAGTCGCTTATTGCCGGAAGGGGGAGAATTCCGTTGGTCTGAATGGCACCTGAAGGACTTAACCGATTTGCTGCGAAAATAACGTGGAATGATGTTTGAAAGGGGGAAAAACTTTATGAAAATTACAGACATTACCTATGACTGTGTGGAAGTTCCTTTTGCCAGGGAATTTCACCCGACATGGTATCCTGGGAAGACCGAAAAAGGCCAGGTTATTTTTCTGGTCCGGGTGCATACCGATGAGGGCATTACGGGATATGCCACCATGGAAGCACCGCACGGCATCCTGAAACTTGTCTGTGACACCATGGAGTATGCCAAGACAATGGTCCTGGGCGACTCACCCTTTGATATTGAAAAAATCATGTTGAAACTGCGAAACGTCGCGCGCATTGCCACGCGTCCCTGGGTTATTGAAAATGCCTGCTGGGATATCATTGGTAAGGCGGCGGGACTGCCCGTTTATAAGGTCTTAGGAGCCGCGAGGGACCGCATTCCGGTCTATGCGGCGTGGGGCGAAATCAGGGACTTTGCTGAACGGCGCGAAGACGCGCAGCGCCTTGTGGAAATGGGATTTCGCGCGGTGAAGATCCGTTTTTCCAATGAAAAGATGGAAGATGACATTGCCATTGTGGAAAATGTCCGCAAGGCTGTTGGGGATAAACTGGAAATCATGTGCGACGCCAATCAGGGTACTGCCTGTGAGCGGAATGATAATGGATTCCCACCGGTCTGGAGCTATGAAAGGGCTCGTGACACGGCGCGCGAATTGGAACGGCTCCACTGTACCTGGCTGGAAGAACCACTGTGGCGCTACAATTTTGATGGGTTGGCCCGTCTTAATTCGGAAGTGGATATTCCCATTGCTGGCGGCGAGATCAACATCGGCATTCCGGATTTCAAAATCATGCTGGAAAAAGGGTGCTATGATATCCTGCAGCCCAACTGTACCATGAGTACCGGTATCAGCTATATCCGCAAGATTGCAGCCCTGGCCGATACGTACGGAAAAATTGTCAATCCCCATGCCTATATTCCTGGCCTTGGCGTGCTGCAGAGCATGCATCTGGTGGCTTCCTATACGAACTTTACGTGGCTTGAATATCCCTGCGATCCGCCTTCCCTTACGCCGGAAGCATTCCAGGGTATTCTTGAGGAAAATTATCTGGTGGACAAGAAAGATGGCTGCATTCCGATGCCGCAGAAACCGGGCTTCGGCATCAATGTGGATGAAAAGCTTGTTCGGAAATACAGTATCCTGAAGCAGTAAAAAACAGTTTTTATTCTATTTAACCTGGGGGGAATTTTTATGGATGCACTAACATTGACTGTAGTTGTATTGATTGTCTACATGCTTGCCATGCTGGCTGTGGGCTACAAAGGCCGGAATACATCAGATAACTTCAAGGACTTTGTCACCGCTGCTAAAAGAGGGAGCTTTGTCATGGTCTGCGGATCTTATCTGGGGTCCCATATCGGCAACGGCGTAGTCGTCGGCGGAGCCCAAAACGGGGCTGCCTATGGCATTGGCGGTGCCTGGTACGGTGTCGGTGCCTGTCTGAGTTACATTGTCTTCTCCATTGTAGTTGCCCGCAAACTCTATCGCAGTAACTGCCTGACCATTTCGGAATGCCTGGATAAACGCTATGGCGGCAAAGTTACAGGTACTATTTATGCCATCGTCAACTGCGGCGCTGCCATCAGTATCATGGCTGGTCAGATTGTGGCTGGCAAGAACCTTTTTGAATACCTGGGCCTCGATCCGATGATGGGGGCCGTTCTCTGCAGTATCGTTGTCTTCCTGTATGCTTCCCTGTCCGGTCAGTGGGGCGTCATGATGACGGACGTAATCCAAACGACGGTGGTCGTGGTAACAACGTTAATTGCCATTGCCTACATGTATGCAACGGGCGGCTTTACGGTGATGCACGAAGCACTGCCAGCCAAGGATTGGCAGCTGATGTCCATGGACCCGGAGCTTATTGTCATGAACGCCATCCCGGCTATGCTGTATGGCCTGGTTTCCTGCGCATCGTTCCAGCGCAATATTTCTGCCAAGGATGAAGAAACAGCTGTCAAATCAGCCTTCTGGGCCGCGATTATCCTGTTGCCCTTCGTTTTCCTGCCCGTTCTGATCGGTATGTATGGCCGTGCCTTGTTCCCGGATGCACCGGCTGGTACGATTTTCTTCAAGGTTATGCTGGAAAAATTCCCGCCTGTACTGGGTGCCTTGATGGTAGCGGCCCTGATGGCTGCCGTTATGTCCACGGTTGACTCCCAGCTCATCTATGTCACCGCTTCCATGACGAACGATATCTATATCCAGTTCATCAATAAACATCCCGATGAGAAGAAACTGAATTCCCTGGCTCATGTGATCACCTTTGTTTTCGGCCTGTTGACCCTTTATGTGGCCCTCGGTGCCAAGATGATTACGACCATGCTGTCCTATTCGTACACCTTCCTCTGCGCTGGCACCCTGGTCATGTTTGTCGGTGGCATCTTCTGGAAGAAGGGAACAAGAGCAGGTGCTGTGGCTGCGGCCATCGTCGGTATGTTCTTCGTTTTCCTCTATCGTTTCTGCGGCGTAAAGCTTCCCTTTGCGTCCATATTCCCGATTCTGCCGTCGGCCATTGCCTATGTGGTGGTCAGCCTGATGACAGCTCCGAAGCAAGCTGAATAAACAAGAAAACCCGAAAGGAGATATCTGCAATCATGAGTGAAGAAGTCATTGTCTATGAACGCGTCGGAAAAGTCGGGAAGGTCATGTTAAACCGCCCGAAAGTCCTTAATGCAATCAATAACGCTATTTCTACCGGGTTGGGGGATGCCATTCGTAAGGCTGATGCGGATCCCGAAACGAATGTCATTGTCCTTTGTGCCGCCGGGGACCGGGCTTTTACGGCCGGTTTTGACCTGAAGGAAAGCATTGAATCTCCTATTGTAGACGTGCCGGCCCGTCGTGCGGATTCCCTTATGGAACTGAATAACTGGCGTTCAATCTGGGAAGCCAGAAAACCGGTCATTGCTTCCGTTCAAGGCTATTGCATCGGCGGTGGTGTGTGGATGACTTTCCTCAGCGACCTCATCATTGCAGCTGATAACGCCAAATTTGGCGAACCGGAACTGAAATATTCCTATATCAACGACGTCCTTGTTGAGCCTTGGAAGATGCCCATGAATCTGGTCAAGCAGCTTATGTTCCTGGGTGATTTCCTCTCCGCTCAGGACCTGAAGGCCGCTGGCGTAGTAAATTTTGTCGTCCCCGCTGACAAGCTTCAGGAAGAAACCATGAAACTTGCCAATCGTCTGGCGGAGCAGCCGCCGGAAGCTGTCCGTATGCTGAAATATGAGGTGAACAAGACCTATGAAATCATGGGGATGCGCAACGCCATGGACTTTGGCGCTGAAATGTTCAACCTCTGCCGCATCCATCAGGTCCAGGAACAGGAAGAATTCAATAAGATTGTCAAGGAAAAAGGGCTGAAGGAAGCTCTTGCCTGGAAGGAAGCTCAAAAGAAATAAGCAGGAGGACCCTTGACGGGTCCTTCTGTTTTCAGAGGGGAAGGCCGTTAGTGTCTTTCCAGTCCGGTGCTGAACGATCTTGTTCCTTGTTTTATTCGGCACGTGAGGAATTTCTGCTAAAAGGAGTCTATCAACATGCTTTTATGGGAAAAATTGTATAACCAGAAAAAAGTATCGGCTGATGAAGCGGCCCATATGATCCACGATGGGGACCGGATCATGACAGGCAACAGGGAATGCCGCGCTGTGCTGCGTAAAATTATTGAACGTTCCGATTTAAAGGATGTTCACTATTACGTTCCGATTTGCAATTATATGATTGATCACCCAAATGTAGGGAAGACCTTTTTCCCGACGACCAGTTTTCTCAATGAAAATTCCACGGACCTTCATCGGGAGGGGCGTTTTGACTTTGTTCCCGGGGAGTACTGGCAATGGGATAAGATAGCGACTTCGGCCCTGCGAAGCAATGTAGCCCTCATTGAGCTCAGCCGCCCTGATGCCCATGGCTATATGTCACTGGGAACCTGTGCCGACTATATTCGCAAGGCCTGCAGCAAGGCCGACCTGGTCATTGCCGAAATCAACGATGAATATCCCTTTGTTTGTGGCAGCAACCTGATCCATGTCAGTGAAGTCGATTACCTGGTCGACGAAGATGCGGACAATTATGCCCTTATCGGGCCAGGCATTGACCATACCGAGGAATTTCTTCCAACCTATCATAAGATTGGCGGATTTTTATCTGAACTGATTTCCGACGGGGCTACCCTGGAAATTGGCCTGGGTCGGCTTAATGCTTCGTCACTTGCTTTCTTGGAAAACAAGAAGGACCTGGGCATCCATACGGAAGTCTGTGGGGAAATCGTCATGTACCTCACGGAAAAAGGGCTCGTTACGAACCAGAAAAAGGATTATCGCCGCGGGAAATCCGTTTTTACCCAAGTCGTGGGAGACCGGAATCTTTTCCAGTGGCTTGACCATAACGAAGGTGTTTCCCTGGATAATTGCCAGGAAGTCCTGAACCCGGGCCTGATTGCCAGTCAGCCTCGTATGACCGCCATCAATAATGCTGTTGAGGTGGATCTCCTGGGACAGGCGAATGCGGAATACCTGAAAGGACACCAATACAGCGGAATGGGAGGCATCTGTGATTTTGCGTCCGGTGCTGCTGCCAATCCGGAAGGGAAATCCATCGTAGTCCTTGAATCGACCACCCGGAGTGGAAAAATTTCCAAGATTACTCCTTGTTTCCAGCCCGGTACGCCGGTCAGCCTGCCGCGGACAGCCGTTGAATATGTTGTGACGGAACAGGGCATTGCGACACTTGTCGGCAAATCACCGAAAGAAAGAGTACTGGAACTCATCAACGTGGCCCATCCCAAGTTCCGGGAGGAACTTACATACAAGGCAAAGGAAATGGGGTTGTTGTAAGGCATCGGCGTATACGTGAGGTAAGAAGCAACGATGTTTTTAAAGCAGGGATACTCTGTGGACCACAGAAATCGTTAAGGTGAAGACAGTGATTTAACCAATTTTAAAGCAGCTCATTTTCCCATCGAAAGGATGGAGAAGATGAGCTGTTTTAATCAATTTTCAAGCCGCTATTTATGTTTTTAAATATCATTATGCTTTCCGGTTCACTTTATTGACAGGAAAGACGTTTTAATACGAAGCGTATTTCCCAATGCTTCAATCTATCCGGACAAGTAGCTGCCATTTTGGAGTGATCATTAACGGCTAACGTCAACAGCTATATTTTTCTCTGAAACAGTGCTATGATGACATTGAATCATTTCAATTACGACTTATGGAGGCAATATGGATTTTGACACTTTGCGAACCTTCAGGGAATTGACAAAGGACCTGAATATGACAAAAACCGCAGCGCGGCTTTTCATATCCCAGCAGACCCTGAGTAACCAAATTATCCGGCTTGAAAAGGAATTGGGCGTAAAACTTTTTGATCGGAAACCCAAGCTCAAGCTGACCTATGCAGGGGAAAAGGTGCTGGATTTTGCCAAACAGGTTTCCTTTGATGAACGCAAATTAAATGAACTTCTGCAGGACGTGGAAGGGGATAATGTTGGAACAATCAGTTTCGGCGCTTCCGCCCTGCGTTCTTCGGGCTGTTTACCAGAAGTGCTTCCTGTGTTTTCAGAAAAATTTCCCCGTGTCAATTTTGATTTGACTACAGATACGACGAATAATTTACGGCGCATGCTGGAAGAAGGAGACTTGGATTTAGCCATCTGCGTCATGGAAGAACCCATACCCAAAAATCTCGTTGCCCAACATATTCTTGCAGATCAACTTTACCTGTGTGTTTCAGAAAAATTGCTGAACCGCGTTTATGGAAAAAAAGAAGCGGAAATCCTGAAAGAAAAATCAAAATTAGGCGCTCATGTAGGGGACTTCAGGAAACTCCCATTTTTCATGATGAAAAACCAGAACAAGCTGGCCTTTGCTATTTCGAAGTGCTTTACGGAGGCCGGTTTTGTCCCGGATGTGTACCTGGCTTCCATGCTTACCCGCATTACCGTACCTATTTGCTCTGCTGCCCTGGCTGCCACGATTATAACAAAGATGAATATTCAAATGAATTTGGAAAAAATGCAGGGCGATGTCAACGTTTTTCCTTTGCTTTATAAAAATAAACCCGTCTATCATAATCTATACCTGGTACATCGAAAGGATAAGCATATGACGGCATATCTGGCTTATTTTATGGAAATCCTGGAAGATTATTTCTTCCGGCTTAATAAAATGGATATGACAAGCGTTGTCAATTCCGGACGATGAAACGAAAAATGTACAGAAAAAAGGGGGTTGCTGACAGCAGCAACTCTTTTTTTTATAGAATTATTACCCATTTTTTTTGTAGAGGCATCAATAAATGCGTGTTAGATTTAGTTATAGAAAAGGGGTAATATAATATACAGAAAATTATAAATATTGAGTCTTCACAATTAGCGCATGGGTGTATGTACAAGACGAAGGCTCTTTATGGCGGCCAGCTTTTTCTTTTACTTTTTAAGGAGGTATTGCGATGAAGAAAAACAAGATTCTGACGATGCTGGGGATTATGGCGTTAAGTGCGACCATGTTGACAGGCTGCTCAAAGGGCGGCGGTTCAGGTAAGAGTGCCAGCAAGGATGTTAAATGGCCTACCAAAGCGGTGAACGTGACACTTCCTTATAAGGCCGGTGGAGATACTGATATCTATTGCCGTTTGATGGCAAAACGTCTGAGCGATAAATTCAAGCAAAATTTTGTTGTTGTCAATATGACTGGCGGCAGCGGCATTGTAGCAGCTAAAACCATCATGGGAGCAAAGCCGGATGGTTACAATATCCTGTTCAACCATTCCGGAGCTTCACTGGTGCAGGAAGCAACCGGCGTAGCCGACTTCTCTTATACTGACAACTTTGCAAACTGCGCTACCATCGTCCAGGATAATACGTATGTCATGGTTGCAAAAAAGGAAAAGGGCTGGAAAAACCTGAAGGAACTGATTGCCTATGCGAAGGCGCATCCGGGAGAAGTTCGTTATTCCCTGTCCTATGGCAGTGCAACTCACTATGTATTGTCCCGCATGGAAGAAACCATGGGAATCAAATTCAACCATCTTGATGTAGGTACTGGTTCTGCGGAAAGATTGGCAGCCCTGATGGGAAACCAGGTTGATGTCATGGTTGCAAACTATTTAAATGTCAAAGACTATATTGAAAAAGGCGACTTTGTATGCTTCGGTGTCTGCGCCCCTGCCAGAAACCCCGGAATGGAAAATATTCCGACCTTTAAGGAACAAGGTTATGATGTTGTAAGTTCCAAGACTTATGAAATAAAGTTCCCGAAAGGTACCGATCCTGCTATCGTCAACAAGTTAAGCAAGGCTATTGAAGAAATCACCAAGGATCCGAGCTTCAAGGAAGAACTCAAAAAATATTACGCAATTCCTCTGTATCGGACTCCTGAAGAAATGAATAAGATTGATAAAGAAACTGTGGCTGAATTGAAAAAGTACTTCAAGAAATAAAATGTAACGAGTAGAGTGGAGGACAGGAATATGGGAGAAAAAATTAAAGAGATTATTTGTTCTGTCATTTTCGCTGTCTTTGGTGGATGTATGTATCTGGAGGCCAGTAAGATTCGCCCGGTCATGGAAAAGGACCTGGGCTCCGGATTTTTCCCTAAAATCGTCGGTTTGAGCATTTTGTTGGTTGCCGTAATCCAACTCATTCAGACAATCAAGCGGGAGCCGCCCAAGGATAAAAATCAGGATGCTGATGAAGATACCAAGGGCGGGCTGTTCACCATAGCGGCAATCGTGGGGTATACCATCCTGTACGATCTGTTGGGGTTCATTCTTTCCACCGTGCTCTATCTGTTCGTCCAGATCTGTATCCTGAGTAATCGGGGAAATCGAAATTACAAGTTGTTCGCAGCGATTTCCCTTATTACGCCGATTATTATTTACGGTTTGTTTATGTAATTGAGATGCCTTTACCTGAGGGCATCCTGAGTTTCTAAGGAGGCGAAGACATGGTACTGGAAGGTTTGTCATTGGTCTTGACTCCGACATGTCTGAGTCTCATCGCATTCGGGGTTGTGATTGGGATTATTTTTGGTTCCATTCCTGGTTTGTCTGCAACGATGGCAATTGTCCTGTTTTTGCCTTTGTCATTCGGCCTCCCAACTGTGGATGGGATTTCCTTACTGGTTGGCCTGTACTTAGGCGGTATTTCCGGTGGCCTGATTTCAGCTATCCTGCTGAAAATACCAGGTACCCCCTCATCTATTGCTACCGTATTTGATGGCGGACCTATGGCCGACCGTGGTGAAGCCGGCAAGGCGTTGGGCGTGGGCATCCTTTACTCGTTCATTGGCGGGATGATCAGTATTTTTGCACTGATTTTCCTGTCTCCTTATCTGGCAGCAGTAACGTTAAAATTTACGCCCGTAGAGTATTTTTCCATTGCGGTCTTTTCCCTTACCATCATTGCCAGTTTGTCCGGCAAATCGTTAATGAAAGGGCTACTGTCCGGGCTTTTTGGTATCGCGATTTCCATGGTAGGGATGGCGCCGCTGGACGGATTGACACGCTTTACTTTTGGGCAGTTCCAATTGCTGTCCGGATTCAGTATTGTTGTTGTCCTGATTGGTATCTTTGCTGTTACCGATATCATCATGGCGGGATTTGATCGTAAGAATCTCGACAAACAAATGGAAAAGAAGTCTTATACACTTAAGGGCTTTGGAATCACCTTTAAGGAGTTCAGAGAACAGATTGCCAATATGATACGGTCTGCCCTTGTTGGACTTGGCATCGGCATCTTACCGGGGATTGGCGGTTCCACAGCGAGCCTCCTGTCCTATACGGCTTCCAAGAATGCATCCAAACACCCGGAAAAATATGGAACAGGTATTATTGACGGGATCATTGCCTCTGAGACTTCCAACAATGCGGTCATTGGCGGTTCCCTGATTCCGCTGCTTACAATGGGTATTCCAGGAAATACGGCGACTGCCGTGTTTCTGGGTGGGTTGACGATTCACGGGATTTCTCCGGGACCATTGATCTTCGAAAAAAGCGGGGCCGTTGTATATGGTATTTTCTTTGCTCTGATTATCGCAAACTTTGTAATGCTCATCTTTGAAAGAGCCGGACTTCGGATATTTGTAAAATTACTGGATATCCCGAAGCATATCCTTCTTCCCATTGTAATGGTTTGCTGCGTTATTGGTGCGTTTACGAATAACTCCCGAATCTTTGATGTATGGTCCGTCATGGGATTTGGCATACTTGGCGTTCTGTTTAAACGGATGCATATTCCGAGCACTCCCCTGATCATTGGCTTTATCCTGGGAAGTATGGCAGAACTGAACCTTCGGCGGGCTATGCAGGCCAGTGCTGGTGATATTTCCGTATTTTTCACCAGTCCGATTTCCCTGGTATTCCTGATTGTTGCGGCTTTGTCTCTTGTAATGACGTTACGTAGATCTTATAAGGAATCAAAGAATTGAATCTTGCTGTAAGCCCTTATCCTGAATTGATTGGGATAAGGGCTTTTTCCTTGATAAAAGGATTGGAAAGTGAAAAAACAAGATGATTTTTCAACAAAATTCCTTTGTAGACGAACCAATAATAGACTGTTGGAATTTGTTCACAAAAAGCGTTACCATAAAATCACAGAAAATTAGAATTAGTTATAAAAATTTAACTTCAATCACAAGGGAGGTTCTTCTGATGAAATTAGGATTTATTGGATTCGGTGAAGCGGCTTTTAACCTGGCCTACGGACTAAGAGGTGAAGGCCTCGACGGAATACGGGCATTTGATGCGATGGAAAATGATCCTGTTGTAGGCAAACTGGTGCACAAAAGAGCGGATGAAGCGCAGGTAGAAATCGTGCCGACGGCCCATGATATTGCTAAGTGGGCAGACGTCATTATTGCTGCGGTTCCCTCTACTTTTACGGTTGATGTCTGCAAGACCATCATGAGTGACTTAAATGAAAACCAGGTGTATGCAGATGTCAGCGCTTCAACACCAGCCGCCAAGATTACCATCTGGAACCTGATCAAAGATACGGGCGTCAAGTTTGCTGATGCAGCGATGCTTGGGTCACTTCCGAAAGATAAACATAAGGTCCCCATTACGGCAAGTGGAAATGGAGCAGAAAAATTCAAGGAATTGATGACACCCTATGGAATGCGGATTACGCTGGCTGGAGATAAAGCAGGTTCAGCTTCTGCTATCAAACTGGTAAGGAGTATCTTTATGAAAGGCATCGCAGCCCTGATGATTGAAATGTTGGAAGCTGCCAGTGCATATGACGTAGAAGATGAAGTGATTTCGTCCATTTCAAAATCCATGGATAATATTCCGTTTACCTCTCACCTTGATCGACTTGTAAAAGGTACAGCCATCCATTGTAAACGGCGTTCTGCTGAACTGAAGGGATCAATTTCCATGCTGCAGGAATGTGGAAAGGGATATGAAATGAGTGAAGCCGCCAAGACAAAAATGGAAAAACTGATTCCGTACGACTTTGCTACCCGCAATATCGACAATCCGATTACCGGTTGGAAAGATGTGCTGCAAGTATTGATGAAAAAATAATGTAGGAGGAACCGAAAATGAGCGTAGGAAAGAGAATTTATCTGCAAAGAGAAATGCCGGACCCGGAAATTATGAAGCAATTCAAGACGATTCCCGCCTCCAATGTGGGGGATGTCATGAGCCGTGACTGTGCCATGAACCCACGTATTCATCTGGTCAGCAGCCCGAAAGATCAAATGATGGTCGGTCCTGCCTATACAATCAAGACCCGCGCTGGCGACAACCTGATCCTGCATGCAGCCCTGAATCTGTGTCACGAAGGGGATGTGCTGGTCCTGTCCAACGAAGAGGATAATACGAGAGCCATTATGGGCGAAGTGATGATGGCCTATTTAAAATATACAAAGAAGATTGCCGGTATCGTTTTGGACGGCCCCATTCGTGATATTGATGAAATCTCCCATTGGGATTTTCCTGTATACTGCACTGGAACCACTCCTGGCGGCCCTTATAAGGAAGGCCCCGGAGAAATCAACGTTCCTATTGCCTGCGGCGGTGTAGCCGTCAACCCTGGTGATATTATCCTGGGCGATCCTGATGGTGTTATTTGCATTCCCAAACATGATGCTGCTCAGATCCTGAAGGATGCAAAGGCATTTCAGGCCAAGGATGAAGCCAAGCTGGAAGCCTCTAAAAATGGTACAGCGAACAGAAGCTGGGTAGAAAAGACCTTAAAAGAAAAGAATTTTGAGATTATTGACGGTATTTATAAGCCGTAACAGGTTCTAAAAGTGGATAAAAAGAGAACCGTGCGGAGAGGAACCTGCCTTCTCCGCACTGTTTATTTCCAGGTGAAGTAAAGGAGATTTTTTATGACCCCCATGGTTTTAGCGCTTTTGATTTTGGCCATTACTATTGTATTATTCATTTGGGAACCGATTCCAATTGCTGTTACCGCAATTCTCGCTTCTTTTGCCTATGCTTATACCGGAATTGTTCCTGTTAATACGATTTTCAGCAGCTACGACAACAATACAAATATTTTGCTGGCAGGCATGATGGTTGTCGGATCTTCCTTATTCCATACTGGCATCACCGATGTCATTGGTGAAAAAATGGTTAAGGTTACAGGTAAAAGCGAACGGAATATCATACTGGTGACCTTGATTGTTTCTTGTCTTTTAAGTTCGGTATGCAGTAATATCGGAGTTATGGTTGCTATGGCACCCCTCGTTACGGCAATGCGCATTTCTGCTGGCGTCGGCCCGTCGCGTTCCCTCCTCGGGCTGCTGTTCGGTGCTCAATTTGGCGGTTTTGTCACATTGGTTGGTGTTGGCTCCAATGCGGCTGCTGCGAATGTCATGGCAAAGCTGGGATTGACTCCGTTCGGATTTTTTGGAATTACCCCTTTTGGTGTAGCTGTCTGCATTTTTGGTACTTTATATTTTACTTTTATCGGTTCAAGAATGATTCCCGATACCGGCTATATTCCCGAATTTGCCCAAACCGGGAAAAAGACACTGAATAAACCAAAAGCTACGATTGCCTGCCTTACGATGGCGATAGTTCTCATTGTCATTGCCATGGGTATCAAGGCAGTTCCTATGCATGTTGCTGCTGTTGCTGGTGCTTGTGTCATTGTGGCTGCCAAATGTATGACCCTTCAAGACGCTTATAAGGCAATTGACTGGAACTGCCTGATCCTGGTCGGTTCCTTGAGCGTTATTTCTACTGGAATCAAAAACAGTGGTGCTGGTAATGCCATAGCAAATCTCATCTTATCCATGTTGGGCGACCAACCCTCACCATTTATGATTACAACCGCGATTTTTATAGCAGCCAGCATGCTTACGCAAATCATGTCAAATATTCCAACCATTCTGTTGTTTATGCCGATTGGAATTTCTATTGCCGATAAAATTGGGGTAAGTCCGTACCCTATTGCCATGGTTATCACCCTGGCAGGAGCCGCTTCATATGCAACACCTTTTGCAGCACCCCAAAATATGACGACTGTCGGCTGGACCCATTATAAATTTGGGGATTTCATGAAAATTGGCCTTCCCATGGTGCTTATAACGTATATTGTTGTAATTGCTTTGATCCCGATTGTATTACCTTATTAAAAAGGAGATTCCTTATGGCTCGGTATGGAAAGATTTATGACCTGCATATTCATACGTTTCCTGATGTCAAGGCAAGGAAGTGCAATGATCTTGAACTGGCCATACGGCTTCAGAATGCCGGATTTGCCGGGTTTTTGATCAAGAATCACTTTTCTGAGACAGCTTCAAGAGCCAGGCTTTTGCGGTTACAGTTTCCTGACCTGAAGATTGCCGGAGGGGTGGCCTTAAATCGCTCCGTTGGCGGACTTAATCCGTTTGCCGTTGAAAACTGCGGAAAACTTGGCGGACGCTTTGTATGGCTTCCAACCATGGAGGCCAGGAGTTATCTGCAAAAGAAGAAACCGGAGATGACAAAGGAACAACTTGCTCCATATCTTTCCCTTGTTGATGAGAATAATCAGCTGCTTCCGGAAGTGTATGATATTCTTGATGTAATTGCTTCCTATGGCCTTGTCCTTGCGACGGGACATGTAAGTGCCAGGGAAGGACTTCTGGTTCTTCAAGCTGCAAAAGAAAGAGGTATCACTCGAATGGTGGTTACCCATGCTGACAGTCCAGCTGACTTTTATTCCGAAGAGCAGCAGATGGAAGCCGTAAAACTTGGTGCTGTCATTGAGCATTCCTATTATTCTGTGTTTAAAAAACAGGCCACCATCAAGAATGTTATTTCCTGTATCAAACGGACTGGAGTTGACAACATATACATTTCGACAGATTTTGGACAAGTTGATTCTCCATATCCTGACGAAGGCATGGAGCAGTTTATTGAATTGCTGTTGCAAAACGGATTGACAGAAAAAGAAATCGAATGCCTTACGCAACGCAATCCAGAACGTGTTCTTACTGAATAAAATCGATTTGTTTCTTTTTGTCGGGCAAGAATCAGGATACCGGCAGGATCAATTTCATGTAACAAAGAATCCACTTCTTATCATTAAAAAGATGATAAGAAGTGGATTTTATCTTTCATGGTCATTTCCCGTCCCTGCCAGGACTTTCGAACCAGGTCGGTGAGGGGGTTCATGCTGCCTGATCAATCAGCGTGTTTATGCGAGATGGCGCGATAACCAAAAGTCAATTTCGGGTGCATCGATTGCATAGAGCAGGGGCCCTGGCTCATGGAGGTCCTTGCCAGAACAATACTGATAAAAGTGGTGCCAAGACTGCGTGCGCTTGAAGCGGGGTATCCGGATTAGCTTTTACTCTTTTTGATGACGATACTGGGCGATGGCTGGGTAATAACCATGGTCCTGGCGGCCTGCAGGATGCTATTTCTTTAACCATAAATTAAATTTATAGATATATATTTAATATAAATTTGATTTTATGTTCCATCAGCCGTAAAATCAAATCAAGAAAGAAGAAGGGGAGTGGAAGTATGCACGCCATCGAAAAGCTGTTAGCCTTCAAAGCAGGTAAAAAAGAAGTCCATGCAGGTGAAATCGTAAATTGTGATGTAGATTATGTCGGTATCAACGACTTATATTATCAAACGGTTAAATCCTTCTATGAAATGGGTGGAAAAAAGGTATGGGACCCCGACAAGGTCATTCTGTTTTTCGACCATTACGCACCGTGCGCAACGGAAAAACAGGCGGATAACCATAAGAAATTCCGTGCTTTTGCCAAAGAGCAGGGCATTACCCGCGTAATGGATATCGATAAAGGCGTCTGCCACCAGCTGATGGCTGATTACGGCTTCGCCAAACCAGGTGAAATCGTGGTTATCACTGACTCCCATACGACGACCCATGGTGCCTTCGGTGCCTTTGGTACCGGCGTTGGCGCGACGGACCTGGCCGTGATTCTTGCAACTGGCCAGCTGTGGTTCATGGTTCCCAGGATTTTCCGGATCAACCTTGTTGGCAAGCTGCCCAAGGGTGTTTATGCCAAGGATGTTATCCTTCACATCATCGGGAAACTCAAGGCGGATTACGGCGTCTACAAGGCTGTGGAGTTCGCCGGTCCGGTCCTCAAGGAACTGAGCGTATCGGAACGTATGGCCATGTGCAATATGAGCACTGAAATGGGCTGCAAGACCAGTTATATCCAGCCGGACGAAATAACGATGGAATATCTGAAGGAACACGGTATCACGGACTATACAATCTATGAAACGGATCCTGATTTTGTCTATGACGCTGACCTGACCTTTGACGTCAGCGAAATCAGGCCGCAGGTGGCTGTTCCCTTCAGCGTGGATAATGTGTCCGACCTGGCTGATTATGCAGGAACTCCCATCAATCAGGCTTACCTGGGATCTTGTACTGGCGGCCGGACGGAGGACTTTGCCGTAGCAGCGTCGATCCTGAAAGGCAAAAAGATTCCCACCAGCACCCGTATGATCCTTGTCCCGGCTTCAAAGGCGGTCCTTGAAGCCTGCCTTGCGAAGGGATATATCCAGACGCTTCTGGAAGCGGGCGCCACGTTGACTGCAACGGGCTGCGCTGCCTGCCTGGGCATTCATCAGGGCCTGCTGGCAGCTGATGAGGTCTGCATTTCCTCTACGAACCGCAATTTCCCTGGCCGCATGGGGAGCGTAAAGGGACGGATTTTCCTGGGATCGCCGGCAACGGTAGCTGCATCGGCATTGAATGGGGTCATTACGGATCCGACTCCGTATCTGGCTGGAGGTGAAAGATAATGGAACAGGTTATTACGGGAAAGGCATGGAAATTTGGAAGCAACATTGATACGGATCAGATTTATCCCGGTATCTATGTGGAACTGACGGAAATGGAAGATATCAGGAAACATGCTATGAGCGGCAGTGAGGAGCCAGACCTGGCCCAGAAATTCAAACCGGGCGAAATCATTGTTGCCGGTACGAACTTTGGCTGTGGTTCGTCCCGCGAACATGCGGCCATGACCCTGAAGGGAATCGGTGTAGGTGCTGTTCTGGCTGAATCCTTTGGACGCATCTTTTTCCGCAATGCCATCAACTTGGGAATTCCCCTTGTCATCTGCCCTGGTATCAGCAAGGAAGTCAGGAAAGGTGACGAATTGAAAATCAATTTTGAAACCGGTCTTGTCGAAAACCAAACGACCGGTAAGACCATGAAGGCTGTACCCCTGAGCCAGTATGTGATGAATATCCTGAAAAGCGGCGGCATCAAGAACCTGGTCAGGGAAAAACTTCAGAACGCGAAGTAATCCCCTGAATCCTGTAAAACTGGGAGGACCGGCAGTGTCCTTCCAGTCCATTCCCGAAAGGAGAGAGCAAAATGCCTATAGAACTCGTATTTATCATAGGGATGGCGGTCCTGTTTACCTTATGTCTGAAGGTAAAAGCCAATGCCTTTATCAGCCTCCTGGCGACGGCCCTTGTTATGGGCCTGCTTTCCGGTATGTCCGGAGAAGCAACAATCAAGGCCATTACCGGAGGATTTGCCGGCACGGTCAGAAGTATTGGTATTGTCATTATTTTTGGAATTATGGTAGGCAACTACCTTGATGCGGCCAAGGGAACCAACCGCATGGCTTATGATACCATTCGCCTGGTCGGTCAGAAACATGCTTCCCTTGCTATGGCCATTACCGGCTATATCGTATCCATTCCGGTCTTTTCCGATGCTGCCTTTGTTATTCTGTCCCCACTCTTGAAGGCCATTCATAAGAAATCCGGTATTCCACTGGCCCTTCTTGCAGTCAGCCTTTCTGCCGGTCTTCTGGCAACCCACGTTTATGTTCCACCTACACCGGGACCTCTGGCCGCGGCCGGCCTGCTGGGCATTGATTTAGGGGAAGCCATCATCTGGGGTGCTTTTGCAGCGGTCTTCATGACCCTTTTTGGCTGGATCTTTGCTGAAGTATATCTTCGCAACAAACCGGAAAGCTTCTATACTTTCCGCAACGAAGAAGAAAAACTGAAGGAAACCGTAGAAGAAAATTCCCTGGAAAACGATACGGACCTGCCTGGAACCATGGCTTCTCTTCTGCCGCTGGTACTGCCCATTGTTCTCATTCTTATGAAAACGACCTGCACCATGCTGCTGCCGAAGGGGCATTATATCCTTCATATAACGAATTTCATTGGCGATTCCAACATTGCCCTTGCTATCGGCACCGTTGTTTCCATCCTGACGCTGGGGAACCGGCTTGGTCAGAAGCAGATCCTCAAGATCATGGACAAAAGCCTCAGTGATGCCGGATCCATCGTCTTCATTACAGCTGCCGGCGGTGCTTTGGGTGCTGTCCTGAAACAGTCCCATGCCGGTGCCAGCCTTGCCAACATCGTAATCAACACGGGACTGCCTTTTATCCTGATTCCTTTCGTAATTTCCGGACTTTTGAAGGTTGTCCAGGGATCCGGTACGGTCGCTGTCATTACGGCGGCAACCCTGTGCGCACCGATTGCTTCCAAGCTCGGCCTCAGCCCCATCCTGATCTTTATGGCTTCCGGAGCCGGTGCAAGAAGCTGCTGCCACGTCAACGACAGTTTCTTCTGGGTCTATACCAACTGTATGGGATTTGATATGAAGACCGGTCTCAAGACACTCTCGGTCAGCAATATCTTCATGGCATTGGGCGGCCTCTTTGCCACCTTCCTGGCAAGCCTCTGGCTGTAAGCCTGAACCTGAGCTAAATAAACCGCTCCATTCCTGGGGAGTGGGAAAACGAAAAAGCACTGCAAAACGGATTGTCGTTTTGCAGTGCTTTTTGTTGTTTCAATTGGGACAAATAAGTATTAATTGTAAATAAAATACAGGAATTTTCTGCATTACATTTTTCAGATACTCAATGGGTAGCAAATCGCTACATAAACGATGGAGACGATTACGCAAATGATGGTTAAAGGAAGACCGGGTTTGACGTAATCCATAAAGGAATAGCCACCTGGTTCAACGGCCATGGAATTGGCAGGCATGGCAACCGGCGTTGCTATTGCAATGGAAGCGGCAAACCGTACGGCAACAAGAATGGCCTTAGGGCTGATACCAAGCGAATTGGCTACGATGATTGCAATCGGAGTAAAAAGAATGATTGTAGCAGAGTTTGACATGAAGTTGGTTATAGGAGTGATAATCATGAATATTAACAGAATAATAAGTACCGGACTTGACATACTTCCCAAAATATTCAAGGAGGCAGAGGCAATCAGTTTGGCCGCGCCAGAGTTGGTCATAGCCTTGGCAACTGGTACCATTGCGGCATAAATGATCAGTCCGCTTAACGGTACGGCGCGCATAGCTTCCTTTACAGTGATGCATTTTGTACAGACAACAACGAGGGAACCAATGATGGCGATGATGTGCAGTGGAATACCTATCTTCTTTTCAAAGATCATCCCAAGAAATGTAAAGAACATCGTCAGCAGAGCAATATTTTTCTTCAGGGATGAACCTTGAACCTTTTCCTCTTTCGCTTCCGCCTTTTCTTCATCAAAATCTGGATTGTTTGGCTTATCAGGAAGCAGTTTATATCCGATTGTAGCCATGTAGAAGGCGGCAATAATGAGAAGAAGGATAGAGAGTGGGGCAAATTCAAAAAACGTCATTGTCTCTCCAATATTTAGATTTTCCAGGGCTTCTTTAAGGAATGGTCCGGAAGTAGTTCCAACAATTGTGATTCCGCCGCCAAAGCAGCAGCCTACAATAACGGGGTACATTAATTTGCAGCGGTTCATGCCTGTGGAGGCGGCAATACCAAGAATAAGGGCAATCAGCAAACCAGCTGCACCGGTATTGGAAAGAAAGCCAGACATAAATCCTGAGAAAAGGACTGTTGCAAAAATCAGTTTGCGGTCACTGTCAGCAAACTTAACCAAATAGTGGCTAATACTTCCGGCGCCTCCAGTCCGGAAAACGGCTTCCCCTATGACTGCCATAGTAGCGATGATCATAGCTGTTGGACTGGAAAATGATGCCAAGGCGGTTTTAGCGTCTACGGCGCGTACTAAATAGAAAGATACTGCCGTAGCCATAGCAGTACATGGAAGCGGGATGGCTTCCGTCATGAACAGAACAAAAGCGATTAGTACAATAAGCAAGACCAGAGTTGCCTGTGACAGACCCAATATCATTGTCCTGCACCTCCTAAAATGATTTCTTTCTGGAACTGAGTATAACAAGTATTTGAATAGTTTTAAAATTCAATAAAGTATGAACCGATATAACTTTGTTCCATTGGATGTCCAGGATTACTGGTTTTTATAATAGCGGAGAGGTGATGATCCATGAA
>CADBQR010000035.1 GCA_902796945.1 uncultured Acidaminococcus sp.
GGATGAAACGTTGTCCGGGATCATCATAGACCGGATCTACTGTCGGGAAAAGGAATCCATGATTCCTTTCCTGCAGGAACAAGGAGGTCTTTCGAAGGAAGAAGCGGACAGGCTTTTCATTTTCTTCCTCTACGGTTCTTTTTACGTGAACCGGTCCATGCAGTTCAGGAAGGACCGGCTGTGGTATCAGCTTCAGGGAAGACTGCTGGCCATGGTATTGAATGAATGGCCGGATTGAAGGCAGAAGGATTTCCTGACAGGTCAACCCTTTACAGGGCTTCCTGCCGGCAATCGCTGAAAGGAGCGAGTCTATGGGATTTTTCAGTAAAACAGTCGTTGTATATAAGGAGTTAGGAAAAAAAGCGGAATGGCAGCGGGCCAAGGAGGCCCTTAAGGCTGCCGGCATCGCCTTTTCTTCTGTGGCCATGCCGTCAGAAGCGCCGGTTGGCGGATGCGGTGCCAAACTGGACATCCGTGATTTTGGCCCGAAAGGGAAAATTGACCGGAACTATTATTATATTGATGTAAAACCAGCGGATGCCGATCAGGCAAAAGCGTGCCTGAAAAAGATCCAGGCGTAATTACGCTTGACTATGGACATCGTATTCTTTGGCAACTGTTATGGGACTGTTCCTTTCTTTTCGGGAGTTCACTTTTATGCTATAATGACATCGAATATTTGTTTGCTTTTTAAAAGGGAGTGCTGCTGTGGATAAGATTCAGTTGGAGGAGCTGCGTAAACTTCTCCATCTCGATTCAACTTATTTCAAATCCGAGAAAATTACGCCTCGGGAACCGGAGAAACCATTACCGGAACGGTTGGAACAGCTTCGGGAATTGGGCTACAAGAATATTTTCCGCTATACGACTCCCGAACTTTTTTATGCCCAGGGCACCCTTGCCGCGGATTATGAGGACGATGAGCATTTTACCGGCACGTCCCTTCATCTTGTGCCAACCTATTCCAGCCTGTCCGACCGCGAACTTCGCGGATATTTCGGCTGGCGGACCCGTTATCGAAAGGGGCAGGTTGAAAAGACACCGAAGACCTTTCTTATCCTGTATCTCTTTGAAATCCTCAATCTGATTGGCGTTCCTTCACCGGAAGAAGGGTATCAGCGGTTTTTGCAGGTGGAAAAGGATTACGAAAACGAGCTTTTAACCAGTCGTTCCACGCTTGACGAATGGAAATTCCATTATTGCATCTATTATAACCTGAAGCCTGCGGTAATGCCGGAAGCCGCCGAAAAAATCCGCATCGTCGATCGTACGGTCCATATCCTGGAAGATGAATACAACTCCGCATCGGATCAAGCGATTTTTGAAGCACTTGACCGGTACAGTACGTATTCCCTGACCCGTTCCCAGATCTATAAGCAGAATCCGGAGGGATTCATTTCCTTTTTTGCCTGCTTTTTCCGGGCTCTTCAGGATTATTACCAGTCCCACCGGTCCCGCTTTTTTACGGAGGACTATCTGGGAAAGGAAAAATTCAGCTGGCTCTATCTTTTCCCGGAAGCGGTCTTTTCTTTTCCCTGCGGGGCGCAGGATGGGTATGAATACCATCTTGATGAACAGTCCTTTGTACGGTCGGAGGCAGGGTTTTGGACGACTCACTTTTTTACGCTTAATCCGGTCCATCTCAAACGGTTGGGAAAAATGCTGAAAGCGGCGGAGGCACTGATGCGGGTTGAACTCCAGATGCCCCCGCTGAAAATGCCGGAAGGCGTTCCCAAATGGTTTGTAAAACTGGTGAAGGATGTGCTTGACCGAATGGCTGAAGCCAAGGCCCGAGAGGAGAAACGGCACATTCACCTGGATCTGGGTCAGCTCTCTTCAATCCGGGCCGATGCGGCTGTTACGCGGGATAAGCTGATGACCGAAGCGGAAATGCGGGAAGAAGGGACCTTGCCAGTCAATCTTCCCGAGGCTATGCCAAATCGTGCCAGTGAAACCGGTTCTTCCTTACTCCAGGCTTCACCGGAACCGGAAAATGATTCAAAGGCATTCCAGGCCGGATCGGACGCTGTACAGGAAGCCCCAGGGCTTTCGGACCGTCAGGGCGCGGAACATTCGCATCCCTTTGGGCTTACCGATGCTGAATACCGACTCCTACAAGCCCTTCTTTATGGAGGGGACTGGCGTTTTGCGGAAAAGGATGGCCTGATGCTGTCCCTGCTCGTCGATGGGATCAATGAAAAAGTCTATGATGAGTTCGGGGATACGGTCCTGACGTTGGAAGAACGGCCGGAACTTGTTCCCGATTATATTGATGATTTGAAAGGATTTATAGCGCCATGAAAATACCAAAAAGGATTGCCCGTACCCTGATCAGTTCCCTGAAGGGCGGCGTTGTGCCCCGCATTGGACTGCCTTATATTACGGTGGGGCGCAAGAACGAAATCGATGCGCTGCTTCATGATGTGTCGGTCATCGAGGATGGCGGGGCATCCTTCCGTTTTGTTGTGGGCCGGTATGGCAGCGGGAAGAGCTTCCTTTTGCAGACACTGCGGAATTATGTCCTTGAGAAAAATTTTGTCGTTGTCGACGGGGACCTTTCCCCGGAACGGCGCCTGCACGGGAATCACGGACAGGGACTTGCCACGTACCGCGAACTGGTGCGAAACATGTCTACCCGTACAAAGCCAGAAGGTGGTGCCCTTACCCTGATCCTTGACCGCTGGATCAATCGGGTCCAGCAGGAGGTCATGGAGGAAAAAGGGCTTTCCCTGATGGATGGAAGCCTGGAACCGGAAGTGGAAAGGCGCATTTCCGCCGTCATTTTTTCCCTGAATGAAATGGTCCACGGGTTTGACTTTGCCCGTCTTCTGACCATGTATTACCAGGCCTATCGCCAGGGAAACGATGAGCAGAAGGCCATGGTCATCAAATGGTTTCGCGGTGAATATCATACCAAGTCGGAAGCGCGGCAGGAGCTGGGTGTCAATATCATCATTACCGATGATGACTGGTATGAATACCTGAAAATCTTTGCCCTTTTCCTGAAACAGGCGGGGTATGCCGGATTCTTCATCCTCATTGATGAACTGGTCAATATCTATAAAATTCCCAATGCCATTTCCCGCCAGTATAACTATGAAAAGATCCTTACCATGTTCAATGATACCATGCAGGGAAAGGCCCGTTATTTAGGCATCATTCTCAGCGGAACGCCTCAGTGCATGGAGGATCCCCGCCGTGGCGTCTATAGTTATGAAGCCCTGCGGTCCCGTCTTGCCTCCGGTCATTTCAGCACGGAATACAAGGACCTTCTGGCCCCGGTCATTTATCTGCAGCCCCTGACGCCGGAGGAAATGCTGGTCCTTACTGAAAAACTGACCGACATCCATAGCCAGTTGTACGGATATGATAGCAAGGTGACCCAGGAGGACCGGATTTCCTTCATTCGCATTGAATTTGCCAGGGTCGGTGCTGATTCCCACATTACGCCGCGGGAAATCATCCGTGATTTTATCGAGCTCCTGGATCTTGTCTATCAGCATCCGGATAAAACCCTGCCCGATTTCATGGCTTCCGGGGATTTCACCTATGCCAAGAATGAGGTGGAAGGTGAAAAGACGGATGACAAATTTGCGGAATTCACGATCTGATCATTCCGGTTTCATGGTCCCGGCTCCTGTCGGGACCATACGGTTTCTGCAGGTATTGCTTTTCAGCCTGCTGCGAGGTGATTGCAGTGTCTGTTTTTGATGAATATGCGCCTTTTGTACAGGATTTTATCTATCGCAATGGTTGGCAGGAGCTGCGCCCCATTCAGGTTGCGGCAGGGGAGGCCATCCTGCATAGCGATGACAATCTTTTGCTAACGGCTTCCACGGCCTCCGGCAAGACCGAAGCCGCTTTTTTCCCCATCCTGAGCCTTTTTGCCCAGGACCCTCCCGCTTCGGTGGGCTGTATTTATATCGGGCCCCTGAAAGCCCTGATCAATGACCAGTTCCAGCGTCTTACCGAATTATGTGCGGAAGGGGGGATTCCCGTCTGGCATTGGCACGGGGATGTGTCGCAATCCCATAAGGCAAAGCTGATGCGGCATCCATCGGGCATTCTTCAGTTGACCCCGGAATCCCTGGAGGCCATCCTGCTGCATAAGCATATGGCCGTTCCCCGTTTGTTCGGGGACCTGCGTTTCGTGGTCATTGACGAGGTCCATTCCCTTCTGAGGGGGGACCGGGGCGGCCAAACGCTCTGTCTTATTGAGCGGCTGAGCCGGATGGCCGGGGTCAATCCCCGTCGCATTGGTCTTTCCGCCACAATGGGTGACCCGGAACGGACGGGTGCTTTCCTTTCCCTTGGTACGGGGCGCAGGACGTTCATTCCCAAGATCAAGGCACCTGGAAATCAATGGCGCCTTTCCATGGAGCATTTCTACGTCAAGGATGCGCAGGCCGGTGATGGGAAAACGGATATCAAGGCCCTGCCTGTCCTGGATGTGAAAACGGATACGGCACCTCTCCAGGCAGATCCTGGCCTGGGCTATATCTTTGAGCATACGCGGGGGAAAAAGTGCCTTGTTTTCGTTAATTCCCGGGAAGAGTGCGAAGGTGTTACGACTTCCTTGCGGCAGTATTGTGAACTGAATCATGAAGCGGACCGTTTCCTGATCCACCACGGCAACCTGTCCGCTTCCTATCGGGAGAGTGCGGAAGAGCTGATGAAGGATGCTTCCAAACCCTTGACCACCGTTACGACATCAACGTTGGAACTGGGAATCGATATTGGTCGGTTGGAGCGCGCTTTCCAGATCGATGCGCCCTGGACCGTATCGTCCTTCCTGCAGCGAATGGGCCGGACCGGACGCCGCGGCCTGCCCCAGGAAATGTGGTTTGTCATTCGGGAAGACGAGCCGGAAATCCGGGCCATGCTGCCTGCTACGATTCCCTGGAAGCTACTCCAGGGCTGTGCCCTGATCCAGCTATATCTGGAAGAGCGCTGGGTGGAGCCGCCCCGGCTCGACCGGCTTCCTTACAGCCTTCTCTATCATCAGACGATGAGCACCCTGGCTTCCTCCGGGGAAATGTCGCCGGCGGCACTGGCAGACCGCGTCCTTTCCCTGCATTATTTCCACCGTATTTCCCAGGATGACTACAGGACCCTGCTGCGCCATCTCGTCCGTGAGGATCATATCCAGCGGACTGAGCAGGGCGGCCTGATTGTAGGACTCGCCGGGGAACGGGTCATCAATTCCTTTAAGTTCTACGGTGTTTTCCAGGAAAGCGAGGAATATACCGTGCGGAATGATTCCCAGGAGCTGGGAACGGTAGTCGCGCCACCTCCGCCCGGTGAAAAAATTGCCCTGGCCGGCCATGTCTGGCGGGTCCTGGAAGTGGACCGCAAACGGCACCTGATTTATTGTGAACTCGTAAAAGGTAAAGTGCCAGCCTATTTTGGCGAGTGTCCCGGGGATCTGCATACCAGGGTCCTGGAGCGCATGAAACGGGTCCTGACGGAAACAGACTGTTATCCCTACCTTATGAAAAATGCCGTGGCTCGTCTTACCCAGGCCCGTCATACGGCTGTTCAGTCCGGAGCAGCTGACCGGAACCTGATTTTCCTGGGTGGCAAAATGTGGTGCCTGCTGCCATGGCTCGGCACTTACGGATTCCTGGCCATGGAACGGTTCCTGCGCAATAAATGTGCCCGCCGGCTGGGCCTCAAGAACCTTGATCCCTTCCGACCCTTTTTCATGCAGTTTACCATGGAGGCGGATGAAAGGACCTTCTATGAAATGCTGGCCGAGGAAGGCGAAAAACTGGACAACCCGATGGATCTTCTCTATCCCAATGAGGTTCCTGTTTTTGATAAATATGACGAATACCTTCCTGAAGAACTGGTCCGCAAGGGATTTGCCTGCGGTGTCCTCAATATGGAAGAAGTCCGGATGCGTACCCGGCAGTGGAAGGAAAAATACCTGTAGGGATGGCTGACCGGAGAGGAGTCCCTGGGGGAATCATTCCTGCAGAGGACTGGTTTGTGGCCGGGAAGGTCTTTACAGCATCCCCGATTTTAAGGGACCGGTTTCTTCTGACCAGGAGTAACCGGTCATTTTTTATTCCCTCTATAGCAAACGCATGTTTACTTAAGACGGAAAACATGCTATACTAACGATACAAACAAATGTTCATAAGTCATCGGAGGCTGTCATGAAAGAGGAACGTACTTATGTCTGTATCGATTTGAAATCGTTTTATGCCTCCGTGGAATGTGTGGAACGGGGACTCAACCCGCTTGATACCTGTCTTGTTGTTGCCGATAAGAGCCGTAGCGACCGCACCATCTGCCTTGCCGTATCTCCGCCCCTGAAAGCCCGCGGTGTCCCGGGTCGGCCGCGCCTTTTCGAGGCCAACCGCAGGGTCGGGGAAATCAATGAGCTGCGCCGGTCCGCTGCACCGGGCCATGCCTTTACCGGGCGTTCCTGTTTTGATTCCGAGCTCCGACGCTGTCCCTCCCTGGAGCTGGACTACATAACCGCCATGCCGCGCATGAAACTCTATATGGAGTATAGCCGGCGGGTTTATGAAATCTATCTGAAGTACCTGGCACCGGAAGATATCCATGTCTATTCCGTCGATGAGGTCATGATGGATGTGACGCCCTATCTTGCTTCCTACGGCCTTTCCGCGTATGCCCTGACACGGCGCATCATTCAGGATGTTTTCGATACGACGGGGATTACGGCTACCGGTGGCATCGGGACCAATCTGTACCTGAGCAAAGTCGCCATGGATATCGTTGCCAAGGCATTGCCTGCCGATGCCTGTGGGGTCCGGATTGCTTCCCTTGACGAAAGGGAGTACCGGCGGAAACTCTGGAATCACCGTCCCCTTACTGATTTCTGGCGAATCGGGCCGGGATATGCCCGCCGTCTGGAGGAGCACGGACTGTATACCATGGGGGACATTGCCTGTCTTTCCGCAGCCGATGATTCCCTGTTATATCAGCTTTTTGGCGTCAATGCGGAACTTCTCATCGATCATGCCTGGGGCTGGGAGCCCTGCCGTATGGAGGATATCAAGCAATACCAACCAAAGAACAGCAGCCTGGGAGCCGGGCAGGTCCTGCCAAAACCGTACACCCCGGAAAAGGCACGTATGATTGTCTGGGAAATGACGGAGCAGCTTATCCTGGACCTGGTCGATAAAAAAATGGTGACCGACGAAGTGGTCCTGACAATCGGATATGATCATTGCCAACCGGAAGGCATGACGGGTTCCGTCGCTGTCAATCTGTATGGACGCCTGCTGCCACCTCACAGCCACGGATCTTCCCGGATTGGTGCATGGACTTCGTCCGGGAAGGTCATTCAAAGGCACATGATGGCTCTTTTTGACCGGATTATCCACCCTTATTACCTGGTCCGGCGCATCACCGTGGTAGCCGCACATGTCCGTCGCTGGAAGGATCTGCGCAGCGTCGGCATGGCCAGCCTTTTTGAGGAAGAAACCATCCTTCCGACGCAAAAAGAAAGGCGGCTGCAGGAGACGGCACTGGCCCTGCATCACCGCTTTGGAAAAAATGCCCTTCTCAAAGGACGCAATCTTTGTGCTGACGCGATGACCATGGTTCGCAATGGTCAGGTAGGAGGTCATCGGGCATGACACGTTATATGGATTTACTGCAGCTCCCTTATCCGCTGCCGCGGAAGAGAACGCGGATGCCCCGGCTGGCCCGGGCTGCTCAGTTTGCACCCTTTGACGCCCTGACAGGGTATGACGAATGCGTGCAGGAGGCGGCGCGGATGACAGAAGGGGAACGCATACTGACCGAAGAAGAAAAAGAGAACCTGGATCGGACGACCCATCAGTTAATGGCCCGGATTGAGCAGCATCCCTATGTCCGGCTGACCTGCTTTTTCCCGGACCCCCGGAAAAAGGGAGGCGCCTATCGAATCCTGGAAGGCCATCTCTGCCATATCGACCTGACCCGCCGCCTCTTTGTCCTGGAGCACGAGCAGCTGGTTCCGACCCGCGCGATTGTGGCGATTGACTGCGGACGCAGCAGCGAATGACAAGGCCCCGGGTTGTTGACCGGCCGCGGATCATGGGCAGACCTTACTTGTAGGATTCCATCAATTCCAGCATGTATTTTCGAACCGTGCTGGCCTTGTGCTTGCTTAAGGGCAGGGAGGCCCCGGTCCTCAGGTCAACCACATCCCCGTGGATGCAGCTGACGTAATTGAGGTTGACAAGGAAGCTCTTATGGACGCGCTGGAAATGGTAGCGCCGCAGCTTGGTTTCCAGGTTGGCGATACTGTTGTGGAAATAGAAGCAGTCATTATCGTTCGTATGAAGATAGAGCTGGCTCTTGTTGGATTCAAAATAGCAGATATCGGAGAGCTTGATCTGAAAGATGCCATTGTTGTTGCAGAAAACAAAGAAACGGCCATGCCGCTCCGATGGCATCGACATGATGGAAGCCAGCAGGATGCGGGCATCGCTGGAAGAGAGGGCCTGTGTATAAAAACGGAATAAGGGAATATCGTAGCCATCAAGGGAAAGCTCTGGATTTTTGGTACTAACGACA
>CADBQR010000036.1 GCA_902796945.1 uncultured Acidaminococcus sp.
AGAGATCAATATTGGATTGTTGGGAACCGGTACGGTTGGCGGCGGCGTGATCCTTGTCCTGAAAGAAAACCGGGAACTCATTACCGAACGGGTAGGAACGCCTATCCGCATCAAGAAAGTACTGGCCCGCCATCCTGAAAAAGTAAGGGCCCTGGATCCTTCCCTGCCCGTTGTGGACAGTATCGAAGCGATTACAAATGATCCGGATATTGATATTGTCGTTGAGCTCATCGGGCGTGAGCATCCGGCCCTGGAATATATGAAAGCCGCCCTGGCAGCCGGAAAAAATGTCATTACGGCGAATAAGGACGTAGTGGCTGTCCATGGCAAGGAATTGTTTGAACTGGCCGCCCAGCATCACGTGGACTTCCTCTTTGAAGGCGCTGTGGCCGGCGGTATTCCCATTATTCGTCCCATGAAGGAATCCCTGGCGGCTAACCGGGTATCCCTGATCATGGGAATCATCAATGGGACCACAAACTATATGCTGACAAAAATGAGCGCCGAGCATATGGATTTTGCCGCAGTCCTGAAAGAAGCTCAGGAAAAGGGCTATGCGGAATCTGATCCGACCGCTGATATCGGCGGGTTCGACGCGGCCCGTAAAATTGCCATTCTGTCTTCTATCGCGTTCAATACTAGGATCAGCCTGGATGACGTGGAAATTGAAGGCATCGAGAAAATTTCCCTGCGTGATATCCTTTATGCGGAGGAACTGGGTTATACCATCAAGCTCCTTGGCATTGCCAAACAGCTGAAAGATAAAAAAATCAGTGTGGGCGTACATCCCACCATGCTGCCGAAGAAGCATCCCCTGGCTGCTGTCAGTGATGTCTTCAATGCGGTTTATGTGGAAGGGTATCCAATCGGCGAAGCCATGTTCTATGGCCGTGGTGCGGGCCGTTTCCCGACGGCCAGTGCCGTCTGCGGGGATATCATCGAAAGTGCCCGCAACGTCCACGAAAAATGCAATGGCCGTGTTGGTTGTACCTGCTATGAGGAAAAGCATCTGGCCTCCAGACAGGAAATCTTTACCCGCTTCTATGTGCGTCTTCTCGTTGATGATAAACCCGGTGTCCTGGCCCAGATTGCTGGTATTTTCGGGCGCCATGAGGTCAGCCTTTATAATGTCCTTCAGACCCGTCAGATTGGCTCCCTGGCTGAAATTGTGGTTATTACGAACAGTGTTTCCGTTTACGCCATGGATGAATCGGAGAAGGAACTCAAGGGTTCGCCCGTTGTCAATCGCATCAGCAATATCCTGCGCGTAGAAGACAGCCATGCATGAACAACCAGTAAAGGACGTGAAAAGGTCCATGGATCAAAAAAAAGTGGTTATCCGCGTGCCGGCAACCTCCGCCAACTGCGGACCCGGTTTTGACTGTCTGGGACTTGCCTGCACCTTGTATAATACGTTTGAATTTGAACGGATTCCCTCGGGAATTGAAATCAGCGGGGAAGGGGACGGGATGGCTGGCCTTCCTCATGACCGCCGCAACCTGGCGGTCTCTTCCTTTTATACCTTGTGGAACAAGCTGCAATGCCCGGATACGGGACTTCGCCTGTACTGCCGTTTAGCGGTACCTGTTTCGCGGGGCCTGGGAAGCAGTTCAACCGCTGTCGTTGCCGGAATCGTAGCGGCCAATTATTTTGCCGGATCCCCTTTGAGCCGGCAGGAACTGGTAACGGAAGCCACCCGCATCGAGGGCCATCCGGACAATGTAGCGCCCGCCATATTAGGCGGTATTACCGTCAATATCATGGAGGATGGGGAGGTCAAAAGCCTGAAAACCGGCCTTGTCAGTCCTCTCCGGTTTGTGGTCCTGGTGCCTTCCGTCAAGGTATCGACGGCCCAGGCCAGGGAAGCCATTCCTGAAATGATTTCCCATAAGGACGCCTGTTTTTCGTCTTCACGGGCAGCCATGCTGATGGCTTCGCTGCTGACCGGGAACTATGCGTTCCTGGGAGCGGCCCTGGAAGACCGGCTGCATACGCCTTATCGTCTGCCTTTGATTCCCGGGGCCAGGGAAGCCTTGTCAGGAGCCAAAGCAGCCGGTGCCTATAATGCAATCATTTCCGGTTCCGGTTCCACGTTGATGGCCTATGTGCCTGTGGACGGGAATATGGACCGCATTGCAGCGGCCATGGCAGCGCCTTTCCAAAAGGCAGGAATCGATTACGTGATTTATCACCTGGATCTGGATATGGATGGCGTCAAAATTCTTTGATTTGGACCTTGACTTTGCTGTAAAAGTCTAGTAAAATTGTTTTTGTTGTCGGGGCGTGGCGCAGTTTGGTAGCGCGCTTCCTTGGGGTGGAAGAGGTCGTGAGTTCGAATCTCGCCGCTCCGACCATTTTAGAAATGTGACGCCACAAAGTTTTCGAGCTTTGTGGCGTTTTTTCATGCCACCTTTTCTGTTCAATCGACGAGAACCACAATATAGGAAGCCATGGGCCAGTCCTGTCTTCAAATGCATTTCCCTTGATCGGGTATTGTTATGGGATGGTTCCATGGGCCAGATTTTTCTTTAGGAGGATGGGCGCGGATGTCTGAACTTCAGGACAAAATTGCCAAAAGAAGAACCTTTGCTATTATTTCTCACCCTGATGCCGGTAAAACGACATTGACGGAAAAATTATTGTTATACGGAGGCGCCATTCATCTG
>CADBQR010000037.1 GCA_902796945.1 uncultured Acidaminococcus sp.
GAACTACCTTCAGAGAGCTCCGCTCCGGAGTTGACGAGACGAGTCGAGGAGGGTAGGAGCGGAGGCGTCAACCCAGAGTAAATTGCAAACCTGCAACATTCTACGAATCGCCACATCCTGCTTCTCTCCATAAATCATTAAAAGAAGCAGGATGCCTATTATGTAGATATAGCCCCTTTGAGGCGGGCTGACACAGTAATTGGGCCCGGAATCTGCAAAGGACACAACGAACTACCTTCAGAGAGCTCCGCTCCGGGATGACGAGACGAGTCGAGGAGTGAAGGAGCGGAGGCGTCAGGCCAAAGTAGATTGTGGACTTGCAACATCGTACGATACGGCACAGCCCGCTTCCCTCCCCATTAACGGAAAGAAGCGGGCTGCTTACTGCATCGAATCAGCGCGATTTCTGCGCTGACAAAAAATATCAAAGCAAGGAGTAAAGGAGCGGAGGCGTCAGGCCAAGGTAAATTGCGAAACCGTAACATTGTACGATACGTCACAATCCACTTCTCACCATATTATTTAATAGTAAGAAGTGGATTGCCTATATCCGTCGAATTAGCACAATCTTTGCGTTACTCCTCCCTGACCATGTTGTAACTTCTGATACAATTCATCCCATTTCAATAGGATTTTTTTCAAAAACATTGACATTGGTTTTATGGATTGTTAGAATAACCAACGTAACTTCATATGTCATCGAGAGCAGCAGAGGGATTTGGCCCGATGAAGCTGCGGCAACCCCCGGAAGGGAAGGTGCCAATTCCAACAGGCATTGCCTGACAGATGAGCTGTTTTGAAAAGGATTGCGCCATCTGTTGGATGGCGTTTTTTTGATGGCTGTGAAGAAATAGAAAGGGGAGATGGAATATGAATCTCAAGAAATGGACCGCTGGCGCTCTGGCAGTGCTGGCCGCGGCTGCCCTGTTCTCAGGCTGCGGCAGCGAAAAAAAGACGGAGAAGGCTCCGGCCGAGAAAAAGAAAATTGTTGTAGGGATTACCCCTGGCTACTCTGAAAAGATCATGGAATTTGTCCGGGATGAAGCGAAGAAGCAGGGCCTTGAAGTGGAACTGAAGGTCTTTTCCGATTACATCACGCCTGACCAGGCCCTGGCCCAGAAGGAAATCGACCTGAACTCCTACCAGCATGGTCCCTTCCTGGAAGCGTTCAACAAGAAAAACGGAACCAAGCTGGTTCCCATTGGCAAGACCTACCTGGCTCCGCTGCGCCTGTATTCCAATAAGATCAAGGATATCAAGGAAATCAAGGAAGGCGACAAGATTGCCATTCCCAACGATCCGTCCAACGGCGGCCGGGCCATCCTGATGCTCAGCAAACTGGGCCTGATTTCGGTCAAGGAGGGCGTCAAGGCTTCCGATCTGACGGTCAATGATATTACGTCAAACCCGAAGAAGCTCCAGATCCTGGAACTGGAAGCGGCCCAGCTGCCCCGGTCCCTGGATGACACGGCAGCCTCCGTCATCAATGCGGGATATGCCAATTCGGCCGGCATGGATCCCAATGCCGCCGTCGCCAAGGAAGACAACACCAGCCCCTATGTGAATATCATTGCGGCCCGCGAAGCGGATAAGGACAATCCGACGTATCAGAAATTCGTCAAGATCTTCCAGAGTGAATCGGTAAAGAAATACATCAATGATAACTGCAAGGGTGCCCTGGTCCCTGCATGGTAAGGAGAGCGAACGCAATATGGCAATTCCGGAAGATGAAGTGCTGGCCCACCACCTGTCCCAGCTGGTGCAGTGCGCCACGGTATCCAATGCGGATGTGACCCGGGTGGACTGGAAGGAGTTTGAACGCTTCCAGGACCGGCTCCGCGAATTTTATCCCCACATTTTTTCACAGATGAAGGTGGAGAAGGTGGGAAAGGCGGGACTCCAGTTTTCCCTGAAGGCCCCCGGAACCAGCAAGAAGCCGCTCCTCCTCATGAGCCATCAGGATGTGGTGGAAATCGGTGACCGGTCCCAGTGGGAATTCGATCCTTTTGGCGGCGCCATTCAGGATGGCTTTGTCTGCGGCCGCGGCACGACGGATTGCAAACATCTCCTGCTCTGTGAAATGGAGGCCCTGGAATCCCTCCTGGCCGAAGGGTTCGTGCCGGACTATGACCTGTACGTATCGCTCGGGTACAGCGAGGAAGTGTACCTGGAAAACGATGTGGACGGGGCAGAGCAGCTGACGCAGCACCTGGCCGACCAGAAGGTCCGCATTGGAACTATCTTCGATGAAGGGGGCGGGATCTTCCCGGAAAAGGACGGGCGCCTGGCTGCCCGGATCGGCCTGGGGGAGAAATCGGCCGTCAACTATGAAATCTATTGCAATCGTCCCGGCGGCCATTCCAGCAAGCCGGGAAAGGGAACGGCCCTGGGGGCTGTTGCCAGGGCCGTTGTGGCCATTGAAGCCCATCCTTTCCCGTATCGGCTGACGCCGCTGGTTGAGGCACAGCTGAAGGCGACGGCACCGCTCCGGGAAGAACCGGTCCGCTCGATTTACAGCGATCCCCGGGGCCATTGGGAGGCGCTCTGCCGGCTCGCCCAAGAGGATCCGGCTCTGGACGCCATGCTCCACACGACGATTGCCTTTACCATGGCTTCCGCCAGTACCCAGCCCAATGTGCTGCCTTCCCATGCCGCGGTGGGTCTCAGTGTCCGCGTCCTGCAGGGAGATACGGTGGCTTCGGCCATGGCCTATATGGCCCAGTTCCTGCCGGAAGGGGTCGAGATCCGTCACATTTCCGGAAAGGATCCCGTCGCGGCTTCCACGCCGGACAGCGATTCCTTCCGCCTTGTCTCGTCCATTCTGCGCGAGCGGTATGGCGACCGTATCCTGATGATTCCTTTCCTGATGCTGGGCGCCACGGACACCCGGTATTATAAGCGCATTACGGACACGGTCCTCCTGTTCACGGGCCACTGCCGGGATGACCGGTGGGGTGCGGCGCATCAGGTCAATGAAAAAATTCCTGTCGATGCCCTGCGTCCGAGCATCGAGTTTTTCCGGGACGTGCTGACCCGTTATTAAGCGGGGCAGGGGTGCCGGGAATGGTATGATCACGCCCTGTGGTTCCGGTTTGTACCGGTTGCTGCGGGGCGTTTCGTATTTCCCGGATCTTTCCGGAACCGCATGGAAGCAGGAGGGCAGCGATTTTCTTTAGAAAAAAAGAAAAGAATGGTATACTAGGAAACGGAACGATTCCGGCGCGCCGATTCCAAGCGGCCCGGTACGATGGGCCTTTAGGGAGGGACGCGCCTGGTGGAATGGTTCCGGGAAACAGAAAAAGATCAGGAGGTTTCATCATGAGAGAAACTTACAGCAGAACGGCGTCCGTCTGGCAGCGCATGACTCCGCGCGAACGGAGAGCCGTCATGAACTACGGCGAAAAATACAAGGCCTTCCTGGATACGGCCCGTACGGAACGGCTGGCCGTTAACGAAATCCTTTCCCGCGCTGAAGCGGCCGGATTCAAGCCTCTTTACGACCAAAAGGAGCTGAAGCCGGGGGACAAGGTCTATTGGAACCAGAAGGGCAAATCGGCCATTCTGGCGGTCATTGGCCAGGACCCGGTCCACAGCGGCATGAAGATCGTGGGGTCCCATATTGACGCGCCCCGCCTTGACCTGAAGGGTAACCCCGTCCATGAACAGGATGGGCTGGTCTATTTCCGCACCCATTATTATGGAGGAATCAAGAAATACCAGTGGCCCTGCATTCCCCTGGCCCTGGTCGGCGTCATTTATACCAAACGGGGGAAAAAGATCGAGGTCAATATTGGCATGGACGAGAAGGATCCGGTCTTTTACATTACGGACCTGCTGATCCATATGGCCCAGGACCAGATGAAGAAAACCATGGCCGAAGGGGTCACGGGAGAACAGCTCCAGGCAATCATCGGCTCCCATTCGAACCGGGATGAAAAGGCCAAGGATGCCGTCATGAACCTGATCAAAAAGGAATACGGCGTGGAAGAAGAGGACTTCACTTCGGCCGAACTGGAACTGGTGCCGGCCATGAAGAGCCGCGACGTGGGTTTTGACCGCTCCCTCATCGCTGCCTACGGGCAGGACGACCGGGTCTGCTCCTTCGCCAACCTGGAAGGAATCCTGGCCGCCAAACCCGGCCTGAAGACGCAGGTGGCCCTCTTTACGGACAAGGAGGAAATCGGCTCCTACGGCAATACGGGGATGCAGAGCTCCTATTTCGTGAAGTTCGTCATGAAGCTGCTGGCCCTGCAGGGTAAGGGGGGCCTCCTTGACTTCTATGAAACCATGGAAAACAGCGAAATGCTTTCCGGCGATGTCAACAGCTGCATGGATCCCATGTTCCCGGAAGTGACGGAAAAGGATAACTCCTCGCTCTGCGGCTATGGTATTGCCCTGACCAAATATACCGGGGCCCGGGGCAAGGCGGGCAGCAACGATGCCAACAGCGAGTTCATGCAAAAGGTCCGCACCATCTTCAATGAAGGGGGCGTGGCCTGGCAGATCGGCGAGCTTGGTAAGGTGGACCAGGGAGGTGGCGGTACCATCGCCTTCATGATGGCCGACTGGGGCTGCGAAGTGGTGGACTGCGGTACGGCCATGCTGAGCATGCACTCCCCCTATGATCTGCTGAGCAAGGCGGATGCGTATGAGACGTTTTTGGCGTATAAGGTTTTCTTTGAAAGCAAGTAAGGAGGGGTCAGCGCATGAATCGCGCTGATTCGACGGAGGAGGGCCGCCCACTAAGTGGGCGGTGGCGTATCGTACAATGTTACGTTACGCAATTTACTTTGGCCTGACGCCTCCGCTCCTTCACTCCTCGACTCGTCTCGTCATCCCGGAGCGGAGCTCTCTGAGAATTAGGGCTATAGCAATA
>CADBQR010000038.1 GCA_902796945.1 uncultured Acidaminococcus sp.
AATGATTTTTTCCATTTTATCCTCCATGATGACAGAAAGGGAAGAGCTGCTTCTTTCTACATATTAAGAGTACACTTTCCGTTGTCCTGATGCAACGGGTCTGAAGGCAGGAGACCTGTGAAACGGCCTTGATTCAGGGGATATGGGAAAAAGGGACCCATGAAAAACGGTTTTACCTTTTCATGGGTCCTTTTTGCTTTGAATGTATATCGTCTGTTATGCCTTTGCAGCCATGGGGTTTGTTTCGTTCTCCACTTTATAATCCGGATCAAAGCGAGGGTTGAAAATGTTGATATAAAGCCAGGCCAGCAGGGCTCCCGAAATATTATGCCAGGCGGAGAAGACCGCGCCGGGGACCGTGGCGGTTGGCATGGAGGCAAAATGGGCCTTGGCAAGGCCGACGGCCAGACCGGAATTCTGCATGCCGACTTCGATGGACAGGGCCACGGCTTTTTTCCAGGGCATCCCAACAAAATGGGCGACGGCAAAACCAAGGGCATAGCCCAGGCAATTATGCAGGATCACGACCAGGAAGATGATTCCCACATTTGCCAGGATTGCTGCTTTGCTGGCGCCAATGACACCGGCAATGATCAGGGAAATGGCCATCGCGGACACGGCTGGCGTATAGTCAGCCGCAGCGGCAGCGGCTTTCGGGAAGAAAGTCCGCAGGGAAACGCCAAGGCAAATCGGAAGAATGACGATTTGCAGGATGCTGATGAACATGCCAATGGGATCAAAGGCAATCTTTTCACCGATCAGCAGATAGGTAATGGCCGGGGTCAGAATGGGGGAAAGGAGCGTGGAAACGCTGGTCATCGTAACGGACAGGGCCAGGTCCCCCTTGCTCATGAAGGTAATGACATTGGAAGAGGTGCCGCCCGGGCAGGTTCCAACCAGGACGACGCCGACAGTCAGTGCCGGGGAAAGCTGGAAGGCTGTTGCCAGGACATAGGCAAGGAAGGGCATGATAAAGAACTGGGCTACGGCCCCAAGGAAAACATCTTTAGGACGCTTGAGAACAAGAATGAAGTCCTGGGCAGACAAGGTTGTCCCCATGCCAAACATGACCACACCCAGAAGCAGGCTCAATACGGAAATCCCGCTGAATTTTCCCAGTACCCAGCGGAACATTTCCGGTGAGGCAAAGCCCAGGACCAGGAATACGACGGCAATGAGACCGAAATATTTTCCAATCATGGCACATATTTTTTTCATGATGAAACGCTCCTTTTCTCACTTCAGCACGGCTCCCGTATTGGCCGATGTTACCAGGCGGGCATAACGGGAAAGATAGCCGGTCTTTACTTTTGGTTCAGGCTGCTTCCAGGCAGCCTTTCTTCTTTGTAATTCACTTTCATCAACCAATAGTTCCAATTTGCGATGGGGTACATCCACCAGAATGCGGTCGCCATCTTCAATCAATCCAATGGGTCCGCCTTCCATGGCTTCCGGGGAAATATGGCCCACACAGGCGCCACGGCTTGCACCGGAAAAACGTCCATCTGTCAGAAGGGCTACTTTCAGTCCCATGCCCGTAATGACGGCGGTCGGATTCAGCATTTCCCGCATACCTGGCCCGCCTTTCGGTCCTTCATAGCGAATGACGACGACGTTGCCTTCCTTGATTTCCCCGCCTGTAATGGCTTCAATGGCGGCTTCCTCGGAGTCATAGCATTTTGCCGTACCTTCATAGGTCAATAAGTCCGGATCCACGGCACTTTCCTTGATTACGGCTCCATTCGGGGCCAGGTTGCCCTTCAGGATGGCAATACCGCCTTTATTCATATAAGCATTCTCAACAGAATGGATGACTTCTCGATTTTCTACGCTGGCCCCTGCCAGCCGGTCAGCCAGCGGTCCTGTTACTGTCTGGCAGTCCGTATGGATCAAATGGATTTTTGTCAATTCCTTCATGACCGCGGAAATGCCGCCGGCTTCATCCAGATCCTGCATATGGTAACTGCCGCCAGGACTCATTTTCGTAATGTACCGGGCATGGCGACTGATTTCATCAAACAGGTCAAGAGGCAGGTCTACGCCGGCTTCGTGGGCAATTGCAGGAAGATGGAGGACCGTATTGGTGGAACCTCCAATGGCCATATCAACGGCAATGGCGTTTTTGAACGCGTCAAGGGTCATTATATCGCGGGGCCGGATATCCTTTTTTACCAGCTCCATGACAAGTTCGCCCGCTTTTTTTGCCAGCATGCGGCGGCGTCCAAAATAAGCGGCTGGAATGGTACCGTTGCCGGGAAGCCCCATGCCCAAAACTTCCGTCAGGCAGTTCATTGTATTGGCCGTGAACAGACCGGCACAGGAGCCGCAGCCAGGGCAGGCCCGGAATTCCATGGCTTCCATATCCGCTGCAGAAAGCTGGCCGGATTCATATTTACCTGCTGCTTCAAACATGGTACTTACACTGATATCTTTGCCTTTCCAACGACCGGCCTGCATGGGGCCCCCGCTGACAACAACCGTGGGGATATTGACACGGCCGGCAGCCATCAGCATTCCGGGGACAATCTTGTCGCAGTTAGGGATCATGACAAGGCCGTCAAAGGCATGCCCGTTGGCCATCGCCTCAATGGAATCACAAATGAGCTCGCGACTGGCCAGGGGGTATTTCATACCCTCGTGTCCCATTGCAATGCCATCGCAAAGGGCAATGGCGGGAAATTCAACGGGCATACCACCGGCCGCTGCAACCCCCAATTTGACGGCTTCAGCAATTTCCCGCAAATGCATATGGCCCGGAACGATTTCATTGAAGGAGTTTACGATTCCAATCATGGGTTTTTCCAGATCCTCATTGCTGTAACCCATGGCGTGGAACAAACTACGATGTGCGGTTCGGGTACTTCCCTTTTTGACGATGTCGCTTCTCATTTTAAAACCTTCTTTCTGCCTTCAGGGAACGGGAGATTTGCTCAACATGTTATCCTTTTGCCCATCCGTTATGCGCGGATCTGATTTTCATGCATCTCCATCAAGGATCCACGCTTCATGGAATCGCCTGTTCCTTCTATGAAATGGAATATAAAAAAACGCCCCTCTTTCTCAAGAGGGACGATTTTACCGTGGTACCACCCTGTTTCCTGGCCTATGGCCAGGCACTTTCGTACATTCATACGTGTTTCCGGTAACGGGGAACGGCCGTCGGGGCTTACTTCGTTCAGTCCGGCTCCTCGGGGAGGAGTTTCAACTGCCTTCGGACTCCGGCTTTCACCATACACCGTCTCTCTGTGCTCCGGTAAAGCAGTCTACTGGTTCCCGTCATCGGATTCTACCTGTTATTTTTAGTTTGTTGATTGCCATTTTATGTGCAGTTCCATCGATTGTCAAGAAAAATGAATCTATTTATTAAAAAAAATATAAAAACCAGGGAAAAGTGTAACAATTGTGATGGAAATGAGCTGAATTCCATGCCCGAAATAAATAGGAATCGACACTGCCGAAGCAACTTCATGGATCCCAGGCAGCTTTTATTTCGTGGAAATCGTGTCCTGCCAGGCCGGACCTTCTTTTTCAGGCAGGAGCGGACGGTTAGTGGAAACGGCTGGTTTAATTTCTACTAAAATACTGGATTTTTTTCGAAAACATCTTGACATATACCTATACAGGGTATATTATACAAATGCAAGAAGTGAATAACACAAACGAAATAAGATATACGGATTATGCGTATATCTTGTAGAAGGGATGGAAGATGAGATGAGTGCACAGACTGAAAATATCCTGGAAGTCAGGAACCTGAAAAAGACCTTTACTATGAAGAGCGGCCATAAGGTCGAAGCGGTCAAAGGCATTTCTTTTTCTGTCAGGCGGGGAGAGATTTTTGGTTTTCTTGGACCCAATGGTGCCGGGAAGAGTACGACCATTTCGATGTTGACGACACAGCTGGCGGCCAACGACGGTGAAATCCTGATTGACGGGATTGACGCGCGCAGGGATCCGGTGGCTGCCCGTGCCAAAATTGGCGTGGTAGCCCAGCATAACAATATGGACCGCAGTCTGACAGCCCGGGAAAACCTGCTTTTCCATGCAAAATATTTTGGCATGGACGAGGCAGCAGCCGAAAAGAAGGCCGATGAGTATCTTGAAAAATTCGGGCTTGCAGAATGGCAAAATGATTATGTATCGTCTTTTTCAGGCGGTATGGCCCAGCGGCTGAAGATTGCCCGCGCCATGATGCATACCCCCTCCATTTTGTTCCTGGATGAGCCAACGACGGGACTGGATCCCAATTATCGGGAAATCCTGTGGGAACAGATGCTGGAGCTGAACAAGCAGGGAACGACGATTTTCCTGACGACCCATTATATGGAAGAACCGGAACGTTTCTGTGAGAATATTGCCATCGTCAATCATGGGGAACTGAAAGCGCTGGGGACTTCTTCCCAGTTAAAAGCCCTGATTCCTTCCAAGAACATCCTGACGTTGAAGCTGGATTCCCTGAATGAGGATGACGCCAGGGCTGCCGCCGCGTTAAAAGATGTCCAGCAGGCCAAGATCCAGAATGGAACGTTGCAGTTGTACCTGAATACGAAGCAGCCCGACTTTGATGGAATCATTCGCTGGACGGAAGACCGTCATAAGACGCTGCAGAACATCAGTCTCAGCACCAGTACCCTTGATGATGTGTTCCTGTATCTGACGGGAAGCGCGATGAACGCTCCCGAAAAATAATTTGCAAAGAAGGAGAATCCACTATGAACAATCCTATTTCCAGTGCGTTTTGGGCTATGGTTCACCGGGACCTGTTAGCACAATGGCGTGATAAAGGAGAATTTATCTTTCGTGTAGTCATGCTGCCGTTGATCCTGATCATTACCTATGGTTATGTGTTGCCGGAAATCGGTCTGGTACCGCGGGAATTTCCGACGCATATGTTTGCGGGAATGATTGGAATGAGTATCCTCATCACTGGCATCCATGGAACGGCGATTCCCTTTACCATGGATTTCAACAATATGCATGAAATCGAGGACCGGCTGCAGGCACCGGTTCCGGCGAATCTGGTAGCCTATGCCAAGATGCTGGTGGGTATTATTGAAGCCTTTATCGGCGGTCTTCTGGTACTGCCCTTTTCGGCCTTTTTTATGGGGAGCCGGGTTGAACTGGCCCTGCAGGGCGATCGCATCGTCTATTTGGTTCCCGTCCTGATCCTCATTGCCATTGCGTCGGCTACCCTGGGGCTCCTTGTCGGTACGATTGTAAAGCCGATGCAGATTGCGGCGATGTTCCCCGGGTTCCTGATGCCCATGGTATTTTCCGGAGCCATCTTCTTTACCTGGAAGAGTTTGACGGCTGTACCGTTCTTCCAAAAAATCATTTTAATCAATCCCCTGGTCTATGCAAACGAGGCCCTGCGTTTTGCCCTGACCCCGCAAATTGACAGCATGCCGATTGCCTGCAGTGCAGGAGGGCTGATCATCAGCAGCCTTATTATGGGGTATTTCGGATTCAAACGGTTCCACTACATGTGTGTCAATCGCTGACGCAGCGAAAACAGAGCCGGTTTTTCAATTTACCATGTGAGCCTTTTTTACCTGCCGGTTTTGCCGTACCAACGGCAGACCGGTATTTTTATAGTCGATTGATTATTTTTATGCTAGAATAGTGTCATCTAAATTTTTATGTGATTGAATCAAAAAAAGGAGCACGGTTATGGCTACAACATTCAATTTTCGGATATCCGACAATGGACAGCCCCTGTATCGACAGATTTCCGACTATTTTCGGGAGGAAATCCGGCAGGAACACCTGGCTGCCGGTGATATGCTTCCTTCGATCCGGAAATTGACACGGGACCTGAAAGTAAGCCGTACTACTGTAGAGGCCGCTTATGAGATCCTGATCGATCAGGGGTATATCAGGAATCTGCCCAACCGGGGTTTCCGGGTGTCCCAGGACCAACCGGCCGCGCCCTCAGAACGGATTCCCCATGGCGAGGAAAAAAAGGATCCCGTCGTGGTCTATAATTTTTCCAATAATTATGTGGATACGTCCACCTTTGATTCCACCTTATGGAGGCGCTGCATCAACCGGGTCCTTCATACACCGGAAGCACTGGCCGGATATGGGGATCCCCAGGGGGAACCGAAATTAAGGGACGTACTGGCCCGTTACAGCTATCAGTCCCGCGGTGTGGTCTGCCGGCCGGAACAGATCCTGGTCGGTGCCGGACTCCAGGCACTTCTTATGATCCTGCTGCCCCTTCTGCCCATTGATGAAAAAAGAGCTGGCTTTGAGGAGCCCGGGTTTCCCCAGGCGGAACAGATCTTTAATCTCATGGGATGGAAAACGGAACGGTATAATCCCGGCGTTCCCTCTGGCAACTGGCCGGAGTTATTGGTGATCAGTCCGACCAACCCCTATAAAGGACGGTCCCTTTCCGAAAAAGAACGAAGCAACCTGATCGTGGCGACCCAATTTGAACGGGTCTACCTGCTGGAAGACGATTATAATGGGGAATTTCGCTATCTGCACCGGCCGGTTCCGGCCCTGCACAGTTTTGGCAACCGGGAGCAAATCATTTACGTAGGATCCTTTTCCAGGACCATGCTGCCATCCCTGCGAATCAGTTATCTTGTCCTGCCGGAGAAACTGCTGCCAGCGTACCGGGCGATTGCCCATCGCTATAATCAGACGTCCTCAACCGTGGAACAACTGGCGCTTGCCGACTATATTGCGGAAGGATACCTGACACGGCATGTAAAAAAACTCAGGACCCGCTATCGTGCAAAGAGCAATCTCCTGCAGGAAGCGCTGGTGGCAGCCTTTGGTGATAAAGTCTCCATTGTGAGCCTGGAATCAGGGCTTCATCTGCATATTGCCCTCAACTGCCCGGGCACCGCGGAAAAGCTGGCGGAAAAAGCCCTTTCCGGGGGCGTAAAGATCATGCCTGTCAGGGATTCCCGGTCCGGAAACTGGCCGGAATTCCTGCTTTCCTTTGCGGGAATTGCCCAGGACCAGATCCGCAGGGGCGTATGGGCATTGAAGGATGCCCTGGACCGTCTTGAATGACAGGCGGATCGCTTGTTTCCTTTCCTGACCAATTTGTTTTTTCTGTTGTGAAAGGCTGCGCAACCATTTATAATAGGCTTAAAAAGGGGGATATGGTGATGAGAAAAGTACTGACAGTGCTGGCCCTGGTTGTCACGGTGCTGGCCGGCTCCCTGTCGTCCGGAGAAGCGGCACAGTTTTTTGCCCAACATTATACTTTCAGCGCCGACGGGCACCTGCAGCCTGCCCTGGCCGTCGAATTCATAAAAAACGATGTGCGTCCTGTCAATGCCATGCTGGCGGCGGAACAGGGCGGGCATCGGGTCATGACGCTTGCCTATAATGAGAACGGAAAAATTGCCATGCAGATGTTCCAGAAGGGCAGCCAGTATGTGTTATACAAATTGCGTTTTCGTGAGAACAAGGAAGATTTACTGGTCCTGAGCTATGGGGCCAGGGGAGCCGGTAAGACGGAACTGGAGGATGTATCCGTTGTAGGCGCCGATGTAATGGGCGAGGTCCGGCAGCTGCCGGTCGCTAATTTTGTTCCCACCTCTGTATTCAACAGTCCGCTGCAAATCCGCCAGAACGAAGCCATCCTGTTTTTGGACAGGGCGCCTAAAGTCATGTCCATCAAGTGGGATGAGAATGCTGGCCAGTATGTGGTGAGCGGAATCCTGTAAGGAGTCCGGGGAATCTGTAAAAACCGAAAAAAGAAACGGGCGGCTGCCAGATTGTGCAGCCGCCCGTTTTCATGGTTCCGCCTGTCGGGGAACGAGGCTCGTCATTTAAGGACAAGGACCTCTTTCAGGGATTTTTTGGGAACATAGTAATCCCGTTTTTCATCGACATAATAGTCCAGGTTTCCGTCTGTCCCGACCGGCACGATGGTACTCTTATGGGCAGGATACCCCAGGCCGATGGCAAAAGTAACTTCCTGATTGTCCGGAACCTTCAGGATTTCGGCAATCTTTGCCCGATTGATGGCTGCCAGCAAGGCAGTTCCGATTCCTTTGGAAATGGCCAGAAAAGCGATGGTGTCAAAGGCGATGCCCGCATCAACGTAACAGAATGGGTTGGCGTTCTTTTCCTGGGCCATGATCAGGTAGCTTACAGGCTGTTCCCCGGGCTTGGGTGTTCCGATTTCCTTTGGCAGGGCTGCGGCCCAATGCATATAAGGCTGCAGGGCGGCAACGGTTTCCGGCGTTTCCACAAGATAATAATGCCAGGGCTGCCCGTTTCGACCGGAACTTCTCCGATGGGCCGTTTCTACAAGCGAAACCAGAAAATCGTGGTCCAGAGGCGTTTGCCTGAACCGGCGATAGGTTCTGCATTGTTCATAGAGGGCATTGATTTCCTTGATTTCCATTAAAAACACGCTCCTTTCAGGTATCAGGAACGGTGCCGGCCGTTCCTGTTGAAAACCGGGATATTGCACAATACTGTCCGATTACTGGTGATGCGGTTTCCTGCATTTTTCACAGTACCCGTAGACGGTCAGATCATGGCCGACAATTTCGAATCTGGTTTCAGCTGCCAGCTCTTCGTTGAATGCTTTCAGCGGGCAGCCGTGGATCGGGATGACCTTATGGCAGCCCAGACAGATCAGGTTATGGGTATGGCTCATGGTAAAAAGCAGGAACCCCGCTTTGCGGGAATCCGGCATCTTGACTTTTTCGGTAATTTTCTTTTCCGTAAAAGTCTCCAATGTCCGGTATACCGTGGAAAAATTCAGCGAAGATCCGGTTCGGACGAGAAATTCGTAGATTTCATCCGCCGTAAGGACTTCCTGGCGGGAAAGCAGCAGGTTCAGCACCAGCATACGCGGCTTGGTCAGCTTCAGGTTATATTGACGAATGATGGTTTCCGCTGTCAGGGAATCGGTCATTGGTGGACACCTCCTCGGCGGGACTGATGGATTTCGCGGATCAGGATAACAACAAGCAGCACGAGGACAGAAGCAACTGCCGTTATGCCGCCCGGCGCCGCCCCAATCCAGTAAGAAAGGAACAGGCCGGCCATAATATCCAGAAAGCTGAAAAGAATGGAAAGCAGCATCGTCCGGTTGAATCCCTGCTGAAATTGCAATGCCGTTGCTACGGGAAGGGCAATCAGGGAACTGATGACGAGGATTCCTACGATCCGGATGGAAACAGATATCGTAGCGGCTACAAGCAGGGAAAAAATATAATTGATGGTCCGGCGGGGAACTCCGGAGATGCGGGCTCCATCCTCATCAAAGGACAGCATGACCAGCTGGGGATAAAGGCCCCGAATGGTCAGGGCGGATATGGCTGCCAGAACAGCAACCGTGATCACTTCTTCCTGGCTGACTGTCAGGATGCTGCCAAACAGGAAGGAATCAATGTTCGTGTGGACGAGGCCGGAACTGACAAGGGTGATGGCCAGCCCAACAGAAAGGGACATGACAATGACCAGGGTCAGTTCGGCATAGCGGCGAAATTTTTCACGAAGGACCTCAATCAGGAGCCCAAAACAGGAGGTCAGGCAGAAGGCGCTGACAATCGGGCTGGCATGAAACAGGAATCCGGCCGCGACACCGGCCAGGGAAGCGTGGCTTAAGGCATCCCCAATCATGGAGTAACGGCGCAGGACAAGAAAGATGCCAATCAGGGGGCAGAGCAGGGAAATCAGCAAGGAAATGACAAGGGCATTCCTCATAAAAGCATATTCAAACATGAGCATTTCCTCCATTTTCCTGCAGGTATTCCCGGATGTATTCATCGGGGGTACAGAAATGCCCGCGCCCTTCGACCATATGGAAAAAGGAAGAGGCATTATGGGCCGCATAGCGCAGGTTGTGTTCCACCGTAACGATCGTGACCCCTTTCTGTTCATGGAGGTCATGGATCAGTGGGTAGAGCTGGTCCTGGGAGCGCAGGTCCATGCCCGTGGAAGGTTCGTCCAGTATAATGAAATCCGGCTGCCCTAAAAGGGCCTTGGCGACAAGGACGCGCTGAAACTGGCCTCCCGACAGGGTCCCAACAAGGTGCCTGCGGAAATCGGCCATGCCGACCTGATCCAGGGCGGCCTCAATGGAAGTTTTAGCCCGGATTTTCAGGACCTGGCGCTGGAAATCCAATAGTTCCTCCACGGTGATGGGAAATTGCTTGTTGATCAGGTCAGTCGGCTGGGGAACGTAGGCGGGCCGCCGGAAGGTACTGCTGATTTTTCCGTGGTTGGGCTTTAAAAGTCCCAGCATGATCTTGACCAGGGTGCTTTTGCCACTGCCATTTTCCCCTACGATGGCGACATAGTCCCCGTCATAGATGGTCATGGTCAGGTCCTCCAGGAGGTAGGGCCCGTTTTCATAGGCAAAATCAATATGTTCCAGTGAAATCATAGAAACTCCTTTCATAACCGGGTTCCCATTATAAAATGAAATAAATGAAAATGCAAGTCATTCGCATTTATTGACGGATGGCTGGCTTCGTGCTAGAATAGCCATGCTCTTGCAAATGATTTGCAATAAGGAGGACCTATGAAAAAATTATTGACCCTGGTAGCTTTTATCCTGCTTCTTGCGGGGACCGGATGCAGCGCCCGGACGGACCGGGCAGAGAAAAAAGACAGCCGGCCCGTCGTAGCGGTCAGCTTCAACGCAATGAAGGAATTTACCGCGGCCGTTGGCGGGGAGTATATAAACATTGTCAGCCTGGTGCCGGAAGGTGCGGAGCCCCATGGTTTTCAGCCTACACCGGAGCAGATGAAGAAAATCCATCATGCCCGGGTTCTCGTTGTACATGGACTTGGCATGGAGCCATGGACCGGAAATGTAGCCCAGGCAGCTGATAATCCCGATCTTATCGTCGTGGAAGCTTCCCGGGGAATCGATGCCATTCCCCTGGAAGAAGAGGGAAATGAGCAAAGGGCCTATGATCCCCATGCCTGGCTCAGCCTGAAATGTGCCCGCCAGGAAGTAGAGCATATTGCCTCCGCGTTGGAACAGGCTGACCCTGCCCACAAGGAAATCTATCGTCGCAATGCCGAGGCCTATAAAGGGGAGCTTGAAAAGCTCCGGCAGGAATACGAGGAAAAGATCAGTCGCCTTCCCCATAAGGAGTTTGTTGCCGGCCACGCCGCCTTTGCCTATTTATGCCGTGATTTTGGACTGCACATGAACAGTATTGAATCGGTTTTTGCCGAAGGTGAACCCAGTGCCCGGCAACTGACAAGACTCCTTGATTACTGTAAGGCGCATCATATCCGGACGATTTTTACGGAAAGCGGTGTCAGTCCAAAAACTTCACTGACCCTGGCCCGTGAAATCGGGGCCCAAACGGTTCCTGTTTATACGATGGAAACTTCGGAGAATGGGAAATCCTATCTGGAGCGGATGCGAAGCAACCTGGAAAAAATTTACCAACATCTGCAATAGATTCGTTGGAGCGGAACCGGAACGAAACAGAAAAAGCGGCAGGCGTCCTTATCCTGCCTGCAACTAAAAGGCCTGCCCCATGTCCGGTTTGATGACATGGGAGCAGGCCTTTTGACGCGTCCTTTCAATTTTCGTCGAAATGGCTTTCGATGTATTGGATAAACGCCCTGAGACCGGGCAGCAGCTGGTAATTTTTTCGATAATACAGCCAGGTATCGCGCTGCAGGGGAATTCCCCGTGTTGAGGTAAGGGGGCGGGAACATAAGCCTGGAAACCCATGGCCGCAGCTTTCCGATAAAAAGGTAAATCCTATCCCCGTGCTGACCAGTTTGAGACAGGTTTCCACAGAGGCTGTCCGGGCGGCCAGACAGGGTGGTTCCTTGTAATGAGCGTACCACCATTCATCAAGCAGGGATTCCAGGGAAGGGTCGCCGGTGCAGCGGATAAAAGGGTGCTGTGGAAGGCTCTTCATTTCAACGGGGTCTTTGCTGAAAAGGCAGATCGGCTCACGGATCAGGCGTTTCTTGTGTTCAGCCCAGTTATGCTCACCACGGACAATGCAAACAGGGTAGCGGCCTTCCAGGAATTCCCTGTACAGGGGAGTGCTGAATCCGCTTGTAATGGTCAGGGTAACGGCGGGGTATTTTCTTTTGAATTCCTGAAGCAAAGGGGAAAGGTGGTGGCGGGCAAAGAGATCGGAACAGGCGATGGAGAAATTTCCATAGATTTCCTCCGTCGGTGCCGAAAGCTGTTTCCTGAGTTTTTGATAATCCGCATCGGCACGGGTTACATATTGGACAAGCTGCTCTCCCTGGGATGTGAAAAGGATGCCCCGGGGCTGCCGGATAAAAAGCTGGCAGCCGAATTCTGTTTCCAGCCGTTTCAAACGGTCGCTTATGGCAGGCTGGGAAATATAAAGCCGTTTGGCTGCATGGGTTATATTTTTTTCTTCGTAGAGGGTTTTGATGAGCAGGAAATCCTTATCATCCATATTTTTCACCACCTTGGAATTCTTATTATACTATGAGGCATGGGAGTAGTAAATAAACATGGGCGGCTGGAATCCTGCGGCAGGATACTGCAGATCATGCCTGACGGGGTCAGGAAAGGAAACGGGTTCCCAAAACAAAAGGACGCCGCCCCTTTCCGGAAAGGAAGGGACGGCGTAACGGACTTCATTCGTTGGAAGGTGGATGCTTGACCGGTTTGTTGTCAGGCACTCTTTGCGGTCTTGGGGCTACGTTCTTTTTCTTTGGCTTTTTATTGGATTTTCTTGGGGGCTGCGGTTTTCTTTCAGGTTCTTTTGGCGGTTTCCTGTTTTCTACAACAGGGGGCCGGTCATCCTTGCGAGAAGCTGCTTCGGCCGTGGTGAAGGCCATGCCTCCAAATCCTGCTGCCACGGCAGCAAGGGTCATAATGGCTACGCCTTTTTTCAGGGACTTCCTGCCTGCAGTGATAAGGGAAGAGATTGTTTCCATGCTGATGGACCTCCTTGGTTTTACGCTGGTTGTTACCGGCGCTTCTCTTTTTTTGATGGTGTCATTATAAAAAGAAAAAATGAAAAGAACATGAAAGACAGAAAAAATAATGAAAGAACATCAGGAGTAAAATGGTTTTGAATCCTGATAACCTGGTAGGACCTGGTCTGGCAGCCCGAAGTATTCCCGTCCTGATTTCCTGGAATGGCTAATTCCTGTCACATCCGGTAAAATAAGGATAGATAAAAAAGAAGGAGACCTCCTATGCTGAAACTGACCCTTATGCTGGTCCTGGGCCTTGCCGCCGGAATATCCGGTCGGCTGACCCCGGCGATGAATCATATCCTGTCCGTCCTGACAAAGATCTGCCTTTTTATCATGATCTTCTGTCTTGCTGCTAAAATCGGCTGTGACGAAACGGTCATGCAGGCTTTGCCCGTCCTGGGAATCCAGTCATTTTTCCTCTGTATTGGCGGTATGGCTGGTTCCGTGATCCTCATGGCAGCGGCAGGAAAGCTTTTCCGTTCATCCTTCCATGAACTGCTTCGGGATGAGGAAAGGAGCAGCCGGCTATGACCATCATCATTTTTTCTGCACTCATTCTTGGGCTGCTGACCGGCCGATGGGCCCTTTCCGTGGAAGCAAAACCGATTTTGGATGCCGTATTGATGAACGCCCTTGCCGTGATGGTCTTTTGTGCTGGCACGGATATTGGGAACAGCAAAAATATTGTCAGGAAATTCCTGACCATCAAGACATTGGGGCTGTCCATCCTGGTGACGGTGATCACCAATCTTGGCAGCATGGGCGGCGGTATCCTTTTCGGTATGCTCTGCGGGGTGCCAGTGGGACAAAGCCTTCTCGTCAGTTCCGGTATGGGCTGGTACAGTTTATCCTCCGTCGTGCTGAGTTCGTCCGTTGGGACGGAGCTGGGGACACTGGCCTTTATTGCCAATGCGCTGCGGGAGCTTCTGACCATCCTGGCCGTTCCTCTCTTATCCAGGTATTGTACGCTGCCGCTGGTCGTCATCGGCGGTGCCACGTCCATGGATTCGACCATGCCGGTTCTTTTGGAATGCGCCGGGCGGCCCGTTGCGATTATGGGATTTGTCAATGGATTCATACTTTCCCTGGAAATTCCCCTGCTGTTTTCCCTGCTCCTGACGCCGGCGGTGCGGAGCCTGTTGGGGTTATAATGTTCTTATGCGCTTATGGACAGGGAAATATTCCTGAAGGCTCCTTTTCAGGTCCTTATCTTTACATATAGGGAGTGATGGTCGACGTGTATGCCATTCCTTTGTTTTTTCTTATCATGGAACTGGTTTTCCTCTTCCATTATCGGAAACTTTATTATTATATGCAGGTTTTGCCTCCATTATGGAAACGCCGCCCAAAGGGTGTGCGGCTCATCATCATTTCAAAGGATGTATTGCTTTTCCTTCTGTATTACGTGGTTCGCCTGTTATACATGATTTACTGCACGTACATTGTGCTGTTCACCCCATACTGGCAGCCTGGCTGTATGCTGCTGTTCATTTCCAGTCTGACGCAGCTGGCCGTAACGTTCCGGATTTCCGGCATTACCCAGGTCGATCCCCAATCGGGAGTCGTTTATCCGACCCGTCTGTTTCAGTCGTTCATGAGCGGACTTGCCGTATTCATCCTCAGCAATTTTGCGTTTGGGGCCTTGGGATAAGTTCGATTTCAAGGACAAAAGTCCTTTTATCGAAAACAAAATGGATGAATTGTAAAGTTTGATAAATGAAATTTAAAAAAGCGAATTAATTTTGTTCTAAAAGTGTTGACAAAAGTGTGACTTTGTATATAATAGTTTATATCTTGTTTGGCCGGTCATAAACGAACTAGGGAATCAAACAAGGGATATGCTATGGAGGTGTTATTCATGAAATCATGGAAAAAAGTGGTGGGTGCAGTTTGCATGACCACCCTGGTAGCTGCATCATTTACGGGGTGTGGAAAGTCAGGCAGTAAATCCGGCGGCGGGAATACGATTAAGGTCGGTGCCTTGTTCGAATTGACCGGCAACGTAGCGAACTATGGGACCTCTACCTTGAACGGATTCAAGATGGCTATTGATGAAGTCAATGCCAAGGGCGGGGTCAATGGCAAAAAAATCGAATTGGTCCAGGCAGATAATAAATCCGAGCCTTCTGAATCGGGCAACGCAGCAACCAAGCTGGTTACCCAGGACAAGGTCGTAGCGGTTGTAGGCCCGGCTACCTCCGGTTCCGTGGCAGCGGCCGAACCGATCCTGACGGCCAATAAAAAACCGTTGATTGCTCCCTGCGCAACAGCTCCTGCTATTACGCTGAATAAGGATGGGAAGGTAAAACCGTATGTTTTCCGTGCCTGCTTCATTGACCCGTACCAGGGCAAGATCATGGCAGAATTTGCGTCTAAGGACCTGAAACTCAAGAAAGTTGCCATTTTGAACGACTCTTCCAGCGATTATTCCAAAGGGCTGGCGGAAGTCTTTGAAAAGACCTTCAAGGAAAATGGCGGTGAAATTGTAGCAAAGGAAGCCTTCCTCTCCAAGGATGTCGATTTCAAGGCAGCCTTGACCAAATTGAAGGCAGCCAATCCGGATGCCCTGTACATCCCCGGATACTATGAAGAAGTTTCCAAGATCATCAAACAGGCCCGTGAAGTTGGCCTGAATGTGCCCCTGTTAGGTTCTGATGGTTGGGATTCCCCGAAGCTGGTTGAAATCGCCGGCAAGGAAAATACCAATAAGTGCTATTTCACCAGCGCCTATACGGCACAGGATAAGGATGCCGGTGTTCAGAAGTTCATCAAGTCCTATAAAGATAAATACAGCAAGGATCCTGATGTATTTGCCCTGCAGGGCTACAATGCCGGACTGGTTCTCTTCCATGCCATGGAAGAAGCAAAGAGCACGGATGGTACGAAAGTAGCGGAAGCCCTGGCCAAGACCAAGGATTTGCAGGTCGCCAACGGCAAGTTCTCCTATGATGAAAAGCATAACCCCATTACGACCGCGCTGATCCTGGAACTGAAAGATGGTGTACAGACCCTGGTGAAGAAAATTAATGGGTAATCGATCATAACAAAATAAGGGAATCAATAGCAGAAGAAGTTCAGAGATTCCGATTCTCGCGGGAGCTCTACTTACAGATAAGGACTGGATAGGATTTGGATCCAGACGCTGAAAAAGCGTAAACCCTGTTTTAAAAGCGGTGTTTCGAAGCAATACAGTGTATGCCTTCGGGAGCCGCTTTTAAAAATATATCAGCTGATTATCAGCATTGAGGCTTAAAGCCGGAGGGGGTATTTCCATGGTAAGGACGAAGCGTATTTTATCTGTATTGACAGCGGGCCTGATCCTGACAGCCGCCATCAGTGGCTGCGGAGGCTCCAAGGGTTCCAGCGATACCATCAAACTGGGAGGAAATCTCGAAATGACGGGCGGCAGCGCCAGCTATGGGATCTCTTCCCGGAATGGCATTGAACTGGCCTTAAGGGAAGTCAACGCCAAGGGCGGCGTGAATGGCAAAAAAGTGACCCTGGTTGTGGCGGATAATAAATCGGAAGCAACCGAGGCAACCAATGCCATGCAGAAACTGATTTCACAGGATAAGGTTGTCGGCGTAATCGGGCCGAACCTGTCCAGCGCGGTCATTGCATCGACGGCAGTCAGCTCGGCTGCCAGGACGGCGGATATCTCACCTATGGGGACCAACCCGAAAGTGACCGTAGATGATCATGGCAAGGTAAAACCTTATAATTTCCGTGCCTGTTTCATTGACCCGTTTCAGGGAACCGTCATGGCCGATTTTGCACTGAATACGCTGAAGGTCAGACGGGCCGCCATCATGATCGATAATTCCTCGGACTACGCCAAGGGCCTGGCCCAGTTCTTCCGGGAAAAGTTTGAAGCCGGTGGCGGCACCATTGTGGGCGAGGAAATGTATCTGCAGAAAGATACGGACTTCAAGGCGACCCTGACAAAATTGCGGGATGCCAACCCGGATTTCCTGTACATTCCAGGTTATTACCAGGAAGTGGGTCTGATCATTCGGCAGGCCAAGGAATTGGGGCTGAACGTTGCCATGGCTGGCGGCGATGGTTGGGATTCCCAGAAACTTGCGGAAATTGCCCTTCCCGAAAATCTGAATAACTGCTATTTTTCCAGTCTCTATTCTCCCGATGATACGTCAAAACTGAACAAGGAATTCGTGGAATCGTATCAGAAGGAATATAAACAGAAACCCGATGTTTTCGCGGCCCTGGCCTACGATTCGGCAAAGCTCTTCATCAAGGCCATGGAAGATGCCAAGTCGGCGGATCCTGGCAAGATTGCAGAGGCACTTGCCCAGGTAAGCGGCTTTACCGGCGTTTCCGGTTCCATCAAATTTGATGGGAGCCATAATCCCATCAAGGCAGCGGTCATCATCGAACTGAAAAACGGCAGGCAGACCTTCCGTACGAAGGTCAATCCCTGAAAACCGGTATCCTGGTTTTCAGGTACTGTCATTGAAAACAAAAAGACGGTGCGGCCGGGGATTTCCCCGGCTGCGGCCGCGTTAATCGTCATTAATGGAGGACATGACTATGGATTCAGGTTTTATGCATCAACTGCTGCAGCAGCTCATCAATGGTCTGTCCCTGGGCAGCATCTATGCATTGATCGCTCTGGGCTACACGATGATCTACGGCATTTTGAAGCTGATAAACTTTGCCCACGGTGATATCTACATGGTGGGTGCCTATATCGGCTATGTTTGTACAACCATCTTTCATTTACCTTTTCTTCCGTCCCTTTTGATTGCCATGGCCGGATCGGCCGTTGTCGGTATGATCATCGAACGGATTGCCTATCGTCCCATGAGGAACGCACCGCGCATTGCCATCCTGATTACCGCTATTGGTGTTTCTTTCTTCCTTGAAAATGGCATGATCCTGCTTGCTTCTCCTCAGCCCCGGACGTTTTCTTCCGAGTTTTCCGCTTCTGTCTATCATATGGGCGGTCTCGTCATCAACAGCCAGCAGATCATTATCCTGATCAGCACGGTTGTCCTGATGCTGGCCCTGACCTATATCGTAAACCGCACCAAAATGGGAAAGGCCATGCGGGCTGTATCCTTTGATGCGGATGCGGCTCGGCTGATGGGAATCAATATTGACCGGGTCATCGGCATGACCTTTGCCCTGGGTTCTGCCCTGGCCGCTGCCGGCGGTGTCCTTGTCGGCGTCTATTATAATTCCATCGACCCGCTGATGGGTATGGCTCCCGGCATCAAGGCGTTCGTAGCGGCTGTGCTGGGCGGCATCGGCATTATCCCCGGTGCGATGGTGGGCGGCATCATTCTGGGCATTGTGGAGGCCCTTGTTTCCGGCTTCATTTCATCCACCTTCCGTGATGCGGCCGCCTTTGCCATCCTGATCCTGATCCTGCTGTACAAACCCCAGGGCCTGTTTGGCAAGAATGTACGTGAAAAAGTGTAAGGGAGGCGGACAACGATGAATTCACTTGTTAAAGCAGATATTCGTAAACTGGGCATCGCCGCCGTCCTTTTTGCTGCCATTTATGGTATGCTGGAGACCGAAATTATCGGGGCCTTCTGGGAACTGAACCTGGTCCTTATCATGATCAATATTATCCTGGCGACAAGCCTCAATATGATCAATGGTTATACCGGTCAGTTCTCCATCGGCCATGCCGGGTTCTTTGCCATTGGCGCCTACATGGGTGCAATCATGACTGTTAAACTGGGGTATGATATGCCCGTTGCCCTGATTGTGGGAACCATTTCTGCCGGCATTGTCGGTTTTCTTGTCGGACTGCCAACCCTGCGCCTGAATGGCGACTACCTGGCCATCGCGACCCTTGGTCTGGGGGAAATCATCCGGATCTGTATCCTTAATATCGAATATGTCGGTGGGGCCTCCGGGCTCATGGGGATTCCCCGTCTGACCACCTTTCCCATGGCTTTTTGGATCATGGTTGCCATTCTGTTCTTTATCAAGAATTTCAAGAATTCGGCTTATGGCCGTGCCTGCCTTGCCATCCGGGAAAACGAAATTGCCGCGGATACCATGGGAATCGATACGACCCGCTACAAGGTCATGGCCTTTACGCTGGGGGCATCCTTTGCCGGTACGGCGGGTGTCCTGTTTTCCCATTATTTCTTCATTGCCCATCCGGCTTCCTTTACTTTTATGCGTTCCTTTGATATCCTGACCATGGTTGTCCTGGGCGGTCTGGGATCCATGACCGGGTCCGTTACGGGCGCCATTGTACTGACCTTTATTTCAGCAGCCCTGTCTGATTTCCCGGAATGGCGCATGCTGATTTATTCTGTGGCAATGATTGTTCTCATGCTCTACCGGCCCCAGGGACTCTTTGGTGATAAGGAACTGTCCCTGCAGATGATCCGCAGCCTGAAGATGGGAGGAAAGAAGAATGACGACTGAAGCCAAAACGGAAACCAGGCATCTTCTTGACCTGCAGAATGTATCCATCGTGTTTGGCGGACTGCGGGCGGTTTCCAATGTCAATATGTATATCGATGAACACGAGCTGATTGGTCTTATCGGTCCGAATGGCGCCGGGAAAACCACGGCCTTCAACCTGATTACCGGTGTGTATGTGCCGACAGAAGGTGACATTTATTTTGACGGGAAGCGCATCAATGGCAAAAAGTCCTATCAGGTGACGCAGATGGGGATGGCCCGTACGTTCCAGAATATCCGGCTGTTCTCTGAACTTCCTGTCATCGATAATGTCAAGATTGCCTATCATATGCATATCCAATATAACCTGCCGGAAGCCATTTTCCGAACGAAAAAATACTTCCGGGAAGAGGATGACGTAACGGAAAAGGCCATGGAGCTGCTGAAAATCTTCCATCTGGAAGAACATGCCAACGACCTGGCCAAGAACCTGCCATATGGTGCCCAGCGCCGGCTGGAAATTGCCAGGGCCCTTGCCACGGAACCCAAGCTCCTGCTGCTGGATGAACCGGCTGCCGGTATGAACCCGCAGGAAACAAAGGAGCTGATGGAGATGATTCGCTGGCTGCGTGATCATTTCCATCTGGCCATTCTCCTGATTGAACATGATATGAGCCTGGTCATGGGCGTGTGCCAGCGTATCTATGTGCTGGAATACGGTCTTTGCATTGCCAATGGCACGCCCGATGAAATCCGTCATAATAAACGAGTGATTGAAGCGTACCTGGGAGAGGAGGTGTCATAATGTTAGAAGTCAAAGACCTGGAAGTCTATTATGGCGCCATTCATGCTGTAAAGGGAATCAGCCTGAAAGTCGATGACGGGCAGATTGTGACACTGATTGGTTCCAATGGAGCCGGCAAATCGACAACGCTTCATACCATTTCCGGACTGATCAAACCAAAATCCGGCAGCATTTCTTTTGACGGTCAGGAACTTGTTGGTGTCCCGGCCCATGACATTGTAGGCCGCGGCCTGGTGCAGGTCCCGGAGGGACGCCACGTTTTTTCCAATATGTCCGTCATGGAAAATCTGGACATGGGTGCCTACCTGCGGAATGATAAGGACGGGATTGCCCGGGATAAGGAAAAGGTATTTGAACTTTTCCCCCGCCTTTTTGAGCGGAAAGGGCAGATGGCGGGGACCCTTTCCGGCGGCGAACAGCAGATGCTGGCAATGGGGCGTGCCCTCATGAGCCGTCCTCGTGTCCTGCTGCTTGATGAACCATCCATGGGATTGGCACCCCTGCTGGTAAAGGAAATTTTCTCCATCATCAAGACCATCAATGACGAAGGAACAACCGTTTTACTGGTTGAACAAAATGCGAATATGGCCCTGTCCATTGCCGACCATGCCTACGTGCTGGAAACGGGCCGTATCGTCCTGAGCGGTACGGCAGCTGAACTGGCAGCCAGCGAAGCAGTCCGTAAGGCCTATTTGGGCGGTTAAGATAAAGCAAGGAGGAAACGTCATGCTCGTAAAAGAAATTATGACTCCCGGCGTAAAGTCGATCCGGATGGACCAAAGTCTGTTGGAAGTACAGGAAATGATGGCCAATAACAATCTGCGCCGCATTCCGGTCACCGATAAGGAAGGGCTGCTGAAGGGGATTGTAACAGATGGGGATGTATCCCGTGCCACGCCTTCCGATGCCAGTGTTCTGGATCGCTATGAAGCCAACTATCTCCTGGGAAAACTGAAGGTAGCGGATCTGATGACCAAATCGGTATGGACCGTCAAGGCGGATGATGGGGTCGAAACGGCCGCCTACCTGTTGTATGTCCATAAACTGGGGGCCCTGCCCGTTGTCGACGATACCAATCATATTGTTGGTATCATTTCCGATACGGATATCTTCAAGGCCTTTGTCGATATCATGGGATATAACCAGACATCCACCAAGATTGTCATTGATACCAAGGACAAGGTGGGCGTCATTGCTGAGCTGGCTAATATCTTTTCAGAAAGAGGGGTGAATATTATTTCCATACTCTCCCGGACCCTGGAAGGGGATGAACGGGAAGTAACCATTCGTGCCGATCTGACCCAGGCCATGGATGTGGTGGAACGGATCCGCGAGGCCGGCTACGATATCAAGGAAGTCTCTACGTTAAAAGTGGAGGCGGAACATGAACGGTGATTTTACATATCAGGTAGGCGATGTCGTACGAATGAAAAAAGCCCATCCCTGCGGGTCCTATGAATGGGAAATCACCCGTGTAGGCATGGATTTCGGGATTAAATGCCGGGGCTGCGGCCATTTTGTCATGCTGCCTCGGGCAAAATTTGAAAAAAATGTGCGGGATGTGCTGGTTCATAAGGAATGACGATTCGGAAGCGCACGTCCGGTATTCCTGAATATAAAATGCCAACGTGCGGATCGATGGAAAGGGAAGCTGCCGGAAGCTTCCTTGGAAAAAGGGGCTGCTGCTTACTGCGGCAGCCCCTTTTGATGGTTACTGTACCAAGTTGGGTTCAAAGCCTTTCGGTAAACTTGGTTACGGGAAATCTACAAAAGGAGGGATTGCATGCATCCGCTGATTTCAGAGGGAATTCAAAAAAACCGCGCCATTGCCGAGCAGCTTGTCCGGTACCTTTATGAGCATCCGGAAGTTTCCGGCAAGGAAATTCTTTCCAGCCGGGCCATTGTCGAGGCCCTGAAGCCATTCGGTTTTGCCATCGAATACCCCTTTATGGAAAAGGAATTAGGCTATGGAACGGCATTTCGGGCCGTCCTGAAGCGGGGAAAGGGGCCCAGGGCTTCGCTGATGGTGGAATATGATGCCCTGCCAGGGGTGGGACACGGATGCGGCCATAACCTGCATGGTCCTCTTTCAGTCCTTGCCGGGATGGTCATGAGCCAACTGCCGCGGGAGGCCTTCCAGGGTACTTTGGAACTGATTGGGACGCCGGCAGAGGAAGAGGATGGTGCAAAGCTGCATTTTGCTCCGGCGGGCGTCTTTGACGGGGATGACCTGGCTGTGATGATGCACAGCACGAGCGGCGGCATCAGCCGGACCAATACGCAGGCGACCGCCCTGCGCTGTTATCTCATTGATTTTAAGGGACTTACGGCCCATGCAGCCGGAGATCCCTGGAATGGACATAATGCCCTGACCGCAGCCCGGAAGTTTCTTGACCTGCTTGACGCGCGCCGGGATTCCTTCAGACCCTATACGGTAGTCAGTGCGGTCATTCTTGATGGAGGCCGGGCACCGAACATCATTCCTGATTTTGCCCGGGTCCGTCTGGAATTCCGCTATCCCGTGCGCAGGCAGCTGCAAAGGCTGGACCGGATGATCCGCAATTGTGCCAAAGGGGCGGCACTGACCATGGACTGCGACGTATCCTTTACCCTTGGGTTTCCTGATTTTGACGATATGGTCCGGGTTCCTGCGCTGGAGAACCGGATCAAAGCAATTTTTTCGGATTACGGGGAACCTGTGGAAGGCCCGTTGCCGCCAGCCGGTTCGACGGACGCCGGCAATGTCAGCTACCGATGCCCGACGCTGCACGCATACATCAGTATCACTGATGAACCCTGTCCCGGCCATTCGCCTCAATTGCGCGATGCGACCCTGACTCCGCATGCCATGGATCAAATGGCTAAGGGCGCCGCCGTGCTTTGTGAGCTGTTGCTTGCCATTTACAATGAACCGGATTTCCGGGAGGCGGTACAAAAGGATTTCAAGGAAGCACTGATGGAAAAAGAAAGGGATTGATGGGCCGTAACGGAGGAACCGGGAAGCGATGCCTGTAACCAGTTGGGCAATGGCTATTGGCATCCTTTTCGGTTCCGTTCTAATGACCTGCTGCCGGCCGGGAACCGTGAATGGATAAAGCCGGGGCCGCCTTGAACGCTTCCGCGAGGGCACGGGGGTTGGTATGAATCTTTTTTATAGGTCTATTTCAGAAAATCATGAAAAGAATGTCAATTTTGAATGTCTATTGGTAGTGGACTCAAGGCTGAAATGAAACGAAATCATGGTTTTTGTACTGAAACTATCGGATAAAAATAAGGGAAAAGAATCGGGAAGTGGACAAAATAGGGTAAAATTTGCATAAAAAGGATAATAAATCACGATTTTATTACAAATGAAACAAAATGATTGACAAAAATCTGACAACTCTGTACAATGAAATCAACAAGGAACCGGTATATTTCTGGAAATGGAACCCCTGAAAATGCCAATCACCCCTAAAAAATGCACCACTCCAGAATGGTTCCGAGGTAGAAATGCGAACGTTCGGCAATAATTTGTCATTTTGGAATGGACATCAAGAGGAGGAAAGTTGATGGAATTAGCCAAGCAAGTCGAACTCGAAAAAGAGGCGATGCTGAAGACCTTGTCTGAAGCCCTGAAAATCAAAAGTGTACAGGGTCCTGCTGAGCCCGGGAAACCTTTCGGCGAAGGTCCGGCGCGCTGCCTGGAATATATGCTGAACGTCTGCAGGGATTTAGGCTTTAAGACAAAGAATGTCGATAACTATATGGGCTGGGCCGAAATCGGGGAAGGCGATGAGATGGTTGCCATCCTGGGCCACCTGGACGTTGTTCCCGAAGGTAAGGGCTGGGAAAAAGACCCTTATGGAGGCGAAATCGACGACAAAAATATCTATGGCCGCGGTGCCCTGGATGACAAAGGGCCGACCATTGCTGCTCTCTATGGCATGAAGGCAATCAAGGACCTGGGGCTGCCCCTTAAACGCCGGATCCGCATCCTTTTTGGAACCAATGAGGAAACAGGTTCCCTCGACATGGCCCACTATATGGAAACGGGCGGTGAAGTTCCTGTCTGTGGCTTTACTCCTGATGGCGAATATCCGCTGATCAATGGGGAAAAGGGAATCCTTGAATCGGACTATACGAAGCATTTTACGCAGCAAGGCGACCTGAAACTGGTCCATCTCCATGGCGGGACGGCCTATAATGTGGTACCTTCCCTTGCAGAAGCTGAATTTACCTGTCCGGCCGCAATGGCAGAAAAACTGGTTGCCCGGTATGACGGAAAGAACGGTATGACCGTTGAGGCCACCGATGGAGGCGTAAAGGTTACGACTCACGGCAAGGAAGCCCATGGTGCCCATCCTGAATTGGGTGAAAATGCAATCGGCAAGCTGATGATTGGCCTTAAGGACTGGCCTCTTTCCCCTGAACTGAAGGAAACGATTGCGTTTGTGGCGGACCATATCGGTATGGATCCGTATGGTGTCGGAATGGGCATAGCCCTGGAAGACAAGGTATCTGGCAAGCTTTCCTTCAACCTGGGTATTGCGGAAGGGGACAGCACGCAGTTGACGCTGAAACTGAATTATCGCTATCCGGTTACCAAATCCTATGATGACTGCGCCCCCGTCCTGACTGAGAACTTCAAGAAAGCCGGTTTTGAGCTGACCGCAGAAAATCACAAACGTGCCCTGTTTGTTGATGAAAAAACACCGTATATCCAGACCCTGCTGGACGTTTATCATGAACTGACCGGTCTTGAAGGCGGTGCCATGAGTATCGGTGGCGGCACTTATGCAAAGTCCATTCCGAATATTGTGGCCTTTGGCCCGATTTTCCCAGGCGACACCGTGCGGGAACATTTGCCCAATGAATTCTGGGAAATTGAGATTTTCATGAAAAACGCAAAGATTTATGCAGAGGCTATGTATCGCCTGGCCAAATAAGCCAGCGTGCACATAGATTCGATCATCCGGTGCCCTGCATCCTTAGCTGCGGCACTGTGACCCGTTTTCCTTTTGTCAATCGATCCAAGGAATCCCTTCTGTTTCCTGTCCTGATGAAGCCCGATAAGGGGAAAGCGGTTACCTGGCACGGATTCCAATACGAATTGCACCTGCTTTGGCACTACGGAATGATTCCTGTTCCTATAAAATGGTTGTCCCTCTTACCCCCAGAACTGACACACTACTGAAGAAACCCTTATGGACAAACCCATTGCAGTCAATCATATCCTGGATCTGTACATGATGATTCCCGTTCCCACTACTCGTTATGGCACTGATTTTTCTACAATTTCCTTTCGTGATACAGCGCAAATCAAGGATGAAAGGCACTAGCGCACGATCTCAAACACAAATGATGCCGGGGAACGGCACTGGATGATCCACTTAAACAAAAGAAGGCTGTCGCTTGCGACAGCCTTTTTTGTTGATTCTGTTTCCTTTTTATTTCAGGAGATGGCGGGCCTCTTCCAGGGAAATGTTTGCTTTTTGGGCAAGTACTGCCAGATCGTCATATTCCGCCTTTTCCCTGTGAACCCCAAAGCCTTCCGCTTTTTTGATGCGAACCGGAACTCCGTTTACCATCCTGGTTTCGCTGCTCCGCTCCAGCTCATAGCGGCGAAAGGGGTATTCCCTCAACCCCAGGGTGGTCGTATGTTGGAAAAAGGTGCGGATAAGCGGCTCTTTCTGCTCAGACCGGCAAAGCACCGTGAGCTGGAAGGCAGGCCGGGATTTTTTCATGTAAATCGGTGTCACAAAGGCATCCAGGGCGCCGGCCGCTCTCAATTGCTCCAAGGCAAAGGCAACGGCCTCACCAGTCATATCATCGACCTGACAGGTCAGTTCCCAGAGTGCCGGGGCGGCATTTTCCCTTTCACCCAGCATGGCACGAAGACAATTGGCCATGGGGAATTCCTTCTGCCCGACTCCATAGCCTATCGTCGTAACGGCCATGACGGGCATGGCCGCAAACCGGCTGACAAAGTATTTCAGCAGGGCCGCTCCCGTAGGGGTGCAGAGTTCTCCCTGAATGGTTCCGCCGTAGATGGGGATATTTTCCAATAAATAAGCCGTTGCCGGCGCTGGAACCGGCAGAATGCCGTGGGCGCAATGGACGTGG
>CADBQR010000039.1 GCA_902796945.1 uncultured Acidaminococcus sp.
GTGCAAAAGGGTCATTTCGTATCATTTCAGGTAATTACAAGGATTTTACAAGACTTTTACTTTCAATCTCTCCTTTTATCATCATTTTCGCTGAATTTCGTCAATCAATCGCAAATTTAATGGAAAATCAATAAATCGTTCGAATATATCCGCATGTTTATCTTTAAGTTTCTTTGAATCGTTCATTTTAAATGAAACTGCGGTACCCTTTGAAGGATGCCGCAGTTTTCCATATCCAGTTATTTGATGTTGATTTTTCCGGCGTATACCGTTCCGGCTTCCACATCAAGGGTTACCATGTCACCATCTTCCAGGTCCTTCATGGCCCCGGCGGCACCGACAATGACCGGGATCCCGAAGTTGATCCCGACAATAGCCGCAGCCGAAGTAAAGCCGCCTTCCTCGGCAATGATACCGGCTGCCTTGGATGCGGCCGGACCCATCTCATTTTCAAGGGCTGCACAGACCAGGATGCTGTCCGCCTTCAGTTTTTTAAGGTCTGCCATGGTTTCAACCCGGACCACTTCACCGCAGACAGCCCGTTTTCCAATGCCCTGACCGGAAACGACTTTCTCACCTACATTGACGACCTGGACCAGGTTCGTGCTGCCAACCTTCCCAATATTCTTTCCTGCTGTCACAACAACTGAATCCCCCTTATGGATCAGGCCGGCCTTTCTGGCTTCCTGAATGGACAAATCAATCAGGGCATCCGTATTCGGACGGTTCTCCCCTTTCAGCGGTACGACGCCCCAATACAGGGTCATGCGCCGAAGGCTTTCCTCCTCCGGCGATACGGCAACGACCGTGGCACGGGGACGATATTTCGCTACCATCCGCGCCGTGTAGCCGGACTCCGTAATAGGCAGGATCACATTGGCATCCAGTTCCTGGGCAATCTGGACCGTTGCGTGGGAAATGGCATCCGCCATCTGGACCTGGGCGCCGATTCCTTTATGTTTGAAGACATCGACATAATCCAGGGAGGCTTCGGTCCGTCCTGCAATGCGGGCCATGGTCTTCACGGCCTCAACCGGATAGGATCCGGAAGCCGTTTCGCCACTGAGCATGATGGCATCCGTTCCGTCGTAGATTGCATTGGCCACATCACTGGCCTCGGCCCGGGTAGCCCGATAATTCGTGATCATGCTTTCCAGCATCTGGGTTGCCGTAACGGCAGGTTTTCCGGCAGCATTGCATTTGGCAATGATCTGCTTCTGTACGACCGGTACATCCTCCATGGGAATCTCCACACCCAGATCGCCGCGGGCCACCATGACCCCGTCAACGACTTTCAGGATCTCGTCAATGTTATCGACGCCTTCCTGGTTCTCAATCTTGGCAATGATGCCCATGGTTGAACCCAGGTTTTCCAACAGCCGGCGGATCTGCATGGCATCATCGGCATTGCGTACAAAGGAAGCCGCAATGTAATCCATACCCTGCTGGGCCGCAAAGGTAATATCCGAAACATCGGCCTCCGACATAAAGGGCAATTTCAGGAGTGCACCCGGAACGGCGACACGCTTGCGGGACGAAATCTCGCCCCCATTGGTTACGGTCGTATGGATTTCCGTATCCGTCGTGTCCTCGACCCGCAGGGTCAGTTTCCCGTCATTGAGCAGAATGGTTTCACCCGGATGCACTTCAGCAGGCAGGCCGCTGTAGTTGACAAAGGCCTTCTCACGGGTACCTTCGCATTCTTCCGTCGTAAGGGTAAACGGATGCCCTTCCTTCAGGGTCACCTTATCGCCCTTGAAAAGGCCCAGCCGCATTTCAGGCCCCTTCGTGTCCCCGATAAAACCGATCACACGACCGGTTTCGGCAATGGCACTTTTCAGGAGTGCCAGACGCTGGGCACATTCTTCATGGGATCCGTGGGAAAAGTTGAAACGGGCCAGATCCATACCCGCATCAATCATCTTGATCAAGGTTTCCTTATTGTCCGTTGCCGGACCCAGGGTACAAATGATTTTAGTCTTTTTCATATTGAATACTCCTTCTTGAAAAAAAGTCCGGGCAGCATAGCCCGGACTTTTTGTTGCCTGTATTCAATTATAACAGCTATCAGGATTCTTTGAAAGCCTTAATCTTTTCGGTCAGCAGCGGCAGGATCTTCAGGGCATCGCCAACGATACCATAGCGGGAGATTTCAAACATCGGAGCGTCCGGATCCTTGTTGATGCAGACGATGGTGTCAGACTTGCTCATGCCGGCCTTATGCTGTACAGAACCGGAAATACCGCAGGCGAAGTAAATCTTCGGGGTAACGGTCTTACCGGACTGACCAACTTGGCGAGGATGTTCGATGAAGCCTTCATCAACAGCAGCACGGCTGCCGCCGACAGCGCCACCCAGCACATGGGCCAGATCCTGCAGCAGGACAAAGTTTTCCCTCGCCTTCATGCCACGGCCGCCGGAGCAGACATACGGAGCATCGTCGATGGCCATTTCGCCTTCAACGACAACCGGATCTCTTCTCAGGACTTCTACGCGGTCTTCAACCTGATGTTTAAGGGTGTATTCAACGACTTCACCCGTGCGGGAAGTATCAGCCGGCTGAGCCTTGAAGGTCTTAGGACGGCAGGTACCCATCTGGGGACGGTCGTTCTTGCAGAGAATGGTAGCCATGATGTTACCACCTGCAGCAGGACGGGTCCATTCAACCAGACCGTCTTCTTCGACGTCCAGAATGGTGCAGTCTGCGCACAGGCCGGTATGTTCCCGGGCAGCAACCCGAGGACCAAGGTCACGGCCATCGTTGGTAGCGCCGATGAGAACAGCGTTCGGCTGATATTCTTCAATCATTTCACAGAAAGCATTGGTATAAAGATCCGTGGAATAATGAGCGAATTTCGGATCCTTGCAGACGTATACAACATCCGCACCATGAGCGATCATGTCTTGCGGGATATCCTTCGGATCATCGATGATCAGGACAGTGCACAGACGCTGATGGCATTTATCAGCCATTTTTCTAACTTCGCCGAGCAGTTCGTAAACAACATGAACGGGTTTGCCGTTGTAGTGTTCGACATAAACCCATAAGTCTTTTTCGTTACCGGTTTTCTTAGCCATTGTTATCCCTACCTCACTTCGTAATAATCTTGTCGGCAATCAGCTTGTTGACCAGCTTATCAACAGCTACTGCAGGATCCTCATCGGTGAAGATTTCGCCGTGAACCTGAGTAACTTTCGGGGTAAAGCTCTTCATAACCTGAGTCGGGGAACCAGGCTTACCGATAATGTTATGGTCGATTTGCAGGTCGTCGGCACTGTAGACAGGAATCTGGGTCTTTCTGGCCTTCATCTTGCCTTTGATGCTGGCAAAACGCAGTTCAGGGCTGCGCATTACAGTGACCACACAGGGCATCTTCATCGCCAGGGTCATGGAAGTGTTTTCGTTATCTCTGTCAACGATGACCTTGTCATCCTTGACCTGAACTTTCAGTGCAGCAGTAACCTGCGGCAGATCCAGGTGTTCAGCAATTTCAGGACCAACCTGAGCCGTATCACCATCGATTGCCTGACGGCCGCACAGAATCAGATCGGGAATACCGAAATGTTTGATCGTGTTGGCCAGGGCAGCACTCGTAGCCAGGGTATCAGCACCACCGAACGCTCTGTCGGAAACCAGGGCAGCTTCATCAGCGCCTACAGCCAGGCAGTCCTTCAGGACGGTTTCTGCATGAGGGGGTCCCATGGTGATAACGGTAACCTTAGCACCCATGGCATCCTTCAGTTCCAGAGCCGTTTCCAGTGCATACTGGTCATACGGGTTCATGATATTGGTGACACCATCTCTGACGAGGTTGTTGGTAACCGGATCGATTCTCATTTCGGCGGTATCCGGTACCTGTTTTACACATACGAAGATGTTCATTACAAAGCGACCTCCTAATAAAACTGAAATGTACAATCCATACTGTTCTATTTTAACACGGTACCCATGGTCGTGCAAGTCAGAACGTACTTATAAAACAGCACTTCGATAAATCCACGTTGCTGTTTACAATATTTAGAAAATTAATCATTCCATCGATTTGGTTTGTTTTATTAAAAACCGACTTTCCCCGATACCATGCCTTCTATGGACGATTTTGTACGTAAAATATGGCATGAAAAATAAGGGAAAGTCGGAATTCAATTAACCTTTTTCTTATAATGAGGCCCTTTTTTACCCATCAAAAAGAAAATTTCCGGCAAAAATAGCAAATGGTTGATTTTCAGTTTTCTGCCCAAACTGAATGGTTGGAATTGCTTCTGTCCCGTTTCCGGACAAAACAATCCTTTCCGATATCCTGTAAGACCCGCCCGGCAGGTTGGGCTTTTCTGTCAGGCCCGGATTCCCAGGGGACCCAGGACCTTTTTGATGGCATCGGTGAATCCAGGCGATTCCAGGTCAACCCAGAAACGCGAGGCCACCCGAATGACCTGATGCGTATCCTCCACATGAAGAAATACGGGATTGCGCCCATGGAAGGCATTGAAGATTGCCCCCAGCTGCTGCTGCACATTCGGCGTATTTTTTCCTTTCGGGACATAGAGGTGGACTTCCTGGCCCCGCTCATGCAGTTCCTCCACGGCGTTGACAAAAAGGCGCGGATATTCTTCATCAAACTTCAGCATACCGGTCAGGACAACCGGCACATCCTCTCCGATGAGAGCGTGAGAGGTCTGGAACACTTTGGGGAAGGCAATGCCCGCAATGGAACCGCTCAAATCTTCCAGCCGGAACGTCGCCATGCGCTCCCCTCTTTTGGTCGTACGGATCCGCACATCCGTCAGCAGGCCGCCCAGGGTAATCCGTTCCCCGTCGCGGAAATTTTCTTCCGTGCATTTGGCAATGGGCGTCATGGTGGCGAGGGTACTGCGGAACCGGTCAAGGGGATGGCCTGTCACATAGAATCCGATCAGTTCCTTTTCCAGACGCAGGATATCCTCCTGGGCAATTTCCGGCAGGTCCGGAATCAGGATGGGCGTGGTAGCCTGCTCTTCCTCCCCACCGAAGAGGGAAATCTGCCCGGTCATGCGATTATGCTGTTCCCGGGCGGCTGCATCAAGGGTTTGATCCATAATGGCCAGAAGCTGACTGCGGCGGAGGCCAAAGGTATCCATGGAACCGCTTTTAATGAGGTTTTCCACGACCCGCTTGTTGACCCTGGTCAGGTCCACGCGGCGGGCAAAATCAAAGAAATCCTTGAAAGGACCCTTTTTGTCCCGTTCTGCCAGGATCACTTCCACGGCTGCATCCCCTACACTCTTGATGGCACCGAGACCGAAGCGGATATTCCTGCCATCCACGGAAAAAGCTGCTTCACTGGTATTGATGTCCGGAGGCAGGACCTTGATGCCCATGGAGGTGCAGACGCTGATGTACCAGCTGACCTTATCCGCCACGGTAATGACACTGTTCAGGAAGGCCGCCATATATTCCACCGGATAATTGGCCTTGAGGTAGGCCGTCTGGTAAGCCACCAGGGCATAGGCTGCCGAATGGGACTTGTTGAAACCATATCCGGCGAAATGCTGCAGCAGGGCAAAGATCTTTTCGGAAAGTTCCCGATCGATCTGATGGCATCTGGCCGCCCCTTCAATGAATTTTTCCTTCATGCTGTCCAGCAGGGCTGCTTTTTTCTTTCCCATGGCGCGGCGCAGGATATCCGCTTCACCAAGGCTGAATCCGGCCAGGGCAGATACGATCTGCATGACCTGTTCCTGATAGAGGATGACGCCATAGGTATCCGCCACGATCGGTTCCATCAGCGGATGCAGGACCTGGGCCGTCCGTTTTCCATGACGTCCGGCAATGAAATCCTCGGCCATGCCGCTGCCAAGGGGACCGGGTCGATAAAGGGCCACCAGGGGGATCAGGTCGGCCATGCTCTCCGGAGCCAGTTCCTTCATCAGGCGCGTCATGCCATCCGATTCCATCTGGAAAACTGCCGCCGTATCACCATCGCAGAGCATTTTACAGGTTTTCGGATCGGCCAGGTCAATATGATGGATGTCCAGGGTGACGCCCTGGTTTTTCCGGATCATCTTGCAGGCGTCATCAATGACCGTCAGGGTCCGTAGTCCCAGCAGGTCCATCTTGAGAAGGCCCAGGGATTCGGAACAGTCCTTATCATACTGGGTACAGATGTATTCGTGTTCATCATCGCTGCTCGACGTGATCTGCAGGGGGACATAGTTGGTCAGTTCGCCGGGCGTGATCACGACACCGGCAGCATGGGTCGAGGTATGACGGGGCATGCCTTCCACCCGTTTGGCAAAGTCAACGAGCTGGGCAATGTTGGGATCCTGCTGGCACAGTTCCTGCAGGTCCCGGCTTCCTTCCAGGGCTCCCTGCAGCGTGGTTCCCGGTGTATTGGGAATCAGTTTGTTGACCTGGTTTACGATATTCAGGGGGATTTCCATGGCCCTGCCAACGTCCTTGATGGCGGCTTTGGCGGCCAGGGTACCGAAGGTCACGATCTGGGCGACATGGCTCTCTCCATATTTTCTGGCCAGGTAATCCACGACCAGGTGCCGTTTCACGTAGCAGATATCCGTATCGATATCGGGCATGCTGACGCGTTCCGGATTGAGGAACCGTTCAAAAATAAGGCTGTATTTCAGGGGATCGATGTCCGTGATTCCCGTCAGGTAGGCAACGATACTGCCCGCTGCACTGCCCCTCCCCGGTCCGACAGGAATATCGTGGGTGCGGCAGTAATTGATGAAATCCCAGACAATCAGGAAATAACCGGAGTATCCCATCTGTTTGATGATGCCCAGCTCATATTCCATGCGCTGCCGGGCCGTTCCGTCATCCTGGGGGTAACGCTCACCGAACCCGGCCTCACAGAGTTTGCGAAGGTACGAATCCATGGAGGTTTCCCCTTCCGGAAGAGGAAATTCAGGCAGGAGCAAATGGCCGAATTCGAGGGTCAGGTCGCATTTTTCGGCAATTTCCAGGGTGTTGTCCAGCGCTTCCGCATCATCGGGAAAGATGGCTTCCATTTCCTTCCGGTTCTTCAGGTAGTAGGAATCATTATTGAAGCGCATGCGCTGCGGATCCAGATAACGGGAGTTCGTCTGGATGCAGAGCAGGATATCCTGTCCGGAGGCATCTTCCTTATGCACGTAATGCAGGTCATTGGTAGCCACTAATTTGACGCCATGCTTCCTGGCAAGGCGGTGCAGTTCGGCAGAAACTGTCTTTTCCTCTGGCAGCCCGTGGTTCTGGATTTCCAGGTAGTAGCAGTCCCTCCCAAAAATATCAAGGTATTCCAGCATGACTTTTTCGGCCGTATCGAGCTCTCCCCGGATAATATGGCGGGGCACCTCGCCGGCAACGCAGGCGCTGAGGCAGATGAGTCCCTCGTGATACTTGCGGAGGACCTGCATGTCAATTCGGGGTTTGTAATAAAACCCCTCCACCTCACCAATGGAAACGATTTTCATCAGGTTCTGGTAGCCCGTCCTGTTTTGGGCCAGCAGGATCAGATGATACAGCTTGCTCCGCGCTTCCAGGCTTTTATCCAGATGGGACCCGGAGGTGATATATACTTCACAGCCGATAATGGGCTTGATTCCGTTCTTTACGCATTCCTGGTAGAACTCGATGACCCCGTACATGACCCCGTGATCCGTGATGGCAAGCGCCGGCATGCCCTGTTCCCTGGCATAGCGGACCAGTTCCTGAATCCGGCAGGCCCCATCGAGAAGGCTATATTGTGTATGCGTATGTAAATGAACAAATTGTTCCATAATAACTCCCTGTGGGCACGCCGAAAATGAAAGGCAGCCCGGTTTGCAGTGCTCCGAAAGGAAAATGCCATTTCCCTTTTTCCGTCCTGTCTATTATACCAAAAAAGGGATTTTCGTAAAAATCGAGCCCCATCGCGGCGTTTCGCACCTCTTTCGCGCGTATCAAAAAGAGCCCCTTTTGCAGCATCAACGCAAAAGAGGCTCTTTCATTTCAAACTGGTTCCTTCAGGGTGCAGCCAGGACGGGAACGACGACCAATGAACCGGGCCTGACAAAAGGCCCGTTCTTTCCCTTCACAGGTCATTCCCTGACCACCGTAGCCCGCACCGGTAAATACAGGATCACCGTCGGCAACAGTTCCGTTTCCGTTGCATCCACCGGATAAGCAACACCGGAAAGATAGTCCATGGCACGGATCCGCTCCTGTTCAGGAAGGTTCTCATAATCAACCAGAAGCGCCGCACCGGAAAGCAGGATATCACCGCAGCGGACAACGTCTTCCAGACGTTTCGGGGATCGGATGGCCATGGTCAGTCCGGGAGCCGATACTACGTGAAGCGAACCCTGGGTTTCTTCTTCCATTCGATCGTCATGAAATCCCAACTGCATGAATGATCCCTCCCTGCTTCAATTGACGGATTGATGATTCTATCATACCACAAATCAACGGAAAAGGCCGATGGTCACAAAAATTTATGCCTTGGCGTTACGGGCTCTCAGGCGGGCACGTTCCAGACGGGACAGGATTTTCTTTCTCATACGGATGCTCTTGGGCGTCACCTCAACGGTTTCATCGTCGTTGATGTGTTCCAGTGCGCCCTCCAGGGAGAAGGTAGTCGGCGGAATCAGGCGGACAGCCTCATCGGAACCGGCCGCACGCATATTGGAAACGTGCTTCTTCTTGCAGGGGTTGACATCCATATCGTCTTCACGGCTGTTTTCACCGATGATCTGGCCTTCATAGACCTGTTCACCGGGGTTGACATACATGGTTCCGCGGGCCTGGCATTTATCAATTCCGTAAGCCGTGGTTTCACCGGCTTCAAAAGCAACCAGGGAACCCCTCGTACGTCCGGGGATATCTCCCTTGTAGGCGCCCCAGCCGGCAAATACATGGTTCATGATTCCGTTGCCCTTGGTATCCGTCAGGAACTGGTTCCTGAACCCGATCAGCCCGCGGGCCGGAATAATGAATTCCATTCTCAGGTAGCCGGCAACTTCCGTCATGTTCTGCAGTTCGGCCTTGCGGATGCCGAGTGCTTCCATGACCGGGCCCATGAAATCCTGCGGAACATCGATGGTCAGTGCTTCCATCGGTTCCAGGGTATTGCCGTTTTCATCCTTGCGCATGATGACGCGGGGCTTGCCGACCTGCAATTCAAAGCCTTCCCTTCTCATGGCTTCGATCAGGACGGACAGATGGAGTTCACCACGGCCGGAAACCTTGAAGGTATCCGGGGAATCCGTATCCTCCACTCGCATGGACACGTTGGTTTCCACTTCTTTGTAGAGGCGTTCCCGGATGTGGCGGCTCGTAATGTAGTCCCCTTCCTGACCGGCAAAAGGCCCGTCATTGACGGAGAAGGTCATGGACAGGGTGGGCTCGTCAACCTTGATCCCTTCAAGCTGTTCCGGATTTTCGACATCGGCAATGGTATCACCGATTTCAACGTCCTGGAGGCCGATGAGGGCAATGATTTCGCCGGCCTGTGCCTCCTGCGTTTCGACCCGTTTCAGGCCTTCGTAGGTATAGAGGCGGCCAATCTTTTCATTGGTCCGTTTATCATCATGCATGAGGCAGATCATCTGGCCGTTATGAATGGTCCCGCGGACAATCCGGCCGATCACGATACGGCCAACATAATCATCATAGTCCAGGGTATTGGCCAGCAGCTGCAGCGGCGCGTCAACATCCACATCAGGTGCCGGAATGGTATCAAGAATCACACGGAACAGCGGTTCCAGGTCGTCGTTGTCATCGTCCATGGAGAGTTTGGCAATCCCCTTCTTGGCGGAGCAGTATACAACCGGGAAGTCCAGCTGATCATCGGAAGCGTTCAGCTCAATGAACAGATCCAGCACTTCATCCACCACTTCGTCCACCCGCTGATCCGGACGGTCGATCTTGTTGATGACGACAATCGGTTTCAGATGATGTTCCAGGGCTTTGCGCAGTACGTATTTGGTCTGAGGCATCGGGCCTTCATAAGCATCAACGAGCAGCAGTACACCATCGACCATGTTCAGCACGCGTTCCACTTCGCCGCCGAAATCCGCATGGCCCGGCGTATCCAGGATGTTGATCTTGGTGCCTTCATGCATAACGGAAGTGTTCTTTGCCAGGATGGTGATACCCCGTTCCCTTTCCTGGTCATTGGAGTCCATGACTCTTTCCTGGACCTTTTCATTGGCACGGAAAACGTGGCTCTGCTTCAGCATCGCATCGACCAGGGTCGTCTTGCCATGGTCAACGTGAGCGATAATGGCAATGTTACGCAAATCGTTTCTAATCATAAAAGCCTTATCCCCTCTTCAGATAAATCAAGAGGATGCTTATCCCTAAAGCATCCTCCAAGTAAGCTAACAAATTTTCGACCAAATAATTATATGCTATTCATGTCAGGCTGTCAAATCACTCTCCGAAAAAGAATCCCCAAGGTCCCCGGGATCCGTGAAACCCGATTCCCGGCAGCAGCGGGGAATGACTTCCCCCAGGCAGGAAACAAGGCTGCCGCAGGTAAGATACGGCAGCCTTTTTCCCTTAGACATTCTTGATTCCTTAGACGTTCTTGAGGATATCGTCCATGTATTTTTTGACTTTCTGGAGCCTGGCCTTGATATCCGCCACAAGCTTTGGATTATGCACGATTTTCTGCATGATCTTGCCTTTGTAAGACAGGTAGGATCTTTCGATGGTCCGCATGTAATCCGACAGTTCCTGGACAGCCGGTTCCATCTGGATAACCTTGGCAGGCTCAATGCGCCATTCCGTTCCGTCAATAATAGCCGTATCACCGAAGTTCGGGACGTAGGCAGCCGTTCCCAGTTCACTGCGCAGGGAATCGGCAAAGACCGCGGCCGAATCATATTCACCGTGAACCACAAAGAAAGCCTTCGGCTTGCGGAGCATGCCTTTATAGATAGCCATCATCTGATCCTTATCCGCATGGGCCGAAAAGCCTGTCATATTATAAATCTTGGCTCCCACTACAATTTCTTCACCCATGATCTTGACTTTTTTGGCTCCATCCACAAGCATGCGGCCCAGGCTGCCTTCTGCCTGATAGCCGGCAAAGATGACGGAACTGTCCTTTCGCCACAGGTTATGTTTCAGGTGATGGAGGACACGTCCGGCATCCGCCATGCCGCTGGCAGAGATAATGATCATGGGACTGGGCATATTATTGATGGCCCGGGATTCTTCCGTTGTTTCCGTATAATGGACATTTGGCATATCAATCAACCGGCCGCCCTGTTTGCGATAGATGGATTGGGCCTCTTCATCATATTCATCAGGATTGATCAGCATGACCTTGGTTGCCTTGATGGCCATGGGACTGTCGACCATGATGGGCACGACGGGCAGTTTCCCGGAAGACATCAGTTTCTGGAAATAATAGAGCATCACCTGCGTACGTCCGACGGCGAAGGCAGGAATGATGACATTGCCACCCCGGCTCAGGGCATCCTTCATGATATCAAGGAGTTCCTGTTCCCGGTCGGCCTGCTCGTGGGTACGATTGCCATAGGTGGATTCGGTAATGATGAAATCAGCGCCGGAAATCTGATAAGGGTCGTCCAGGATGGGAACGTTGGGCTGTCCGATATCGCCGGAAAAAATGATCTTTGTCTGCTTGCCATTTTCAGTAATCAGGAGATTGACAATGGCACTGCCCAGGATATGACCGGCCACGCGGAACCGGACCGTCACGCCGGGACAGATTTCAAAGTTTTCATTATAATCGTAGCAAACGAACTGCTTCAGGGCCAGATACGCATCATCCACCGTATAGATGGGTTCTACCGCTTCCCGGCCGACACGCAGCCCCTTACGGGTCTCGATTTCAGCATCCTGTTCCTGGATATGGCCGCAGTCAGGAAGCAGGATTTCGCATAATTCCCTGGTGACGTGGGTACAGTAAATGGGTCCCTTGTACCCTTCCTTGACCAGTTTCGGCAACAGGCCGCTGTGGTCGACGTGGGCATGGCTCAATACAACGGCATCGATCTCACCGGGGTGAAAGGCAAATTCCTTCCGATTCAGCCCGCGGATCAGTTTGGGACCCTGGAACATACCGCAATCCAGGAGAATTTTTTTACCGTTCACTTCCAGCATGTGGCAGGAGCCAGTAACGATTTTATCGGCGCCCAGGAATCGTATCTTCATTACTACCACCATCCTTGTTACAGATTTCCGACAATTCTTGCTTTTATTATAGCATACTTTATGGAACCGCCCCGGCATCAAAATTGTGAAGTATTTGTCAATCCCGGTTGCAGGGATTCAGGAAAGGGATGGTAAAGCCGCACGGGGCCTTTTATTTTAAGGTTTCCAACGAAAAAATGTGCTTTGCAGGAATTCCAATTTTGTCTGAAATTTTACTCCGTCACAGGATTTCCCCTTTCCGGGATAAAGGAACGGAGCCGAAAATTTCCATTCCATCAAGTAAAAAACCTCCCTTCCGCAGCAGACCCGATTCTTTCCGAAAATCGGGTTCCACGACGGGACAGGGAGGTTATGCTGCTTGATCAATGATTCAGGAGATAGGTATTCAGGGCATTGCACAATTCCATGCCCAGCGTATGGGGAGAAAGAGCAGCCCAGGCTTCTTCCTTTACACTTTCCTCGGAAAGCAGGCCATGGAGCCTGCCACCATATTCGGCACGATACAGATCGGCATAGGTCTTCAGGCGCACATCGTAGCGGGAATAGAGATAGGTGTCATTGCCACCGCGGCGGGACCATTTGCTCCAGACCGTAATAATCCCGGTCTTTTCATCATATTCCAAGGAGCGGCTGTCAAAGTAGACCTGATACCGGGAGTTGGAAGCAGCCATTTCCCAGGTGGCTTCGCTATCCTTCGGCACCGTAGGCAGCGGTTCTGACTGCAGGTCCACCTTCTTTTCGGCAGCGGGTTCCGCAGGGGCATTTTCCTTTGCTTCAGCCCGGCGGAGGTATTTTTTCCAGCTCGGTTCCCGGTTTTCTGCCTGCTCTTTTTGGGAATCCGGTTCAGGAGCCGGTGTTTCCTTCACTTCAGCAGCTTTTTCCGGGACCGCTGGCTGGGAAGAAGCCGTTTTTGCCTCCGCCCGGCGGAGATATTTTTTCCAGCTTGCTTCCTTCTTTCTGGAATCCGTCATTTGCTGCGTTCCGGCAGGTTCTTCCTGATTTTCCCCGACGGCTTTTGAGCCCTCTGCTTCAGCCGGTTTAACGGCTTCCGGCACGTCGGTCTTTTTCCCGTTCCGGTTCAGGTATTTCCGCCATCCCGCTTTTTCAGGGGAAACGGTCCTGGCTGGCTGTGGAGCTTTTTCTGCAGGTTTTGCCGGCGCAGCAGGGACTGTTTTGGCGGGAACAGCTTCCTTTTCCGTTTGGGCAGCAGGAATGGAAATTCCCTCCTCCGCCAGGGCTTTTGCCTCAGCTTTGCTCCTGGAGGTATACCGTCTCCACCGGGGCTGGGCTGCCAGCTCGGCCGCTGCTTTTTGGCGGGCTGCTGCCTCCTCCCGGATCCGGGCCTGACGGTCCGCTTCTTCCTGTGCCGCGGCTTCCCGGGCACGGGTTGTATAATTCCTCCAGGAACCAGCCTGGGCGGCTTCCGCACAGAAGCCCGGCAGGACCAGGAGGGAACTCATCACAAGTGAAAGCAATTGATTTTTCTTCATTCTTGGTAGGCGACATCCTTTCCTGATTTTCGTTGCCCTTTATTTTACCATATCTGCGCCTGATGAAACAGTTTTTTTATAAAGCCCGGTCGATGACGGTTCCGGGCCGGACCGTTTCGCCGCCGGGACACCCGGGCGATTTAACAGAAGGGCCAGCAAAATGGGCATGCCATTCTTACAGGACCGACTCAAGTTCAGTCCGGTTCTCCTGCTGCCGTTCTTCCGGGTTACCCGGGCCTTTCCGGAACGGCGCATCGAGAGGAATGACGGAAAGCACATCGAGGCGGAGGTCCTTCGCAACCGATTTGAGGAAAAGCACCGCATCGCGATTGCCCTTATCCCCCTTGACGCGGGTCATTTCAAGGCGGAATCGTCCCTGGAACTGATGGCGAAACGCTTTCAGGTTCTCCCCATCCTGCTGCAGCGGAGATCCTTTGCTGGGACGCTGCGCCTTCTGGAAGCCCGTTTCCCTGCTGGTTTGCAATCATGCAAGACGGATTTCCCGTGGGAATGGATGAAAACCAGGGCTGCCTGACCTTCATCCAGGTGCCGCTCAAGGTCCTTCCGCACAGCCGAAAGAACCGCCACGGGCTGAAGCGGGTCAGCCTGAATCTGCTTTTCCCGGCGATAATCAGTATGGATTTCACTGTCCCAAAACGGAAACGGCCTGTCAACAAAGCCCCTTTCTTCATGGTTCATGGCACGATCCCGGCGGAAGAAACCGCATCTTATCATTGACCATCTGATTTCTTACGATTCGGCGTTATGAAGCAACGCCTCCTCCCCTATAATGGATTCCAGGAAGCCATTACAGAAAGGAGCTGAACAACGTGCTTCAAAGGGAAGCATGGAATCCATCATGAAAAAATACGTCCTCGGTGCTGCGTTTTGTCTCCTCACATTGCCTTTTACCGCCTGTGCTGGCATTTCGGCCCAAAAAGCCGCACCGGCAGCCCCGCTTAAACAGGAGGATACGAAAAAGAGGGCAGAAACAGATACGGCCGATAAGACAAGAACCCATCTCCTGGGCGGCATTTCCCCGGAAGAAGCCCTGGAATATATGAAAAGGACGCCAAACCTCGTCATGGTCGAAGTGAACGCGCCGGAATGGAAACGGAAGGAGGGATTTACGGGTGCCCTCTGGATTCCCTATACGGAAATGCCGCAGCGCCATCATGAAATTCCCAAAGGACGGCCTGTTCTCCTCCACTGCGGAGGCGGCATTGTTTCCAAGATGCCTGCAAGACATGGCAGGAAAAACGCCCGGATATTCCCGAAATGGGCTATATTGCTGGTGCACCCCCTGTACGGGCCTGCAACGAATGGCTAAAAAAGAAACCATAAGCGGTCACTCCCTGAATCAACCGGGTTCATGGGTTGATCCTTTTCCCTCCCGTTCAACATCCCCGCTACAGAGGCCAGAACAATCAGAAGCTGCATTTTCATAAAAACATGATTCCCCGGAAAACAGGATCCGGCGGAGGGCCCCTGTTTTTCCTTCCCAGCAAAACCGTTGATGGTCCTGCCTTGTAATGCCTTTGAAACATAGAAACACATGCAAAATAAATATTTCACATTGTAAAAAATGTGTATTATGATAATGCCATCAAAAAAATTCGATGACAGGAGATTTCCCCATGCATAAGAAACTAATCGGTCTGGCAGCAGCCATTCTTGCCGCCGGTGCCCTTGCCCTTTCCTTTGTGCCGGGACTGGCTACACGGCGTAACGAGATTGTCCATAAAGCCAGGTCCCTGGGTGCCCATTACAACCTGACCAGCGAGGCGGATGTCGCCTTTGTCCGTCAGGTCATGACCAAGGACCCTGCCACATCCCGGACCATTATGTGGCAGTCCGAATATGAAGAAAACGGATCCCTCGTGGAATATCGCGTAAAAGGAGCCAAAGAGGGCGAATCGGTTCCTGCTGAGAACACGCGGTTCACCGATGACCACGTCACCCGTTTTCTTCATGAAGCGCATCTCACCAACCTCAAACCCAATACGGATTATGAATATCGCGTTGGCTACGGGGATAAACGCAGTGAATGGTATCCCCTGCGTACCTGGGACAGCCCCGTCTTCACGGCCCTGATTTTCCCGGACAGTCAATCCGCCGATTATTCCGGTTGGGACCGCCTCGCCAAAAAAGCGTATGCCGATCACCCCGATGCGGCCTTCTTCGTCAATATGGGGGACCTCGTGGATAACGGGGAGCAGCATTCTCAGTGGGATGCCTGGTTCAGTGCGGTCAGCCCCATGATTGAACGGATTCCGGCGGCTCCCATCATGGGAAACCATGAAACATACAATATGGAGTGGAAGGTCCGCCGTCCTGAGGCCTATCTGCATCTCTTCTCCCTGCCTTCGGGGGATGCCGAACATTATAAAAACGAATTCTACTCTTTTGACGCAGGGGATGTCCATTTTGTCGTCCTGAACACACAGGACAGGGAGCTGGGACCGTGGGAGCCTTCCCTGACGGAAGATCAGATTGCCTGGTTCCGCCAGGATATGGCCACCACCCGCAAAAAATGGAAAGTCGTCCTGATGCATAAGGACCCGCTCCAATACTCCTTTGCCACACGCCCCCAGCCCAGGGCAGAGGGTTTTTCGGAGGAAGGACGTATCTGGATGCCGCTGTTTGATGAATACCACGTCGATGTGGTCCTGTCCGCCCACCTCCATACCTTCCGCGACCGGGGCCACCTGTTTGGATTCGAACGCAGCGAAACAGGTCCGCTTTATATCCTGACCGGCATTGCCGGGGATGTCCAGTACAAGGGGCTCTGAAAGCGCCACCATCTGGACGAATACGAAGCACCACAGCCGGAAGACCGGAATTATCTGGTCATGGAAGCATCGGAGGAAAAACTGACGTTTAAAGGATTCACAAAAGACGGGGCGCTGATGCATACGGCTTCCGTGGAAAAATAGCATCAGAAATCAGAAAACAAGGGACTGCCCCCTGCGATGAGCTTCACCACAGGGAACAGTCCCTTATCTTTATCTTCTTTTAGCCGTGCTCGCCACGATGCCCGACCGACACGTCTTTCGGGCATCCCTCAGCCCTGGTGCTTCACGTACAGGAGCAGCGCCAGCTGGGCCAGGATAATCGCCGGCACACCGAAGCGGAATTTCAGGTGCTGCGTCTTGTGCCGCCACCCCTTCATGCCCATGATGGACCCAATGCCGCCGCCCAGGACCGCCATCAGGAGCAGGGTACTTTCAGGAATGCGCCATTGGTGCCGGACTGCCTTATATTTATCGATTCCGTAAAGAATAAAGGCCAGCCCATTGACAGCAAACAGGTAATAGAGGAACAAAGGGGAATAAAGAAACTCCGTCATGGTTCCCTCCAGCCTTATGCGTGCTTCCCGATGCGCTCCCCGATGACGCGGGCCACGTAGACCCCGGAAGCGCTGGCCTGGGAAAGGCCACGGGTAATACCGGCGCCATCCCCGATGGCAAAGAAGTTCGGGAGCTGCGTCTCCAGATTGCCATCCAATTCCAGACGGGAACTGTAGAACTTGACCTCCACCCCATAGAGCAGGGTATCGTCATTGGCCGTGCCGGGAGCCACCTTGTCAAGGGCATAAATCATTTCGATGATATTATCCAGATGGCGCTTGGGCAGCACCAGGCTCAGGTCGCCGGGCACCGCATTCAGCGTGGGCCGCAGGAAACTCTTGCTCATGCGATGGGCGTTGGTCCGCCGGCCCTTGACCAAATCGCCGAAGCGCTGCACCAGGACACCGCCGCCCAGCATATTGGAGAGGGAGGCGATGTGTTTGCCGTACCGATGCGGCTCCTTGAATGGTTCCGTGAACTTGTTGCTGACCAGAAGGGCAAAATTCGTATTCCCGCTGTTCTTTTTGGGATCACTGAAACTGTGGCCGTTGACCGTAATGATTCCATCCGTATTTTCAGCCACTACATAGCCATTCGGGTTCATGCAGAACGTGCGGACCCTGTCCCCGTATTGCTTGGTCGTATAGACCAGCTTGGCTTCATAAACTTCATTGGTAATATCTTCAAAGACCTGGGCGGGCACCTCAACGCGGACACCCACATCGACCTGGTTGTTGGTCAGCGCCAGTCCCAGGTGGGAACATTGCTCAGAGAACCACTCCGCCCCGGCGCGTCCCGGGGCCCCAATCAGGTAGGTACATTCGACGGTTTCATCCTTGTCCTTGAGATGCAGACGGTACGTCCCCTCCCCTTTTTCGATGGTTTCCACCTGTTCGTCGCAGTGAATGGCAATGCCGTGTTCCAGCAGGAAATGGTAGATGCTGGCCATCAGTTTCCGGTTATTGTCCGTACCCAGATGGCGGACCTTGGCATTCAAGAGATGCAGGTCGTGGCCCAGGGCAATCTTCCCGATGCGGCAGTTCTTCGTGGAAAAGACTTCCCCCGGTGCGCCGTGCCGGCAATTGATGGCATCGACGTAATCAATGAGATCCATCACCGTCTTTTTGGGAAGATAATCACTGAGCCAGCCACCGAATTCCGTTGTAAAGTTGTACTTTCCATCGGAAAAGGCACCGGCACCGCCGAATCCCCGCATAATGCTGCAGGGCGTACAGCGTACGCATTGCTCCGTTTTTCCCGCAATGATGGGGCAGTTCCTGAATTCAATGGCATGTCCTTCCTCGATGATGAGGACCTTTACAGCAGGATATTTCAAGGCGAATTCATAGGCCGCGTAGATGGCAGCCGGGCCTCCGCCAATAATGGCTACGTCATATTTCACTTCCTGAACACCTCTTTGTCATTGACAGTATTGAAAATAATGGAGGAAATCTGGTTCATCGTCTTTCGCGTTTCTTCCGGACGAAGGGCCTTATCGGTCATGATGACCAGCACGTATTTTTCCTTGGCATAGATGATGGCTGCCGCATTCAGGACACGGCCATGGTCCGCCGTTACCTGGGCCAGCTTCAGGTTCCTGGGAAGCAGGGCGCCCAGAAGTTTCCGGTCATTCTGCCGCGCCATCAGGCTCAGCAGATAGCGGTCCCGCTCGAGGGAGATACACTTTCCCTGATACAGGAACGTCAGGAAATTCACCATATCATTGACGGAAGTAAAGGAAATCTGTTTTTCCGGGTCCTTTTTGCCGGCCTCTTCCTCGGTCTTTTCAAAGTCAGAGGCGCTGAGGAAGGTATCCGCATAGCCGTGATCCAAAAGGAACTTATTGATTTCATCCCGACCGGCAATTTCCACCAGTTTGGAAAGCGCCGTCTGATCGTTTTCCAGCATCATATGTTCCAGCAGGTTCTGGACGGTCAGCTCACTGCCTTCCTTCAATTTTTCGAGGACCGGGCTGCCCGGACGGATATCCCGTCTGGAAACGGGGATCATGGCATCCAGTTTCAGTTCCCCGTCTTCCACCTGTTTAAGGACAGCCGCCGCGATATAAGGGCGGATCAGGGCCCCTGCCGGCATTTTCCCGGAGAAATTATAAAAGACTTCCCCCGTGTCAAGCGATTTATAGTAAACCGAGCAGGATGCACCGGACTGGGCAATCACATTGTTGAGGAAGGTATAGGGAAGCTTCGTATCCTTGTCATGGACCAGTTGGGCTTCCTTCAGCTGCTTCTGCTGGGCAATGTATTTCGGGCTCTGATGGATCAGATGGAATGAAATCCCGCCCACCAGGATCAGGAGCAGCAGGCAAAGCAGAATCCGTTTATTGATACTCATAATATCTCCATAACCCCCTGATTGCGCTTCAGCCAATCTTCCCTTTCCCTGCGGTCCGGCAGGTACGATTCCACAAGGTTCCAGAAACGCCGGTCGTGATGCATGGAAAAAAGATGGCACAGTTCATGAACAACCACATATTCCACCGCCGCGGGATGGCAGAAAACGAGATGCCAGCTAAAACGGATCCGCCCCAGGCTGCTGCAGGAACCCCAGCGGGTACGCGCCCTGGAAAGCCGGACCGGTGGAACAGCAATTCCCATACGGACAGCATAGACCCGGACCAACCCCATGAGCTGGTCATGGACTTTCCGGCAGAGCCAGCGCCGCAATTCATCGGGCGTGGTTGAAACCGGAACCCTGAGGGTAGCAGCCGTCTCATCATACTGAATGTCCGCTCCCTCATAGGGCAGGATGCTCACCTTCCGGCCGCCCAGCGGCAGGACCGCTCCTTTTTCGATCCGTACGGGTTCGTATTTATCCCGCACCGCCCTGGCCCTGGCCTGATGCTTCCGAATCCAGTCTTCCTGGGAAGCAACGAAGCGGAGCACCTGCTCTTCAGGAAAATAACGGGGAGCCCGGACAATGAGCTCTCCTTCCCGATTGATCTGTACGGCAACACTGCGCCGATTGGAATAGATGATCTGATTGATAGAAACCATAGCCTTACTATTATAGCACATTCCCACCCCGTGCCGTTGACCATTATAGGATTTTTTCCTATAATGAGGAGACCTTGGAAGGAAAGCCCCGGCTTCCCTTCCAGTCTGTCCTGCCCCCCCTGTTTTCCAACCTGTTGAACCTGAAGGAAGTGTCTCATTTGGAAACTTTTCATATACCGGGCGGCATCCTTGTTGTCGTCCTGATTTTCTTTATCTCCTTTTCGGCCTTTTTCTCCGCTTCTGAAACGGCCCTGACGGGCTGCAACAAGCTGCGCCTGAAGAACCTGGCCCGGACAGGACACAGAAGGGCCGGTACGGTCCTGCATCTCCTGGGCCATTTTGACAAGACCCTGACGGCCATTCTCATCGGCAACAACGTTGTCAACATCGCCACCGCGTCCCTGGCGGCAGCCGTATGCACGGCCTACATGGGAGCATCGGGCCTTGCCCTGGCTACGGTCATCACGACCATTATCATCCTTATTTTTGGTGAAATCATCCCGAAAGATGTGGCCAAGGACCAGCCCGAAAAATATGCTATGGCCTGCAGCCGCCTTCTGTCCTTTTTGGTGGTCATCCTGACGCCCCTTACCATTCTCTTTGGGCTCATCAAAGGTCTTATGGGCCATTTCGGTTCCAAGAAACTGCCCCGGTCCGCTACGGAGGAGGAACTGATGCTCATGGTCGATGAGGTCGAAAATGGCGGTGATATCAAAAAGGAAGACAGCCTGCGCATCAAGTCCGCCATCGAGTTCAGCGACATCCGCGTCCGTGAAATCATGACCCCCCGCGTGGATATCCGGGCCATTGATATTTCCGAAGGGAACAAAGCGGCCCTGGCCATTTTTTCCACCCAGGGTTTTTCCCGTCTCCCCGTTTTCAAGGATGACTACTGTGAAATCATCGGCGTTCTCCACGCCCGCGATTTCTACGCGGCCTATCTGAAGGACCCTAACTTTGACCTGCGCACGGTCCTGAAAAAAGTAGTCTTTGTCCACACATCGACAAAGATTGGTCTTGTCATGCAGTCCCTGCAAAAGGCCAAAGTGGAAATGGCCATTGTAGTTGACAGTTATGGCACCATTGACGGCCTGGTGACAACGGAAGATATTGTGGAGGAACTGGTTGGCGAAATCTGGGATGAACATGACCTGATGGTTTCCTCTTTCCGAAAGATTGCCCAAAATACCTATCTCGTCAACTGTGATTCCAATGGCCAGAATGCCAACCTGTTTGATCTCTTCAAGTACCTGGACCTGGACAATACGGAGTATGGACTGGAAAACAATTCCATCAGCGGCTGGGTCATCGACAGCCTGGGCCGGATTCCAGAAAAGGGCGCATCCTTTGACTGCAAGAACCTGCACATTACCGTTACCAAGACAGATGCCCACCGGGTGAAGGAAATCATTGTGGAAATCAAGCCGCGGTTGGCCCCACAGGAAACGCACCCGGCGCTGTAAAACCATGCCTTCCCACCCTTTGAGGCGCTGGCGGGAAGCAGGCAGCACGAGGGTACCGGAGGATTCCCGCTTCGAACCCTGTCATGCAAAAGAAAAAGAGCTTTGAGAAATGAAAATTTCGTCAAAGCTCTTTTTTTATAAAATCCTGGCGCCTATCCTCTTTTCAGGATGGACTTAAAGACGGTCCCCATGACAATCATGGAAAGAGCCATCAGGATGACCGCAGCCCATTCCTGCGGAAGAAGCGGGACCACTCTCAGGACGCGGCCGCCGATGAAGGTCATGAGTACCTGAATAATGATAATCAGCAGGTTGATCTCGATAAAGCCCGGGTTCCGGGTAATATGATCAAAGATATTGATGCTGTCCACCCGGACATTAAAGGCGTTCGCGACCGCCAGGAACACATAGGTACAGAAGAACCCGGTGTACAGGGGCAGGTCGAGGAAACCGGGACGGAACAGGGTTTTCAGGGGTTCCCAGAGGAAGATCATCAGGCTCAGGATGGTCATGTAGACCCCGCCTGTAAGGATCTTCATCATCATGGAAGAACTCACAATCGGTGCAGTCCGCTGTTTCGGCTTTTCGTTCAGATAGACCGGCAGGGCCGGCTCGCCACCGAAGGCAAGGGCCGCCAGGGTATCCATGATCAGGTTGATCCACAGGATCTGAATGACCGTAAGAGGCTTTTCAATGCCCAGGAACGGGGAAAACAGGTTGATGGCCACGGCCGAAAAGTTGATGGTCAGCTGGAACACAATAAAGCGGCAGATGGAGTTATAGATGGTACGCCCATACAGGATGGCCTGCTTGATGCTGAGGAAGTTGTCGTCCATAATGACGATGTCCCCGGCTTCCTTGGCCACTTCGGTTCCACTGCCCATGGCAAATCCCACGTCCGCCTTTTTAAGGGCCGGGGAATCGTTGACCCCGTCGCCCGTCATGCCAACAACCAGGCCCATTTCCTGCGCAATGCGGACCAGGCGCGATTTATCCATGGGAAGTGCCCGGGCCACCACCCGCAGGTGGAAGAGCCGTTCCTTGACCTCCTGATCGGTCAGGGAAGATAATTCATCACTGGTAAGGACCACGTCATCGGGCCGGGTAAGGATGCCCGCATCACGGGCAATGGCCATGGCGGTCTCACGCCGGTCGCCGGTGATCATGACAACCTGCACACCGGCCCGGTGTACTTCCGCAATGGCTTTCACCGCTTCCGGACGCACATCATCGCGAATCCCGACAATACCGACAAGGTTCAGTCCGTTCTGGGGGACCTTTTCCCCGGCAATCATGCCGTCACGGGTAAACAGCCCCAGCATGCGAATGGAATCCTTGGCATAGTCCAGCATGGTCCGGTCAAGGGCCGCCTTCATATCGGCTGTCAGTTCCTGTTTGTTCCCATCGGCATCAAAATAATAATCCGCCGCCGGCAGGAGCCGTTCCGGGGCGCCCTTGATCAGGCACAGGTCGGAGGCTCCCGTTACATGGGCCCAGGAATATTTATTGGTACTGTTAAAGGGAACAAAATGCTCCCGCGTCACGCCCAAATCGGCACGGTAGTTGCCCATGTAGGCACTGAGTGCCGTTTCGGTCATGTTGCCGCCGATGATCTGGCCGTCCTCGTTGACAGAGGCTGACGTATTGAGGACGCAGTTGGCATAGGTGGCGCGGCGGATCTTTTCCGGAAGGGCCTCAAATTCCGTATAGATGCTGCCATTCCCGGTCAGGAAGGTCACAACGGAAAGCTTTCCCTTGGTGATGGTACCGGTCTTATCCGTAAAGAGGATATTCAGGCTCCCCGCCGTTTCAATGCCGACCAGTTTACGGACCAGTACATGGTCACGCAGCATCTTTCTCATATTAAGGGACGATACGAGGGCCACCATAAGAGGCAGGCCTTCCGGCACCGCCATGACAATGATGATGACGCCCAGGATGATGGCCTGGACAAAATCATGAAGGACCCTTCCCCCATTGCTCATATAGGCTTCAAAGCTTGGTGCCAGCCAGATTTTATGAAGCATGACGGCGCAGGCAATGAAAACGCCGCCCGTGTACCCCAGACGGCTGATAATGGCCGCCAGGACACGGAGCTTATGTTTCAACGGGCTTTCCCGTTCATTGCTCTTGAGTTCCTGCGTCAGCTTTCCGTACACAGAGGTATCGCCAATGGCGTCGGCCCGCATGATGCCTTCCCCTTCAAGCACGACGGAACCGCGGTACACGGCATTGGGGTTCAGGAAGTCCACCTTGTCCGGATCAAGGACGCAATCCGATTCGGGCGGTACTTTCCCGGCTTCTTCGCTTTCCCCGTTCAGGACGGACTGGTCCACCTTGAGCGTCCCATCCAGCATGATGCCATCGGCCGGCACCTTGTCCCCGGCCTGCAGGATAATGGCATCTCCCTTGACGATTTCCCCTATGCCAATTTCCTGTGGCTGTCCGTCACGGATGACCTTGCACATAATCCGGGAGGCTTCTTCCTGCAGCTTCTGGAACGCATTTTCATTGGCATACTCGGAATAGGTACTTACCAAAGTAGCAAGCAGGATTGCCAGAAAAATCCCGATTGTCTCCAGCCAGTCCCCATGACCGGTATAGACAAAAACAATGTTGATGATCAGTGCAGCTGTTAAAATCCGGATCATCGGGTCATTCAGATTTTCCCTGAATTTTTGGAAGAAAGTTTCCTGCGGCGGCCTTGTCAGTTCGTTTTTACCGAACCGGGCCTGTGAAGTTGCTACTTCCTGGCTTGTTAATCCGAATTTTTTTGTCAACAGAACATCTCCCCTTTCTATATCTTTTTATTATACCATGAGAAGGGCCGTAAAAGATTCCCGTGCTGTGAATTGTCTGTGTCATGTGGACACAACCAACGTTTCTTCAGGCGGGTGCCGCCCGGAGCACCCGTTTTCCCTGCGGGTAAAAAAAAGGCCGCCCGCGGCGGCAGCCTTCTGGTCTCATTGTCCCAGCAAATAGGGCAATGCCATCTTGGCAAGACCCAGGAAAATAAAGAACCCGCATACATCGGTAAAGGTCGTGATGAAAATACTGGAAGCAACAGCCGGATCGGCATGACAGGCCTTCAGGATCACGGGAATAATAAAGCCTACACAGGCAGCAATCATCATATTGGCCACCATGGCCACAAGAATGATGATGCCCAGGTAGATATTGCCGTACATATAGGAAACGACGATTCCGGCAATGATTCCGCAGACAATTCCGTTCAGGAAACCAACAAAGATGCTTTTCAGGATGCGTTTTTCATTTCCGTGCAGCTTGATGTCACCGATGGCAATGCCGCGAATGACTACAGCCAGGGTCTGGGTTGCCGCGTTGCCTCCCATGCCGGCCACAATGGGCATGGAGGCAGCCAGGGCAACGACCTGTGAAATCGTATCCTCAAAAACGGAAACCGTCGCGGACGCCAAAAAAGCCGTTACCAGATTGACGAGCAGCCAAGGCAGACGCATATGGACCGATTCAAGGACCGTACTGTCCACGTCTTCTTCCTTGTTGACACCGCCTAATTTCAGGATATCTTCGGTGTTCTCTTCTTCGATGACGTCGATGATATCGTCGACGGTGATGATTCCGATAATGCCCTTGCGTTTATTGACGACCGGAATGGCATGCAGGTCATACTTGGATACCAGCCGGGCAACATCTTCCTGGTCCGTTTCCGGTTCCACGGAGATGACATTGTCCTCCATGATATCCTTCAGCTGGTCATAATTTTCCGCAACCAGGAGTTCCCGCAGGGAAACCGTGCCAACGAGCTGCTTCCGTTCATTGGTGATATACAGGATATTGATTTCTTCCGTGCGCGGAGCGATCTCCTTGACCTTTTCCAGGGCCTGGCTGACCGTCAGGGTACTGCGCATGGAAATGAATTCGGTGGTCATGATACCGCCGGCACTCGTCTCCGAATAGCCCAGCAGGTTCCGGATGACGGCCTGGTCGCTGGACTTCATGAGCCTGACCAGTTCCTTGCGGCGGTTGACGGGCATATTGCCGAGGATATCGACAATATCGTCCTTGGACATATATTGGAACACTTCAAGGATCTTATTGAGGTCCAGCAGTTTCATGATGCGGACCTGCAGGTCCTCTTCGGCCTGTTCCACAATTTCAGCCATCTGTTCCGAAGAGAGGAGGCTGTTCAGGAACAGGATATCACTGTCCGAAACATCTTCCAGGGCAATGGCCAGGTCGATAGGATGGGCTTCTTCCAGCAGGGCGCTGACAGCGGCCTTGTCCTTGCGCTCAAGGGCCGAAGTCAATTCATTTTCCATGTGTTCTTCCAGGATTTCCTGGTTCTCGTCATTCTGCGCATCCACATCAGACGTGACGGGTTCCACGGCTTCGTTCTTTTTGTCTTTCTCTTCCACCACTTGAAGCCCCTCCCTTTCCGATCTTATTTCCTGCCCTTATCCCCTGGCAGCGGGA
>CADBQR010000040.1 GCA_902796945.1 uncultured Acidaminococcus sp.
CGGCTGGGGCATTGGGGATAAACAAAAAAAATAACGGTGTGCTTCTTCTCGTGGCAGTCAAGAGTCGGAAAATGCGGATTGAAGTGGGATACGGCCTGGAAGGTGCGATTTCTGATACGGCGGCCGGGTCAATTCGTGACAGGTATCTCATACCGGCTTTCAAAAAGAGTGACTATGATGGCGGTATTCTAAAAGCTTATAACGCCCTTGCCCGCCGGGTCATGGCTGAATATAAAATCAAGGAAGCCGATCTTAACCTTCCTGCCGAAATAAAAGGGAATGTGGAAAAGTCAACGTCATCAGGCGGTAAGGCAAAGAAAGAGAACAGTCCTGGAATGATTGCGCTGGGGTTGGAATCGCTCTCTTATTGCTGGTGCTTCTTGTGCTTGCTAATCCGTCGCTTTGCGAAGGCGATGACAGGGCTTTTCAAAGCAGTGACCCGTCGGAGTAAGCTTTCTGGCCGTTATAAAGGCGGTGGAAACCGTAGCAGCTACTATCATGACGACGGCCATAGCCACCGCAGCCGCTATCATGGCGATGACGATAGCAGCAGTAGCAGCGATAACGATAGCTATGGCGGCGGCAGCGGCGGTGGCGGCGGTGCCAGCGGCGAATGGTAAGTAGCTGGTTCAAGGATAAAAAGGAGGGAAGGATATGAAGCAATGGAAAAAAGTGATTTCTGCCTGTCTGCTCGCGGCAGGAATCCTGATGACAGGACAGGCGGCCTATGCCCAGGCGGGGAAAGAGGCGCCTCCCGTCATCCTCGATACGGATATGGTGGACTGGCTGGACGACGGCGCAGCGATGCTGATGCTCGCCAAATCGCCGCGGACCGATCTTATCGGAGTGACCGTGGTGCTGGGCAATACCTGGGTGGAAACCGGTACGGCCAGCGCGATTCGGCAGCTCGAAGCCATCGGCAGCAAGGACATCCCTGTGTATATGGGCGTCAATGAACCCATCCGGAAGGATCGCTTCAAGACAATTGCTGATGAACCGAAAAAATTCGGACGCGGCAAGGACAGCCATAATGGAGCGGCCGGTTATCCGGAACCAGCATCCTGGCAGGCGGAATATCGGACTCGTTATGGGGCAGAGCCGCAGCTTGCTCCGGAAAAAGAAAGTGCCCCTGACTTTATCATCAAGACCGTGAAAGCCCGCCCCAACGAAGTGACGATCGTGGCTATCGGCAGCGGGGCCAACCTGGCAGCCGCAGTCAAAAAGGACCCGTCCATTGCACCGCTTGTGAAACGCGTCATTTATATGGGTGGAAACTTCTTCCAGCAGGGGAATGTCATGCCCTATGCGGAATTTAATGTGTGGATCGATCCGGAAGCAGAAAAGACCGCGTTTCGGGCTCCTTTCGGCGAGCAGGTCATTGTGCCGCTCGATGCGTGTGAAAAAATCCATATTACCCGGGACCGTTATTTTTCCATCAAGGAAATGATGAAGAACCCGGTCATGAAGGATCTTTTGAAAAAGCACTGGATGACGCCGTTCTTTGAAGAAAATAAACCTTTGGCCGATAATTATGTTTGGGATGTACTCTCTGCCGCGATTGCCATTGACCCGTCCGTCATCACGGAAGAAGTGACGTATCCAGTAGATGTCATCGACCAATATGGCCCGGCGTACGGGACGACCATGGCCTATAAAGGGGTGGGTCCTGAAGGAACGCAGAAGGCACGCATCATCCTATCTGTCGATGAAAACAAGATCTGGAATATGCTTTATACCTTGTGCCGCAGTCTGTAAAAAAAGATGACAGCCCGAAAGGAAAAAATTATGAATGGTCAAAAATATCGTTTCACCGCTCCGCTTATGGTTGTTTTTGCTACGTTTCTGCTGCTGACAGGGACGGCAGAAGCCAGGATTGACACCAGCCGCATCGGGGTCGGGGCACTGACCCCCTCTACCTCCGTCGGTTATATGAAAGAAGTCTACGGTGAACCCGGTGAAGTCACTCATAAGCCTTTTTTCAACAACCTGACAAGGGCCACGTATCACTACGGATCGACGGTCACGGTGAATGCCATCTTCGGTGAAGGTGAGGAAGCACGTGCCAAAACCCGTAGCGCTACTGTTACGGCCAATAATGGATGGGCGACCCCGGACGGAGTCAGGGTCGGGATGCGCAAGGAGGTATTGGAAAACACCTATGGACCGGCAGACTCCGTGCAAAGTGAAGAGGGCGGAACCGTCTGTAATTATACCGATGAGTACGGTGTCCGTGCGTTATCTTTCCTGGTCAAAAACGGTGTGATCTGTGCAATCAGCTATGCAACGGAAATTTGAGAAAGGAAGCGATAAACAGGGGCCCGTCACAGCAGGCAGCCCCTGTTTCTGAAAGCCAAAACCAAGGAAAGAAAGGAAGCTGCTATGGACAGAGAGTTACGAATACGGGCTTCATTGATTCACTTGCTTTGTGCCGTGCTGGTACTTTGCGCAGGAATCGCAGGCGGACGGTGCCAGGTTGTCAGTGCCGCGGCTGCGTGGTCGGAGCTCCGGCAGTATGAAAAAGGGTGGACGGAGGCACAGATCATCGAAGAAACCAATAAAAGACGCGACTATTATGAGCAGTGCCCCTTTGTCGGGAAAGTCGTTACTTTCCGGGAGCAGCAGGGAATCCTTGACACGTCCGGCACCCTGCGCCCCTTATTCAAGACGGACCAGAAAGTTTACGACGCTGACACTTTTGCCGGCGTACCGCCGCTTATCATCAATCTCGCCCGAAATGAAATCTATGCGCGGCACGGCTATGTTTTCCGGGATGACGATCTGCGGAACTATTTCCTCGGGCAGCTCTGGTATCTGCCCACCGTCCCGGCTGACGAATTTGACAGCAGTGTATTCAACGACTGTGAAAGAGCCAATCTGGAGCTGCTGGTCAAATTGGACGTGGAGTAACCTCCAAAAGAGGTTATCGTAAAATGCAAAAGGCGGCTTCTTTCGTGTGACGACAGGCCGGTGTCCGCAGCCCGTCAATGGAAAGGCTGTAAAAAAACAGGATCTTGAGAAAAAGAAGGGCTTTCGATTCGCAGGAATCGGAAGTCCCTCTTTTGTAGCCAAATTGTTCTGGAGCAAAAAGGCAAAATGCAGGCTGTGAAAAGCGGGTTCCTTGTTTTTCCTATTTCCTTTTTGTATATTTTTTTACAGGTATTTTTCACGTTTCCACGTTAAATGTACAATTGTCCACTCAATACAAAACATCAGCGATTTCTTTGTTATAGTTGGACAATTCTATTGACATCATTCGGTAATTGATGTATAAATAAAAACGTGCAATATATGAACAATTAAACTGAAAAGATAAAATTTGTTCAATTTATTATTGCACAATCTTCATCGTAAAAGGCCAAATGAGGGGTTACGAGGCGTACGACGGAAGAAAAAACAAAAAGTCTCCCCTTTCTTGGAAAGGGGAGAACCTGGTTTCTTATTTCAGGGAATCCTGTCATCGGGAATCAGGACATCCCGGCAGGCCCGCTTGACCGAAGTGAAAATCTGCTTTTCGGCCTGTTTCTTCATTTCCTTCCGTGTCTCTTTCTCTAATTCGGCTGTGGTCGTGACAAAGGGAAGCACTTCTTCTTCTGTATAAAAGGTCGGTTCCGCGTAGTTATCGGCAAAGACCGCCTTGAAATGAATGGGGAAGGAAGGGCAGCCTGCTCTGTCCAGCGCCCTTTTCAGTTCTTCCGCAGCGGGTTCCAGTTCCCGCAGCGGGTTAGGCACGATTTCACTGGATGCATTATCGCTGATCCGCCATGTGGATTCGTTCAGGTGGCCGTGAATGCGGTACCCTTTATGGTAGATCTTTAGCAGCAGGATCCCGGTCGGCAGGACGGCAATCAAATCGCCATACGACGGCATTCCTTCTTTGGCCGTAAAGAAGTAGACTTGTTTGCCGGAGCTTTTCCAAAGCATTTTCCGGACCCGCTCCGCTGCTTTTTCCGGCGTGCGGCTGCTTTTCATTCGCTTGATGATGAAGCGAAAAACAAAAATACCCGTGGCGGCAAGCAGCAAAAAAAGCAGGTACTGTTTGGGGGTATGAAGTTTCCAGGCCGTAAAACCCGGCAGAATATGAATAAAGACTTCGTCCATGCTTCCTCGCTCCATTTCCTGTCCAGAATCGATTGATACGGATTTATTATAGCATGGCCGCCTGATTTTTTGTTGGCAGGGGAAGAAAAGAAATGGTAAAATAGGAATGAGGTTTGAAAATTCTGAAAAAACGCTTTCTTATGGCGATCCACCTGTAAGGTAATATCATATATGGGATCACAAGAACTTTTTAAAGGAGGAAATCATTATGACAGGTACAAATGAAAGAAATCAGTCATGGGTGGACCGATTTCTGAACGCGATTGAGCGTGTGTGCAACAAATTACCGCCTCCCGCCATCTTATTCTGTATTTTATTCATGATTGTCGCGGTAATTGGCTTTTTCTTCACGAATTCCGGATTCGGTCTGATGAACCCGGCCACGAAGAAGATGGTCTACTCCCAGAACCTCTTCACAAAGGCCGGCGTACAGTGGTTCCTGACCAGCATGGTCAAGAACTTCACCGGATTTGCCCCCTTGGGCCTCGTTATCACCATGACCATGGCCATCGGGTTCTGCGAAGAATCGGGCATGCTGGTGGCCATGCTGCGCCGCAGCATGAAGAATGTGCCTCCTAATATTGTTCCCTTCCTGATCGCCTTTGTCGGTACGGTTGGCAACATTGCCTCCGATACGGCCATGGTTGTTATTCCGCCCCTGGCGGCACTGGTCTATATTGGCGTCAAGAAACATCCTGTCGTTGGCATGATTGTCGGTTATGCCGGCGCCCAGGCCGGGTTCACGGCAAACCTCATGATTGCCGGTACGGACTCCCTGCTTCAGGGCCTTACGAACCAGGCGGTGGATGCGTTCCTCGGAAAACCGGGTGCCTTTGTCGTCGATGTTACCTGCAACTGGTATTTCATGATTGCGTCTACCTTCCTGTGCTCCCTGGTCATCGGCCTCGTTTCCGTAAAAATTGTGGAACCCCGGTTCCCTGTCTATGAAAGCAAGGAAACGGAAGGGACCATCGAAGAAGTCACGCCTCTCGAAATCAAGGGACTCCATCGGGCTGGACTGGCTGTCGTGCTTTATGTCATTGTCCTGGCAGTCGGCTTCTTTACGGGAATCCTTTCCAAGGATGGTCATACCCTCGTTGGCTCTCTCCTGCTGAAGGGCCTGATTCCAATCCTGTTCTTCATGTTCAGTATTGCCGGTCTTACCTATGGGTACACGACGGGCGCTTTCAAGAATATCCGTGATGTCAACAAGGCCATGGTCAAGCAGATGAGCGGAATGGGCGCATATGTCGTGTTCTGCTTCTTCTGCGGGCAGTTCCAGTCCCTGTTCAACTGGACCCATCTGGGCACGTTGATGGCGATTTCCGGTGCGGATTTCCTGCGGGGAATCGGATTTACCGGTCTGCCGATGTGCATTGCCTTTATCCTCATTACGGCGTTCATCAACATCTTTGTATCGTCCGGGTCCGCCAAGTGGGCCATTCTGGCACCTATTTTCGTCCCCATGTTCATGCTGCTTGGTTATCACCCCGGTTTTACCCAGCTGATTTATCGTCTTGGCGACTCCCCGGGGAACTGCTTTACCCCGATGAGCCCGTATATCTGGATGATTCTCAGTGTGGCTCAGGAAAAGTATATGCCTGACATTGCTATTGGTACGCTGATCTCCAATATGATCCCCATTGCGGTGGTCCTGCAGATTGCCTGGATTATCTTCCTGATCATCTGGGAAACCCTGGGCCTGCCCATTGGTCCTGGTGTTGGCATGCAGCTGCCACCCGGTGTGCTGTAAGCTTGAATCCTGTAAGGGCGACGGACCGTTTCAGGATCCTGAAAAAGAAGGGGTTCCCGCGTTTTCTGCGGAAACCCCTTTCTTCATGCCCGGTTCCGGGGAATCTATGCCCCTTCTCCGAGGCTCCTCATCGCGCTTTCCAGAACGGAAAGCGCTTTTTTGATGGCGTCATCATCCGTGGACTCCTTCGGACTGTGGCTGATGCCGCCAATGCTGGGGACAAAGAGCATTGCCGTTGGCAGGTGCCGCCCCATGATCATGGCGTCATGCCCGGCCCAGCTGGGCATCTTTTCATAGGGAACCTGCTCTTTTTCGGCCGCTTTTTCGAAAATCTCCATCAGGTGGTCATTCATGGGTACCGGGTCGATGCGGTCCAGTTTTTCAATCGAAGCACTGACGCCATAGGTTTTTTCAACGCGCCCCATTTCCTGGCGGAAGGCTGCCATGGCGGCTTCCATGGTGGCCAGGGTTTCACTGCGCAGTTCCAACGTGAAAACAACCTTGCCGGGAATGACGTTGGCTGCTCCCGGTGTTACGGTCAGCTCTCCGACTGTGGCGACGTATTTGCGATTATGGGCAAGGGCCCGCTTATACAAGGCCACGATGCTGTCGGAAGCAGCCGCCAGGGCGTCATGGCGCAGTTTCATTTCCGTTGTTCCCGCGTGATTGGCCTGTCCTGTTACGGTCACAATGAAGCGGTCGATGCCAACAATGGCAGAAACAATTCCCAGAGGAAGGCCATCCGCTTCCAGCGTGCCGCCCTGTTCGATGTGGAATTCCAGGAACGCCCCCTTTGCGTCCAGGCGTGGCTGGAAGGGATTACCGCTCAGACCGGCTTCCCGGAGCCATTGGGCGAGGGATTTGCCGCCTTTTTGGATGCTTTCGGGATCCCGGTCCTTCAGTTCGCCGGAAATAGCCTGGCTTCCTAAGCAGCACAGGCCGAAGCGGGTTCCTTCTTCCTCGGCAAACCCGATGGCATGGACCGTCCGCCTGGGCGCAAATCCGGTCCGTTTCCAATGGATCAGGATGGCCAGGGCCGACGTGATGCCAAGGGCGCCGTCAAAGGCTCCGCCGGAAGGCACGGTGTCAACGTGGGAACCGATATAAAGGGGAGGCAGGCTTTTATCCGTTCCCTCAAGCGTCACCCACAGGTTTCCCATAGCGTCAATTTCGGAAGCCAGCCCTTCCTTCTGTGTCATTTCCATCAAGGTATGCTGGGCCTTCATGAATTCCTCCGACCAGGAAAGGCGCTCCATTCCCCTGGTCCCCTGGTTTCCATAAGAGGCGAGCGTCGTAAAGATTGATTTCCATAAACTGAACAGCGTTGTATCCATGATTATCCTTATCCTTTCTGCTGGGACGCTTGCCAGTACAGCACGGCTTTCTTCAGGTCCTTTGTCAATGCGGCCATGGCCTTTGTCAGATCCTTTTCAAAGGCTGTGGCGCTGATGGTCAGGGCCAGACGCCCATCCGAATCATAAATGGGGACGGCCACGCTGCCCACGTCGTTGGCGTATTCTTCCTCTTCCGTGGCGTAGCCGTTGCGTTCGACCCGCCTGAGTTCCCTGATAAGCTCTTCCTTGGATTTCAGGGAGTTTTCCGTAAAGATCTTGAATTGGATGTCTGTCAGGGCAGCTTCCCCTTTTCGCCGGTATTCATCGAGGAGCAGCAGTTTGCCGGAACTGGTGGCATGCTTGGGCAGGCTGGTGAATTCGGACAGGACAATATAGTATCCCCGGTTGGTGGGGTAGGCACAGTAAATACTGAATACCTGGTTCATGTTGACGAGCTGCAGGCTGGAGGCAAAATGATACCGCTCCGCGATGCCATCGACAATGGGCTTGAAGAGGGTCACATAGCCGTCAATATTGTTGCGGATCATTTCGGACTTACCGAGAAAGTACATGCCCAGGGAGTAGGTCATGGTTTCCGGGTCGCGGATGAGCAGGTTGTTTGCCATCAGCGTGTTGACAATTCCCCGTGTCGTGTTGATGTTCAGTCCTGTTTTCTCACTGATTTCAGCCAGTGTCAGGGCGGGGCGGACGCTTTCAAAGCAGTCCAGGATATCAATCGCCCTCTGGACGGATTGAATGGGTTTGAACTTGGGAATTTTCATAAATTGTCCTTTCTGTAATGACAGATGTTCATAATCTATCGTAAAATAAAATATTTTTCTTGACAAATATTCATGGTATTGTTATAACTATCGTATCAACGATATTATAACATAAAAAACGACAATGTAACAACTTAAAACCGAATCCTACCAGAAAATGCCAAAGAACCAAAGGGGGAGAGTTACAATGTCAGAAGTAGAAAAGAAGGCGGAGAGACAGTTTACGTGGGGTGAGAAGCTTCGTTCCCTGGGACCGGGCTTCCTGATTGTCGGTTCTTTCATTGGACCGGGCACGGTAACCAGTTCGACCAAGGCCGGTGCTGAATACGGCTTCATGCTGTTCTGGTGCGTCATTTTCTCGGTCATCGCTGTTATTGTCATGCAGGGCATGTCGGCAAGGCTGGGCATCATTACGCAGATGGGGCTGGCAGAAAACCTGGTCAAGGATTTCGAGGACCGTCCGATGCTGCGAAACCTGCTGTGCGGGCTGGTCGCTGTGGCTATTACCATCGGCGGCTTTGCTTATATGAGTGGCGACCTGACAGGGACGGCAATCGGCATCAGTGCCCTGACGGGTATTTCGACCCGCGTCATTGCTCCTATTTGGGGCTTCTGCATTCTGTTGATCCTGAACTTCGCCGGTGATGCCGTCAAGTACCTGGAAAAGCTCCTGGGCATCTGCGTCATCATCATGGCCGTTGTTTTCCTGGTAACGATGTTTGCTGTCCGCCCGAACCTGGGCGAACTCCTGCAAGGCTGCATTCCCCATGTACCGAATGGCGGTCTCATGACCTGCCTTTCCCTGATTGGGACGACGGTCGTGCCGTATAATTTCTTCCTCCATGCCGCTTCTGCAAAACGCACCTGGCATTCTCCGGAAGAACTGCCGCTCTGCCGGTTCGGTACCAATATTCCCATGATCATCGGCGGTATCGTTACGGGGTCCATCATGGTCACTTCTGCTACGGTTATGCGCGGCATGCCGGTTCGCAATGCCATGGATATGGCCGTTCAGCTGGAACCGACGCTGGGACAGTATGCCCAGCCCTTTATGGCTGTCGGTCTGGTAGCAGCCGGTATTTCCAGCGCCGTATGTTCCCCGATGGGCGTGTCCTATGTTCTGGCCGGCCTCTTCAACTGGAAGACGGACCGCAGCGATAAACGCTACACCATTACGAACTTCCTCGTCCTGATTACGGGCATTATCATTGCCGGCTATGGCTTCAACCCCATTGCCCTCATTATGGCAGCACAGGGCGTCAATGGTATCGTGCTTCCTGTCGTCGTCGGTGTGACCATTTACCTGACGAACCATAAGCGTGTCATGGGACCCTATGTCAACAGCACACTGGAACGGATCCTGGGATTTGCCATTTTCATTATTTCCCTGATCCTTGGCATCAGCAGCGTTATCAGCCTGTTCTGATGGAAAAAGAAAGCGATGATTCCCTGAATCGTCGCTTTCCCTATGGATATCATCTGTCATCAATGAACTTTGTTACATTATAAAGGAGATGTGCGACATGAAAGAAAGCAAACCTTGTATCTATGATCCGAATTTCCTGCCCACCAATATCTACAGCGGGGTTCCTTCTTTTCTGAATCTTTCCGTGGTTGAAAAGAAGGAAGAACTGAAGGACCTTGATGTGGCAATCCTTGGTGTGCCCTGGGAAGGCGGCTGCACCATCGGCGGCTATTCCTCCTGCACGGACGGTCCTAAAGCCATTCGCTCCGCTTCCATTCGGTATACGGGGTATCTGCCTGACTTTGACCTGGACTGCTTTGATGTCCTGAAAGCCGGCGACTATGGCGACTGCGCTGTCCAAAACGGTAACTATGATTTTACTTTTGAACAGATCTGTAAGTGCTATGGCGACATTGTCGACGCCGGAGCGGTTCCCATTGTCTTTGGTGGGGACCATGGCATTGCATATCCGCTGATCAGCGAAATGGCCAAACGCCATCCGAAACGTGTCGGTGTACTCCACTTTGATGCCCATCTGGATAACTATTCCCATTTCGGTGACGATGAACTGTCCCGCTGCTCTCCTTTCTATCGCCTGTACAACGATCCGAACATGGATCCGACCAAGATTGTTCACATTGGCATCCGCGGGCCCAGAAACCATAAGGAAGAACGGCAGAATGCCAAGAAATATGGCGCTACCGTCATTCCCTGCATGGAGGTCAAGAAGAATGGCTGGGAAGCAGCCATCAAAAAAGCCATTGCGGTCGCTTCCAAGGATACGGACGTCATGTACGTTACCATCTGCGCGGACAGCCTGGATGCTGCCTTTATGCCCCAGGGACCTCAGGATATGTGCGGCCTGACCAGCTTTGAGCTGATGATGATGGTCCATGAAGCCGGTCTGGCAGGGGCTTCTTCCCTGGATTTCGTTGAAATCTATCCGGATACGCTGACCCTGCAGCCAGCGGCCCATGTCGGATGCTGGGCAGCCCTGTACTTCCTGAATGGCGTTGCAGAACACCGCCTGAAAGCCGGTAAGTAAACCTGGATGGCCGGCGCATAAAAACAAAGGGGGGATTGAAAATAAAGCCGCTGAAATTGGAAGAACCTGTTTCCATGTTTGTGCTGTTTGCCCGTTTTTTCTCCATTCTGGCTAAAAACCTGGAGAAGGAGTTTGGCGAAAAAGGGCTGGCCGTGCTGAAACAGAGCGTCATTGACTGGGGGATTGCCCGTGGCAAGGATATGGCCAACCGGGCCGCCAAAAACGGGAATAAGAACGACCTGGAAGCCTACCTGCCCAGTTATGATATGGAACGGAGCGAACTCTTTGGTTACGATACCCAGTATGGCAAGGATGCAATCACTCAGGATTTTACCCGCTGTGTCTTTGCTGAAACCTGGATGAAAGCCGGCGAGGATAAATATGGACGCATCTACTGTGAAAATATCGACCCGGCCATTGTCAAAGGGTACAACGATCAGATGGAATGCATCCATGATCACATCATGTATAAGGATGGTCATTGCACCTTCTGTTTCCGTATGAAAAAATAAGAAAAGGCACGCAAAGGGGCCGCCGCAGATAATGCGGCGGCCCTTTTCGCGGCTGGCGGACAGGGAATCAGGGACGGTTTGTCTGTCCTATACGGAACCGGTTCCCCCGGTTGCATAGGACCCGGTCCACCGCTTTCCCATCTTTTTTCCTGACCCTGTCACGTTGCGGAACAGAACGTCCATCATGCAAAAAAGGACTGCCATTGGCAGCCCTTTTTGGTTTTTAGCTGAGAATTTGTCCGATAGAACCGGGTAATCCTGTCAAAGGGAATGACATCCATTTTGTAGTACAGGTCGGTATGGACCGCTCCGGGAATGATGACCAGTTCCTTATTGGTCCCCTTCAGTTTCCTGAAGGCGTCCTCACTGAAGTAGCGGGAATGGGCCTTTTCACCATGGATCATGAGTACGGGCGTTTCAATTTCATCGGCCCGGGCCAGCAGCGGCATATTCATAAAGGCCTGCAGGGAACTGTACGTGGCACCCGTGGTGGAGCCGAAGGAGCGGGGACTGTATCCCAGCCGGGTCTGGTAATAGTCGTGGTAATCTTTTACAAACCAGGGCGTATCACCGGTTACTTTTTCCGGTACACCGCCGGTCATTTTATAGGTGCCGGTCCGGTAATCTTCGGTCCGTTGCTCACTGACGGCCTTGCGGGCAGCCATGCGTTCCTTTTTCAGTGTGGCCTCGTCCTTTTCATAATCAAAATAGCCGTTGGCAATGACCCGACTCATGTCGTACATCGTGGATGTCACAGTGGCCCTGATCCGGGTGTCATTAGCGGCCGCGTTCAGGGCAAAGCCACCCCAGCCGCAGATCCCGAGGATGCCAATCTTTTTTGGGTCCACGTTGTCACGGGTGGAAAGGTAATCCACCGCTGCCGAAAAATCCTCCGTGTTGATTCCCGGGGAAGTGGTATTACGGGGCTGCCCGGCGCTTTCACCGGTAAAGGAAGGGTCAAAGGCCAGGGTCATGAAGCCGCGGGCAGCCAGTTCCTGGGCGTAGCGGCCGGAAACCTGTTCCTTGACCGCACCATAGGGGCCGGCGATGGCAATGGCAGCATATTGATTCTCCGATTCATTTCTGGGGGTATAGAGATCACCGACCAGGGTAATACCAAAACGGTTGTGGAAGGTGACTTTTTTATGGACAACCCGGTGGTCTTCCGGAAAGGTCTTATCCCATTTTAGGGAAAGGGAAGCAGGACGGATCGTTTCAGTCGGGGCCCTGGCAGGTCCCGGATCCGCCTTTGCAGTCAGCACGGGGATTGTACCCAGCGCCATGAAGGCGCCAGCCATGATTGAAGTCAGGACGGCTGTATAAAAGTTGTTTTTTTCATGTCGATTCCACCTCCTGGGAACAGCATAAAGAAAGGAGGGGAAAATGACAAATACTTCCTTCGTATGCCTGACCATGCAGGGAAAGCATGCCTCGTTTCCGGCCCAGGTGGGGGACCGGTCTTTATTTGACGCTTATGGGTAAACCAATATATAATAAAAGTTCACGGAGGAAATTATGGAACCTATTATAGAAGCCAGGCACCTGTCCCATACCTATGTGGACGGGCAGAATCAGGAAATGACCGCGCTGAAGGACATCAATCTGTCCATCATGCCCGGTGAATTTATCGCCATCATCGGCACGAACGGCAGCGGCAAATCAACGCTGGCGCGTCATTTCAATGCACTTTTGACGCCGACGGAGGGAAAATGCCTTGTCGGCGGACTGGACACATCGGTGGAAGCCAACTTGTGGCCTGTAAGGCAGACCGTGGGAATGGTATTCCAGAACCCCGATAACCAGATCGTGGCAGCCATTGTGGAAGAGGATGTGGCTTTCGGGCTGGAAAACATAGGCGTCCCCGGGCCGGAAATCCGCCCCCGCGTGGAGGCAGCCCTGGAAACGGTAGGGATGACGGCCTATGCAAAGCACGCTCCCCATCGTCTTTCCGGAGGCCAGAAACAGCGCATTGCCATTGCCGGGGTCCTCGCCCTGGAACCGAAATGCATTGTCTTTGATGAGCCGACGGCCATGCTTGACCCGAAGGGGCGCAAGGACATCGTTGAGACGGTCCTGAAGCTGAATAAGGAAAAACAGATTACCATCATCTATATTACCCACAAGATGGAAGAAGCGATTCTGGCTGACCGGATCATTGCCATGAATCAAGGTCATATTGAAATGGAGGGAACCCCGAAAGAGGTCTTTACCCAGGTCGATCGGATCCGGAAGCTGGGACTGGAATGTCCCCTGGCAGCGGAAGTCGCCAATGCCCTTCAGAAGGGAGGGCACAAGCTGCCGCCTATTCTTACGCATGAGGAGTTGTGTCAGGCATTATGTCCATCGAAGTAGATCATATCTCCTACACCTATATGGCTCACACCAGCCTCGAAAACAAGGCCCTGGAAGATGTGAGCTTTCGTGTGGATAAGGGGGAATTTGTGGCGCTGATTGGCCATACCGGCAGCGGTAAATCAACCCTGGCCGAACACCTGAATGGACTGCTGCATCCGGATGAGGGCTGTGTCCGTGTGGACGGGGTTGACCTGAAGGGAAAGGACCGGGCAGCCAAAGAGGCCCGCGGCAAGGTGGGGATGGTATTCCAGTACCCGGAGCATCAGCTGTTTGCCGAAACCATTTATGAGGATATTGCCTTTGGCCCCCGCAATCAGGGAAAGAGCCCGGAGGAGGTCGACGCAGCGGTCCGCAGCGCAATGGCCTTTGTTGATCTGGATTACGATGTCTTTGCCAGCCGCTCTCCCTTCCAGCTGTCCGGAGGGCAGATGCGCCGCGTCGCCATTGCCGGCGTCGTGGCCATGGAGCCGGATTATCTGATCATGGATGAGCCCAGTGCCGGTTTGGATCCGGTCAGTCGGGACAATATTTTTTCCCAGCTTATGAAGATCTTCCATAAACGGCAGATGGGGGTCATCCTGATCACCCATTCCATGGAAGAAGCTGCCCAATATGCCGACCGCCTGCTGGTCATGAGCGGCGGGAAACTGCATCTGGACGGACCGGCGCGGGATATTTTCACACACGACCGGGAAACCCTGGAGAAGCTCTCCATGGATGTACCGGAAAGTGTCAAGCTGGCCGATGAACTGCGCCAGCAGGGACTTTCTCTCAAGGGAACGCCCCTGACCGAGGCCGAACTCATCAGGGCCATTGAACGTGCAAAGGGGTGGAAGGCATGCTGACAGAGATTACATTAGGCCAATACTACCCTGGCGAGTCCGTTGTCCATCATCTGGACCCGCGCACGAAGATCCTGGGCGTCCTGTTTTATATGGTCATGGTCTTCCTGGCAAACAGCCCTCTCAGCTACGGGCTCCTCATTGCCTTTCTTATTGCGGCGACGGCCCTGGCAAAACTTCCGCCGGGACTTTTGTTGAAATCCATCAAGCCCCTGTGGATCATCATTCTCCTGACCCTTGTCCTGCATTTCTTTACGGATCCAGGGGAAGTGCTGTGGCATTGGAAGGTCTTTACGATTACCAAGGAAGGAATTATCATGGGCATCAAAATGTCCCTTCGCCTGGTGCTGCTCCTTCTCGTATCGTCCCTGATGACGTTTACGACGTCCCCGATTGTATTGACCGACGGGATTGAAAGCCTGCTGCGCCCCTTCAAAAGGGTCGGTGTGCCGGCCCATGAACTGGCGATGATGATGACCATTGCCTTGCGTTTCATTCCGACGCTGCTGGAGGAAACGGACCGCATCATGAAGGCACAGATGTCCCGGGGGGCCGATTTTTCGTCGGGAAATATCGTGCAGCGGGCTAAGAACCTGCTGCCCATCCTGATTCCGCTTTTTATTTCTTCCTTCCGCCGGGCCGACGAGCTGGCCCTTGCCATGGAGGCCCGCTGCTATCACGGCGGCGAAGGGCGGACCCGGATGCATGAACTGGTATATCAAAAACGGGACGGCGCGGCCGCTTTTATTCTGGTGCTGCTTTTTGCGGTCCTTGTTTTCCTGCGTTGGGGTATGCCGGCATGACAAAACGAACAATTAAGGCAGTGGTAGCCTATGATGGCACCCACTATCAGGGATTCCAGCGGCAGAAGCGGGGTGTAGGCGTTCAACAGGTCCTGGAATCGGCACTGACGAAAGTCCTGAAGGAACCAATCCTGATCAAGGCGGCCGGGCGGACCGATGCCGGTGTCCATGCCCTGGGACAGGTCATTTCCTTCGAAACGAGTTCTCCCATCCCGCCTGAAAATTACCGCCGCGCCCTGCAGCCCGTCCTTCCGGAGGACGTGGCCATACGGGAAGCGGAATTTGCACCGGAAGGGTTTCATGCCCGTTTTGATGCCGTGGAAAAAACCTATCAATACCATGTCCTTTATTCCCCGCTTCCCAATCCGTGCATGCGGAATTATACCTGGCAAATCCGGGAGCCTCTTGATGTGGAAGCCATGAACCGGGCGGCGGCCCTGCTTCTGGGAACCCATGATTTTACTTCCTTCCGCAATCACGGCAGTGAGGAGACGTCCCCGGTAAGGACCATGACGGAAGCGCGTTGGACCACCTGCGGGGATGCATATATCTTCACCATTACGGGGGATGGGTTCCTGTACCGGATGGTGCGGAATCTTGTAGGATGCCTAGTCAAGGTCGGGTTGGGGAAATGGACCGTCGATGATTTTAAGCGGGTTATGGATGAAAAGAACCGGAAAAAGGCAGGCATGGCTGCTCCGGCAGGAGGGTTGTGCCTGGTAAGGGTACGGTATTGAAGCAGCGTGGCCGGCTGCCTTCTTCCAGATCCGGATTCAAAAGATCTTACCTTCCCTATGGTTATGGAAAGCAAACCTTCCCATGACCATAGGGAAGGTTTTCTGTTTCCTGATGCCATTTTTCCTTTGGCTTTTTCAATGCAGGTCATTCTGGAAAAAGCGGCCAATCCCTTTTTCTTCCCTGGAAGGCCTGAAACGGGCCCATTTTCAGACATGAATCATCTTGGCGACTCATCAAATAGGAACTTTACAGCTCTAAAATGGCAGTGATATAATTAATTAGAAAGTTGCAATACATGTCTTTTCTTAAAAAACAAATGAGGAAAGGGGGCAGCCGTTTTCATAAAGACATGGCCGGATAACTCTGTGGGACATAAAACGACTGTCCGGCAGAGTGTCTGTTTTTTGTTTCTGCATCGTTCATCAATCAATTTTTGGCGTTTTTTCTCAGGTCATTTTTTTGTATCCCCTGCGGTCCTGCCAGTTCTGGAAAACTTGCGGGAAACGCATGAAAAGAAGGGGAGCCTGGTTTTATGACCAGGCGGGGCAGGAAAACAGGTATCATCATTTTATATAAGGATTCCCGTTGAAAAATGAATTGCGGAAAACAAAGATGGCGTGCAGCAGAGAAGGAGGGAGTTATCTATGAATCTTGCAAATGATATTGTCAATGCCATCAGTGGTTTTATGTACAGTAAACTGTTGATTTTCATTCTGTTAGGCGGTGGTCTTTACTTCACCATTGCCACCAAGTTTGTCCAGCTTCGTCTTTTCGGGGAATCCCTCAAGGTCGTAATGGAAAAACCGACAACAAAGGGCAGTATTTCTTCTTTTCAGGCATTGATGGTCTCCACGGCTTCCCGCGTCGGGACCGGTAACATTGTCGGTGTTTCTACGGCTATCTGCCTGGGCGGCTATGGCGCTGTATTTTGGATGTGGCTGATTGCCCTGATCGGCGGCGGCTCTGCTTTTATTGAAAGTACCCTGGCCCAGATCTACAAGAAGCGGGATCCGGAAGGCGGCAGCTACGGCGGTCCTGCCTATTATATCGAACAGGGGCTGAAGAGCCCGGCCATAGCCACGGCTTTTGCCCTGAGTATGCTCTTTACCTATGCCGGCGGTTTCAATATGCTGGCTTCCTACAACCTGCAGTCAACGTTCAGCGTTTACAGTTTCTATAACCCTTCAACGACGCCGGTCATTATCGGTGCAATCCTGGCCATCACGGTGGGCTACTGCCTGATGGGCGGCGGCAAACGTATTGTGGCTGCTACTTCCACCCTTGTGCCGATCATGGGCTGCTTGTATGTGATCGTTGCTTTATACATCACCCTTACGCACCTTTCCCTGCTCCCTGGTGTCCTGGGTCGGATCTTTACGGAAGCTTTTGATACAAAGGCTATTTTTGCCGGATTCTCCGGTTCCTGCGTGATGTACGGTATCAAACGCGGACTGTTCTCCAATGAAGCGGGTGTCGGTTCTGCACCGAACGCGGCGGCTGCTGCGGATGTCAGCCATCCGGTCAAGCAGGGTCTGGTACAGATGCTCTCCGTATTTATCGATACCCTGCTGCTCTGCACCTGCACGGCCATGATGTGCCTCTGCTCCGGAATCGTTCCTGATCCCAAGATGGCCGGTGCCCCTTACGTTCAGGCTTCCGTACAGGCCACGCTGGGCAGTTTCGGACCAATCTTCATCACCATTTCGATGGTCCTGTTTGCCTTTACGACCCTCCTGGGCAACTTCTACTATGTTGATAACCTGCTGATTTACCTCCTGAAGAGGATTCCCAGCAAGCAGTTCATGTTCCGGTTCCGCATTGTCGCTTCCCTGATCATTTTCTTCGGGGCTGTATTGAGCCTTGACTTTGTATGGAACCTGGCCGACGTCCTGATGGGTGTTATGGCCATTATCAACATTCCTTCGATCCTGATGCTGCACACCTGCTCCATTAAGTGCCTGGATGATTACTGCGCACAAAAAGCGGAAGGCAAGAATCCTGTATTCAAGGCTTCGACGGTTGGCCTGCAGGGGAAAGTGGATTTCTGGAATTAAAAAGTTCTCACCTGATGATATGGAAAACGGTGGTCCTGCAGCACATGGCAGGACTGCCGTTTTTTAGCCCGGAGAAAGGGAGGGATAATGATGTATCCTCTTTTGACTGTGAATCTGCCTCATTTGAGGGAAAATGTGCGTGTCATGCGGGAACTCTGCGCTTCCCATGGGATTGAAATCACTGCCGTCACAAAAGTGTTCGGAGCGGATCCCCAAATTGCGAAAGTGCTTACCGATGGCGGGATTAAGATTCTCTGCGATTCGCGGGTGGCCAATCTCAAAAACCTGAAGGACCTGCCCGCTGAAAAGTGGTTGATCCGGCCTCCCATGCTCTCGGAGGTCCCGGATCTTGTGCAGTATGCGGACGCGTCCCTCAATTCGGAAATCGCCGTCATCCGCGCCATTGACGAGGAAGCAGGGCGCCAGGGACGCCGTCATAAGATTATCCTGATGGCGGATTTGGGGGATATCCGTGAAGGCTATGTTGATTATGATGAACTGGTTGCGGTTTCCCGGGAAGTGGAATCCCTGCCCCATGTGGATATGTACGGCGTAGGTGTCAATCTGACCTGTTTTTCCTTTATTCAATATGATACGGAAAAGCTGTCCCAGCTGGTAAAGATCCGTGACCGGGTTGCCAATGCCGTGGGTCACGAAATTCCTGTCATCAGCGGTGGGAACTCAGCGGCCATTTACCTGATGCTGCACAATGGAATCCCGAAGGGCGTGAATACCCTCCGGCTCGGGGAATCGGTCCTCTTCGGCAGGGAGAGATCCCATTATACCTACCTGCCGGGAACTTATAATGATGTGTTTATGCTGGATTGTGAAATTGTTGAATTGAAGTATAAACCATCCCTTCCCTGGGGAACCGTCGGAGTTGACTCCTATGGAAAGAAACCGGAATTTATTGACCGCGGCCCGCACCGGCTGAAAGCCATCTGTGCCCTGGGAAAACAGGATTTTGACGTGGAAACCACGGCGACTGTCGATCCGGACATCTACCTGCTGGGTGCCAGCTCGGACCATTTGATGATCGATGTGACGGACAGCAGGGAAACATACCATGTAGGTGATGTCATCAGGCTCCGTCTGGGCTACTTCTCGACCATGCGGGCATTTACGTCAAAGTACGTGACCAAACAATATATTGAATGTTCCTCTAAGTGAAGAAACGGAATACTCCACCAGCGGGCCCTGCTTCAGCCGTCCCGCTGGTGATTTTTTGTCCTGGCAGCCCCCTGGCAAGAGCTGCTTCAAAGCAGGACTTCAAAGAAATAATTCTATATATTGTATTTGACATGACCTTGTAGTACAATAGGTTGTGCTTCAAGCATATTGTTGAGGAATTCCTTCGGGGTATTGAACGGGAACTTCCTGACCTGGAATGAGAGGAGATCGTTTATGCTGGATTTTGGGAAAAAGAAAGTCACTGCCGGAGTATTGGGTTTGCTCCTGATGGGAGGCCCCCTGACCGGAATGGCGGCGGAGGCTGCCGAGGACAATGAAGGGGTACAGGATATTGTCATTACGGCCAACCGGATTCCTAACAGGAAAGTGGATACACCGGCCAATGTGAGCATTGTGACGGCTCAACAGATCGAGGACTGGAACAGCCGCAGTGTGGCCGATGCCTTGGAGAATGTGCCCGGTGTGCGCGTAATGCGAAGCGGCGCGGGAGCTCTTGAGCAGCATATCCTTTTGAATGGGGACGATCGCGTCCTCATGCTTGTTGACGGGCGCCGGGTCAATGGTGGCATGGGTCAGAATTTTGGTAAGGCGACGTTTGATGCCAACACGCTGCCTCCTGTTGAGATGATCGATCATGTGGAGATTATCAAGGGTGGGGCCTCGACGGTTTACGGTGCTGATGCGGTTGGTGGTGTCATCAATATCATTACCAAGACACCGGAAAAGGCTTCTGGCAAGGTTCATGCCGGTTATGGCTCCTGGGGCAGCCAGCAGTGGGGTGTCGACTTCACGGACAAGGTGGGCAAGACCGGTATTGTAATGGGTGCCGGACGGGAAAAAGTTTCCCATATGAAATATAAGGACGCGGATGGGAACATGAAGCAATGGAATTATGCTTCAAACTATACCCAGGATCGCCTGTCCCTGAAGTTGACACAGGATTTTACAGATGCTGAGGGCCTGACGCTGGCCTATGATTATTCCAATTTGGATGGAATCAACCCGAATTTCCTGGGGAGCATGAACTGGTATGATTTGGGTAAAGTTACAAATAATGTAGGCCTGACCTATGATTGGAATCGAAACCAGAAAAACAGCGGTTTCCTCCGGGCCTATCGTAATTACTACCGGTACAGTTCCATTGGTTATGGCCCCTATGCCACGGCTGGCGATATGAAGTCCGTTGACTGGGCTGTGGAGGGACAGCAGAATTTTGTCCTTTCCGATACGAATACGCTGGTTGCAGGACTCGAGTACCGCCGTTCAGCGGCTGAAAACAGCGCAACCTACAGCGGCAGCAGGAATTTCCACAATCGCGCCGTATTCTTGCAGGATCAATGGGAATTTGCCCCGACCTGGCAGCTGAATACGGGCGTCCGCTATGATAATCATAGTAAGGCGGGAAGCCGTACAACCGGAAGCGCTGGTCTCAATAAAAAATTTAACGAAAACAGCCATGCCTATTTTTCCTGGAACCAGGTATTCAGGACACCGACCATGGATGATTTGTATTACTGGAATCCTTCCTGGATGATGTATGGCAATGAAAACCTGAAGCCGGAAACCGGGAATGTCTATTCACTTGGCTACAACTTCAAGTCTTCGCCGGCAACGGAATGGAATGTGAACGCCTTTTACAGCAATCTGCATGATGCCATTCGCTGGACCAGCTTTCCTGATTATTCCTGGCGGGTACAGAATATCGACAAACAGAAAAAGCGCGGTATGGAGCTTTCCGTAAACCACAAACTGAATGATCACTGGGACCTGAATGCTTCTTATACTTATGTGAAAGTAGACAATAATACCAATGATGGTCACGGATACGTGCGGGATCTCAATTATGCCCCGAATTATTACCAATTCGGCATCCGGTACCATGATGATTCCTGGAATATCAATCTTGTTGGTCGTGCTGCCAATGGTCTTTCCAGGGAGCGGTTTGGCGAAAACCGCTATCTGACGATGGACCTGAATGCCCGGTACACCTTTGACAAGCATTGGACCGGCTTTGCTTCCGTCTATAACTTGAATAATGCGGCCTATACCGAATATGGTGGCGTCATAAACGGACAGGATCTGTATCCGATGCCAGGTCGCCGTTTTGTTGTCGGTGCTGAATACAAGTTCTGAAAAACCGTGTTATAATAAAGGAATCGCTTTTGGGCGATTCCTTTTTCAATAGGAAAGATTACGTTTTAGGAGCAGGGACGCTTATGAACAGACGACGTTTTCCAGGCCTGATCCTGTTGGTTCTTTTTACCTGGCTGTGTATGCTCCTGACTGGCTGCAGCCATAAAGCGCAAACCGGCGCCTATACGGTGGTGGATGCCCGGGGCAGGAAAGTAGCTTTCAAGGCTGAACCGAAAAAAGTGCTGACCGATTCCCTCCATCTTGACGAAACGGTACTGACCCTGGTGCCGGCTTCCCGTCTTGCCGCGGCCTACTACTTGTCAGGCGAGCCGGGGATTTCCTTTGTGGCAGAGGAAACCAGGGCGCTGCCTAAACTGCGTCAATATACACCGGAAGCGGTCGCCTCGTACCATCCGGATGTGTTTTTTGCTTCTGACTGGTCCGATCCGCTTCTGCTCCGCAAGGTTGAGGAAATGGGCATCCCTGTTTTTATCTGTCATGGTCCGGTGACCGTGGCCGAAGTGGAGGATAATGTCCGTCTCATGGCAGCGGTCCTGCATCAGGAAGAAGTGGGGCGTCGTGTAATCCGGATCATGGAACAGGAACTGGGACAGATTGATGCGGCCATAGGAAAGGAACACGGACGTAAGCCGGTGGGACTGCTTTTATCCCTCATGAGTCAGTATGGCGGAGCGGGATCGCTTTTTGACGAACTGGCGGCCCGGGGTGGCTGGATCAATGGATTGGCCAAAGGGGGGCTGAAAAACGGAATGCCCCTTACGGAAGAAGCCGTACTTGCCGCCCAGCCGGACTTTTTCCTTGTGTCCCAGCCATATGAGGAAGAAAAAGAAGCCTACGAGGCTTTTCAAAAGGATTTTTTCAGCCAGCCCGCCTATCGGGACCTTGCCAGGACCTGCCGCATGGAAGCCCTGCCGGACCGCTATGTGTATGATGCTTCCCCGCAATTGGTCTATGGAATCAAGGCCATGGCCAATTGTGCGTATGGCAGGACGATTTTTCCCAGGGAACCGGAAAATGTGTTGAAAGGATTTGAATGATGTTAACCGTAACCTCGTTGTGTCTTGGCTACGGCCCCCAGGATGTGCTGCGGGACGTATCCTTATCGCTGCAGGAGGGGGAATTTGTCGGGCTCATCGGCCCCAACGGCAGTGGGAAAAGTACCCTTTTACGGGCCCTGGCCGGGATCCTGCGGCCCCGGACCGGAACGATTTTTGTTGATGGCAAGGACCTTTCCCATTGCAATCGGAAGGGGATTGCCCGCACCATCGCCTATTTACCGCAGGACCGGCATATCCCTTTTTCCTATTCCGCCCGTAACCTGGTCCTTGCCGGGCGCTATGCCCGCCTGTCCTGGTATGAGCAGGAATCGGATTCCGACCGGCAAAGGGCCGAGTTGTGCCTCTCCCTGGTAGGGGGGCAGTCATTTGCCGACACGCCGGCAACGGAACTTTCCGGAGGGCAGAGACAGCGTGCCCTTCTTGCCCGGACCTTCATGCAGGGCGGCAAGGTGTACCTCCTTGACGAGCCGACAGCGGAACTGGATCCTATATTTGAAAAACGTGTTTTCGTGCTGCTGCGCCAACTGGCGGGAAAAGGGCGCATCGTCGTGACGGCCCTCCACGACCTGAACCTGGCGGCCAGATACTGCAGCCGATTGATCCTTTTGGGGGACCATCGGGTGGTCGCTGACGGAAGGGCGGAGGCAGTTCTTTCGGATGGGCCGGTCAGCAGGGCCTATGGAACGGCCTGCCACGTGCTGCACCGCGGTGAAGGAATCGTGCTTTCGGAAGCGGACGAAGCCGCCTTGGAACGTGAGCGGAACATCGTGTTGGACCGGATCCTGCGATAAACCGCCGGCCCTGTCAGATTTCAGCCATCTTCGGTCCCTGACCGATTCCTGTATGTTGCATTGTCAGTAAGGAGCGATAGCCATGAATATCCTGCAGAATGGTATTTCCTATTTCTTAAAAGGGGGGCTGATCATGTGGCCCCTGCTTGCCTGTTCGATTGCTTCCGCGGCCCTGATCCTGGATCGTCTGGCCTTCTTTCATCGGGCCGAGACGGACCGGAAATTTACCGGGCTTTTTTGTGCGGCCCTGCGGAAGGATGACTGGCAGGAGGCACGCAACCTGGCTCAGTCGACCAAGGGTGGGGAAGCAGCCCTTGCCATTCGCCTGCTGGATGCGCCGGAAGCAGTCCGTTCCCAGGATGCCTTCATCGTCAGCGAGAGCACGCAGATCATTGATAAATATGAACAGGGGTTATCCTATATGCAGGTCATTGTCACACTGGCACCCCTGCTGGGCCTTCTTGGCACGATTACCGGAATGATGGCCTCTTTCCATGCCCTGAGTTCCCGCTGGGAAAACCCGCTGGCGGTAACGAGCGGCGTCGGGGAAGCCCTTATTACGACTGTCTTTGGCCTGGGAATTGCCATTGTGACCATTTGTTTCCATGCCTATTTTTCCCAGCGTGTCCATCGGATTGCCATGGATATGGAAAATATCGCCAATACGTTCAGTGAAGCCGTTTTGAGGCAGAAAGGCAACAAGCAATGATTCGTCTTACCCCGCATCAGGACAAGGAACCTTTTGTACAGATCAGCCCCATGATTGACCTGGTTTTTCTGCTCCTTGTCTTTTTCATTGTCAGTACCATGTATATGAACCAGGCCTATACGGTTCCGGTCGATGTTCCGGAAGGCGCCGCGAGCGTGGTCCAGCAGAAAGCCGTGGACGTGGCCATTTTGCAGGATGGAACCTTGTATTATGAAAGCAGGCCCGTTTCCCCGGCGGAACTGGAACAGCTGGCAAAGGGCAGGATGGAGGAAGAACCAAATGCTTCCTTTATCATTCGGGGTGATAAAAATGTTTCCTACGGCCGCGTGGTGGGAACCTTGGAAATCCTGAAAAAGGCCGGCGTCCGGGATTTTTCCCTTGCCGTCGAAGCAGGTGGTCAGTCATGAAGCGGCCGGACTGGGGAGGTTCCCTGGGTGGGGCACTCCTGATCCATGGAGTGCTCCTGGCCCTTGTTGGCTGGGGCGTGCGTCAGCAGGCTGTCCAGACAAGGCCCAATTTGATTCCTGTGAAACTGGCTGTATCCATGGGAAAAACAGGTACTGAAACACCGGCAGGGGGCAGTCCGGCCAGAATGCCGGCCAGGGATACTGCGGAACAGGCGGTCCCGGAAAAAGAAGGCTCCTCCCTGATGGAGGCAATGCTGCAGGAAGCTCCCCGGAGCAACCACGTTCCGGTCAGTGAATCGGCTGGATTATCTTTTTCCGGAAGCCTGGCAAAGCAGGGCGGCGAAGGAAACGGCAGCGAAGGACTTGGCGGAGGAAACGGAACCGGGGAAGGACGCGGTTCCGGAGAAGGCAGCAGCGGCCAGGAGGGGAACGGTACAGTGGATCATTCACGACGGGCCGTGCTTTCCTCGTACCGTAAAATTTATCCTGCTTCTTCCCGCAGTGCCGGCGAAGAGGGGATTGTCATCGTCGGTGTCACAATAAGCCCGTCAGGAAGTGTTACGGAGGCCTGGATTATCAGCGGCTCCGGATACGGCCGCCTCGACCAGGCGGCTCTGGATTCGGCTTACCAATGGCGGTTTGAACCGGCCCTTGATGCCCATGGAAATCCAGTTGAAGGATCGGCCAAGGTTCGTGTAAACTATATTATAGAGAAGTAAGGATGAGCCCGTCCCATTTTGGAACGGGCTTATGTTGAAATCACATGGGAAGATCTTGAAGGGGAGGTTGGCGGAGATGAAAAAGAAACAATGGATGCCGGCGCTTTTACTGGGGGTTCTGCTGCTGGTCCATAGCACCGCGGCCGCAGGGGCAAAACAGACGGTGGACCTTGCGGAAGCCGCACACCTGACGGCGGAACAGAAACTGGAAGGGACGGTCCATAATCAGGTTGTCTATGCCCAAAACGGGGTAATCATATGGGACCAGATCATCAAGGAAGATGCCCTTGTCTACCATTATCCCAGGATTCACCTGAAAAACCGGCACCGCGCGGCAGCTGCCATCAACCACTATTTCAAAAGCCGGGCCTCTGCTTCCCGGCAGGCCTACCATAAGGCGAACCGCAGCCAGGAAACGCTGACTTCCCAGGTCAATTACATCCTGTCCTACCATGGCGACCGCTATCTGTCCCTGCGGGAATATGGCATTGATTATTATGAACGGGCCGCTCACCCCTCGAGCTGGGAACAGGGGACCACGTTTGATTTGAGAAATGGCAGCCGTGTAACCTGGCAGGAACTGATGCACAGCGAAGGACTGAAACCGTATGACCTGAAAAGGATCAACGAAAAACTCCTTGCCTCCCCTTATGGGCTGCATCACGCATTTTATTCGGATTTCAAAGGATTGAACAGGCTTCCGGAAAATTACTACCTCGATGAAAAAGGCGTCATTCATTTTGTTTTCCAGCAATATGAGATTGCGCCTTATGCAGCCGGAATCATTGACCTTCCGATGTGTGAAGACAAGGAGGAGCGGTAACGTACCTCCGGGTCGTCCATCCGGGATTTGCGTTAACCTGATTGCAAAATTAGTTGAACAATTGGAAAGGATGCATTACTATAAAAGCCATGAACAGAATGAAGGACTATACAGAAGCCCTGGCCCACTATCAGGGAAACCGCTATGATAACAGTTATATCGGGCGGTTGAGCTATGCCCGTTGGGAAGCGGAAACCGAGGATACGCGCTTTACGACAAAATGCGTAAAGAACGGTTCCGAAGTGCAATGCCTTCAGGTCGAAGCCTGGAACGATTCCCACCGGGTCGGACTGCTTGAAGCATGGATCTTTTTTGCCGACTTCAAGGGTACCGGCCATACGGATGAGGAAGCAGGAGAAAACAGCTCTGGGACGTACTGGAGAACCTTCCATCGCGACGAGGTCATGGCTTTCGCCAGACGGACGGGGGATTTCAACCCCATCCACCTGACTGCTCAACCGGTGGTACAGGGGCTTCTGATCATGAGTGCCTTGGCTGAGACATGGCATTCTCCCGATTTTCTATCCATCAATTTCCGTAAGCCCGTTCATGCGGACGAGCCCGTTTTCCTGAAGGAGGAAACCGATTATGACAGAACCAAACTCGTTGCATCCTGCTGCTCCCGAAGTTTCCGGCGCAGTATCCCCGGTAAGACGTATGACGATGACTGCCGTTTGTGTAGCGCTGTTAGCCGTTTCGGCGTACATCTCTTTTCCGCTGCCGTTCACCCCTGCCATGGTGACGGCCCTGACCATCATGGTGAATTTTGTGGCCTTTGTCATGGAGCCTAAACAGGCCGGTATGACGATCCTGATCTATCTCCTGATCGGAATTGCCGGCGTTCCGGTGTTTGTCGGCGGTACCAGCGGCATTGCCAAGATCATCGGACCAACCGGCGGCTTCAATGTCGGCTTCCTGGTGGCTGCCATGGCCATGAGTGCATGCCGGGGCCATTCCCATCATTTCCGCAAACTGGTGATGCTGGGCATCTGCGTTGGTATGCCTGTTATCTATATCGGCGGCTGCATCAGCATGTATGCTGTAAATCGCGTCGGTGTCATGGCGACGCTGTGGACGGCTGTCATTCCTTTTCTCTTTGGCGATGTTGTCAAGGTGGTCATTGCAGCCATGATGGCCTCCAAACTGTCTCGTTATGGAATCGGTGACTGATGGAATCTGAAAACCAAGTCTTTATCCTGGGCGGGCTGCGCAGCCATATCGGGCTGACCGGCGGCCAGTTCAGTCATATTCGTCCGGAGGAATTGGGCGCTGCCCTGCTCCGGGCGATTTTTGCCATTTGGCCGGAAGCCAGTAAGGCGGAAGAACTGATTGGCGGCAATGCGGTGGGAAGCGGCGGCAATATCATGCGGCTGACCGCTCTGCTGGCGGGGCTTCCTCCTTCGATGCCGGCCCTTACCGTGGATATGCAGTGTGCCTCCGCAGCTGCTTCCATTGCCATTGGCTATGCCAAGATCAAAAGCGGGCTGGCCGATCTGCTGCTCTGCGGGGGCGTGGAATCGACTTCCCTGCAGCCACGGCGAATCTATCAGCCTGCTGATCCCCGTTACACACCGGAAGGGTACATGGTAGCACAGTTTTCCCCGGATACCGCCAGTCCCCGGGCGATGCTGGAAGGGGCTGAACGGACGGCGCAGCATTATGGTGTGGGCCGTGAGGAACTGGATACCTGGCCTGTTCGCAGCCATCAGCTGGCAGCAGCTTCGGTTTCTCTTTTGGCGCCCTGTGTGGCCAGCCTTTTTGGCAGCTGCCGGGATGAAGGAATCCGCCGCATGACGCCTGCACTGGCTCGGCGTATGCCTACGCTCTTTACGGCGGAGGAAACCGGGAACCTCCTGGCGGCAGAAGAAAAAGGGGAGGGAAAGGCATGGACCCCGACCCTGACGGCGGCCAATTCCTGCCTGACCCATGATGGAGCCGCCTTCGTTATTCTTGTTTCCGGACGGCTGCTGGAAAAATGGAAAGGAGAAGGGAATGCCAAACGCCCTTGGGCACGGCTGGTGAATGTCGCTGAAACCGGGGTCAATCCGCGGTATAGCCCCTTGGGAGCCCTGAAAACCGGAGATATCCTGCTGGCTAAAACCCGCCTTTCCTACGCGGATGTGGATGTGTTTGAATATAATGAAGCCTTTGCGGTCATCAGTGCCCTCTTTGCACGGGAGCACCCGGATTGCCTGTCCCGCTACCTGACTGCCGGCGGTGCTCTTGCCTATGGCCATCCCTATGGGGCCAGCGGTGCCATTCTTTGTCTTCATGCCCTGATGCGGCTCCGGCAGGAGGGCGGAAGATATGGCTTATGTTCCATCGCCGGCGCAGGAGGAACGGGAGGCGGTTTTCTGCTGGAACGCTGCCAGGACGTGTGTTCCTGAGTGATTTTCCTGGTTTTCGGAAGAAATCGGGAAAAAACGGCAGCCGGTTCCCGGAGCAGGAAGCGTTTTATCGGTTCCAACCGGTCTATCATGAATGAAAAGAGGAATCTTACGGTGGATTATTCACAGCTTCTGACCCAGTGGGCGCTGGTACAGCCGGAAAAGCCGTGCCTGATTGCAGATGGCCGGGTCTATACCTATGCGGATGTCGATGCCAGGGTGGAAAGCTATGCCCGGCAGCTGCAAAGGGTACTGCCTGAGCGGGGAACCATTCTGATTGTTCGCCGGGGACCTTTTGAACAGCTGGTTTGTTTCCTTGGTGCTGAAAAGGCGGGGCTGGTACCCGTACTGGGGCATCCGGACATGACGGACACCATGGCACGGCATCTTGCCAGGGTGCGTCACATCCGGTACCTGGATACGGGAAGTATCGAGGCCGGAAGTGAAGAAACCATGGACCTGAGGGATCTCTGTATGGGGGTCCTGAGTTCCGGGACAACGGGACTTCCCAAATTGATGTTCCGGACCTATGAAAGCTGGGCGGGCTTTTTTCCTGAACAGTGCCGTCTTTTTGGAATCCAGGCCGGCACGGTGGCCTTTACCGAAGGCAGTATGAGCTTTACGGGAAACCTGAATGTGTGGGCCTCCATCCTTTATGCCGGGGCGACCCTGGTCATGGAGAACGTGCTGCGTCCGAAGCGTTGGGCTGAACGGATGAAACGCCATGGCGTGACGTATCTTTATCTTGTACCGGTCAAACTTAAATTGCTCCTTCGCACCCTGGATTGCGCCTTTCCCGCTGTCAGGACTGTCATGGCTGGATCACAGCTGCTGGATGGGATGACGGCTATGCGGTTGAAACGGGTGTTTCCAGAAAGCGAGATCTATTTATACTACGGCGCCAGCGAACTGAATTACATTACCAGCCTGACCTATGAGGAACTGCTGCAGCATCCGATGAGTGTGGGTCGGCCCTGCAAGGGTGTACGGGTCTTTATCCGGGACGGGCTGATCTATATCGATTCGCCGTACCATGTGCAGGGGATGCCGCGTCCCTGTACACTGAATGATGCCGGATATTTCGACCCGGATGGGTATCTGATCTTTGAAGGGCGACGCGGCAATGTGGTCAATAAAGGTGGCCTCACGATCAGCTGTGCCAAGGTGGAACAGGCCCTTATGGCCCTGCCTTTTGTCAGTGACGCGGTTGTCCTGCCCTGTGAGGACAGGGAGCGCGGACAGGAAATGGCGGCTTTCCTTGTCCTTAAGGACGCCCACGGTCCTGCTGAAATCCGCTCCGCACTGCTGCAGCGTCTATTGCCCGCTGAAATTCCCCGCTATTTCCGCAGGGTGGAACAATTACCGCTCCTTGGCGTTGGGAAAGTGGATGATCAGGCGCTGCGGAAACTGCTCTGACTGTTCCTCCTGCCGGTAAGGCGCCGGCTCCTTTATCCCCGGCGGGCACAGTCCAGTGTACGCCTTGGATTCCCTGCAGAAAGAAAATAATGATCATCCCGATTGTTGGAAGAGGACCGATTGCCAAAGATGCGACGGTCCCTTTTTCTATGAAAAGGAGGATTTTGTTACAAAAGACTGAAATTTTTCCTTCCTGTTTTGTCTATCCCGGCAAAAAAAGGTATACTATAAATTAATGAACCAGAGACTATTATGGCGGACCGGGGTGAATGAGGCCCGTCAGGCAAGGAGAAACAATCTATGAAGATGAACAGATCGATCGTGATAGCGGTCCTCATGGCCGTATCGGCTTCGTCCCTGGCATTTGCCGCTGAACCGACTGCCACGCCGCAAGCTGCGCCGGCGGCCCGGACTGCAGGAACAGAAACGGCTAAGGTTCCGGCGGAGCCCGTGATTCCGCCAGAGGAAAATGGAGAAGTCCTGGCTGTGGAAAACTTCAAGAGCGTCAAAAACGTTTCCGGGGAGACCGTTTCCCTTGGTGACGGGTATGCCGCTTCCCAGGCGGACCAGAACGCACTCCTGATCCAAAATGGGGCGAATGTAACCGTAACCCATAGCAATCTCAGCAAACTGGGCCATACGACAAGTATCAAGGGCAGCCGCCTGAACGGACAGAATGCAATCGTGGCGGTCATCAACAGCACGGCTTCCCTTGAGGGTTGTGTGCTGAACTCCCAGGCTGACGGGTCGGCGGCCCTCTTTTCTGTCGGCGCCCAGTCTTCCGTGAAGACCCATAACAGCAATATCCGCACGGCCGGCCTGTGGTCCCCCGGCATTGGAGCCAGTAAGGAAGGTAAAGCCGTGGCCAATAATGTCAACATTGGCACGGCCGGTGCCCATTCGGCCGCAGTCAGTGCTGCTGGCGGCAAATCGAGTGTAACCGTTACCCAGAGCACGCTTTCGACCAGCGGCGTGGAAAGCCCGATTGTCTATTCCGGCGGGGATATTTCCTTATCCGAGATCCGCGGAGGTGCCGGAAATTCCAATCTTGTTGTCGTGGAAGGGAGCAACGTGGCGCGCCTGGAATATGCTGACCTGACCGGCGGCGGGGCGGAAGGAATCCTTCTTTACCGTCAGCTGAATAAGCCCGCCGAAGCCGACCATGTATCCCGTTTTTCTGCCAAGCATTGCATCCTGCGTCACGTCGGCGCAGGGCCCATGTTCTTTGTGACGAATACGAATGCCCGCGTTTATGCGGAATTGACGAGCTTCCAGCACGAAGGGGATGTATTTGCCCGGGTGGAAGGAAGCAAATGGGGCAAGGAGGGCGATAACGGGGCCCATTTTGAATTCATGGGAAACCAGCAGCCCGTAAGCGGCAATTTTATTGTCGACAACCTGAGCACGGTTTCCATTGACCTGCAGAACGAAAGCCACTGGTATGGGACGGTCAACAAGGAGCGGACGGCCAGGGAAGTGAAGGTCGGACTTGATGCCAAGTCCACCTGGAACCTGACGGATGACGCCTATGTGGATGTCCTGGCCGATGCGGACCAGACCCTGGCAAACATTACCGGAAACGGGCACAATCTGTATTATGATGCCCAGAATACGGCCAATCAGTGGCTGGGAGGAAAGACCCTTGCCCTGACCGGCGGTGGCAGCGTCATGCCGGCCCCGGCCAGGTAACCTGAAATTGTGGGGAAGCATTTCGGGACAATTTGACCGAACCCGTTGGGGAATTCGATGAAACCGTGGAATCTGGTTTCGTACAGGAGGCGTTTGCTATGAAATTATTCAAGAAAATCACCATGCTTGTACTGGCCCTGCTCCTCATCAGCATGCCGGCCCTGGCGGCTTCCTCCCGCTCGGAAGAAAAAAAGGAACAGCAGCGGCAGGAATTGAGGACGAAGACCTATAAAGTGCTGAAAGACCTTTATGAAAAGAAACCGAAATCCAAACGGGCCATTGAACATGCTTACGGATATGCCGTTTTTGTGGATACCAGCTATACGGCCCTCTTTTTAGGAGGGGGACATGGCCGGGGACGTGCCGTGAATCAGTCCAATGGCAAGGAAGTTTTCATGAAGATGGCAGAAGGCAAGGTCGGACTCGGCATTGGGGTCCGCCAGTCCAATATTGTCTTTGTCTTTGATACCATTGATGCCTATACCAATTTCATAACCAAGGGTTGGACTTTTGGCGGGCAGGCCGTTGCCGCGGCTACGGACGACGTGCACGGCGATTCCCTCGAAGGGTCCTTCCAGGTAGCGCCGGGCATGTGGATGTACCAGACGACTACAAAAGGCCTGGCCGCCGAACTGACGGCCAAGGGAACCCGCTTCTACGTGGATAATGATCTCAATGAAACGAAAATCCCGAAGGTGAAGGACTGATGCCCATGACGGAACCTGAAGAAACCCTGACCCTGAAGCCGATTGCCCACTACTATGGCCCGGTTACGGAGAAATTTGGACTGCCGCGGCAAAGCGGCCTGGTTCCGGAACTGAAGGGCCGGATTGTCTTTACCCAGGAGTATCGTATGCCGGAGGCCCTGCGGGGCCTCGACGGCTTTTCCCACATCTGGCTGATCTGGGGTTTTTCAAAAAATCATACCTGGTCTCCCATGGTGCGGCCACCCCGGCTGGGAGGCAATGAACGGCGGGGCGTGTTTGCCACGCGGTCGCCTTTCAGACCGAACCCGCTGGGCCTTTCCGTGGTCCGCCTGGAACGGATCCAAACCGACACGCCGGAAGGAAGTTGCCTTATTGTCAGCGGGGCGGACCTGATGTCGGGAACTCCCGTGTATGACCTCAAACCCTATGTGCCCTATGCCGATATCCGGAAAGAGGCAACGGGCGGTTTTGCGGCGGCTCCGGATTCAGTCCTGCCGGTCCACTGTCCCGATGCATTCCTGGCTCTTTTCAGTGAAGAAGCAGCCCGTGTTTTGCTGAAACTGCTTTCCCTGGATCCGCGCCCCCATTACCAGACGGATCCCGGGCGGGTCTATGGAATGGCCTATGAAGGACGGAACGTAAAATTCAGGGTCACCCCATCGGGAGTCGAAGTTGTCGGAGTGGAATGAACCTGGCAGCACCCTGTCAGTGAAAGAAAATCAATAAATGATTGCCTGTCATATGGACCGGGTCTTTTTCCGGTTCTTTCTTTTATCGATACGGTTGAACCGCCCGGCGGTTCCCTAACTTGATTCAGGAGGTATGTTCTATGAAGAAAAAAGGATTGCTGGCTGCCCTGGCTGTCTGCCTTACTGTTGCGGGCCCGGCTTTTGCCAAGATTGAATCCAGGGAGGCGGCCATTGCCAGCATCGAGATGCAATGGCCTTATATCAAGGCAGATAACAAAGCGGCTACCAAGGCTATCAACGCGGATATCCGCGGGTATATGGACGATTTCCGCTATGATTATATGGGCCATAAATTCGAAAGCGGCAGAACCTGGTTTGAAACTGCCTATGAGGATAAGGACCTGGCAGCGGTTATCCTTTATGACCTGCGGAACGATGGAAAAGAAAACAAGACACTCCTTCATGCCATGGTTTATGACATGAAAACGGGGCAGCGCATTCCTTTGCAGAATGTCTGCAAGCTGACGGTCCAGGACCTTGTTGACCGGGCCAATACCAATTTCTATCGCGATGGATATGTCAGGATCAAACCCAAGAAAATGCCTGCCCGGGTTCCTGAGGATTATGTCCTGAACAACGATGGCGGGATTTCCGTTTATTTCCAGGTCAATGAAGTCGGTGACCTGTTGGATGGCAATGTAACGGCGCGCTTTACGCCAGAAGAAATCAGGGAGATCAATGCAAAGCATACGGCGGAAGCAAAGTGAGCGTGAAACGATAAAAAAGATAATGGCGGTCCTGCTCCTTTCGGGGAGTTTGGGCTTTCCCCTGTCAGTACGGGTAGCAGAAGCTGCGGCAAAACCCGTCGTGAAGCAGGAGCCAGCTGCCATGCAGCAGCCGGCTCCTGTCCAAAAGGACGTTCCGGCAGCATCACAGCCTGCGGTGGACGCGGAGGCCCTGCGTCAGGCTGTCCAAAAGGATATGAATACGGCAGCAGCGGCCCTCATGTGTGCCGGTACGTATCATATGTACGGAACCAGTCAGGAACATGAGCTTTTCTCCGATTATGGTTGGGAAGTAACTCCCTGTACCTTCTCAAAAGGGAAAACGCAGGTCAATTTTGCCATTGCCGTAGGCAAGAAGAAGGTAAATGGCTTCAAACCGACCATTTTGGCCTTCCGCGGCAGTCAGAGCCGGAAGGACTGGAACGTCAACCTCAGTACTTCCCTTGTCCCGTTCAAGGAATCCAGGAAAGGCACCAATAGCCAAAAGGATCAATCCATTCCCAGTATCCATGAGGGTTTTGACCGCTATGCCCGTACCGCCCTGGACTGCCCCATGGATATCGACGGGGACGGAAAACCGGATGAACTTGTTTCCTACCTGAAAAAGCACCCGGAACGCCATTTGCTGATTACGGGACATAGCCTGGGCGGTGCCGCGGCAACCCTTTTTGCCGAACGTCTGGTGGAGGCAGGGGTTCCTGCCAATCAGGTCCCGGTCATTACCTTTGGGGCACCTGCGGTTGGCAATAAGGCCTTTGCCGAAAAGTACGGATCTTCCATCGACCTGCTGCGGGTCGTCACTTCCATCGACCCGGTTCCCGGCAGTCTTCAGACCTTCTTTGGCGGTGGCTTCACCCAGTTCGGGAAGGTGGAAAAATTCGACTTATCCAAGAAATACACGGATTACCAGCATCCCGTATCCTTTTATCTGGACCTGGCGGTCCGGAAATTCTACGATTCCCTGGATGCGGCCGTCGCTGCGAAAGCCCTGCCGCCACTGCCCGAATCCCGGACGGAAGGGGACGAACCCATGGCTGCACTGGCGGTATATCATGCCAACAGTGGGTTTGATGACCGTTTTTCCCCGGACCTGGGGCGTTTTGTAGCGGACGAATACAAGTCGCTCCTGCCTCGTTTTACCATGGTCGGCAATCAGGCCTATGCGGGGAAGGAGCCAATCGTGATCGATGAAGAACAGCTGACCCGGAAAGCCCGTGAGGCTGGGGCCAAATACCTCATTATAGCCATTGTTGATCAACAGCGGCTGGGACAGACACGACAGTGGTATCTGACGCTTTCACAGCGGATCAGGACGCTGGAAGGACCGACGCTTTCAACCATGAACATGGGAAGTGCCAATGTAACCTTTGATCGCGGCGTCACGCAGGCTACCCTGGCGCTCCTGGAAGACCAGAAAAAGCAATTGAAGACGATGCTTCCCTTTGCCCTTGACGGGAATCAGCTATGGAACTGGGGATCCGGAGCAGGAACGGCTGCCGTAAAGGAAGACGGACGCTGATAAACGTTTTTTTGTAATCGAGGTCCTTTTTATGAAAATCATTGATGCGCATATGCATTTTGCCCATTTTCCCGGTTTTGATGCGGTTGCCAGGGAAGCGGGCCATGAGAATACAGTGGAGCATTATCTGGCAGCGTGCCGCGAAAATGGAGTGGTCATGTCCATCGTGATGGGAAATGCTTCCGGCGGGGCACCACAATACGGCGGTATCGTTCCAGAAGTTCCCGACCTGGCAGGACCTTTTGACGTGACCCATTATAACCAGCCCCGGGAAATTGCATACTGCGCCGGGATCCAGAGTGAAAAACTGACGCTGGAAAACTGCGAGGCCACGGCCAGGGAAACGGAGCGCTTTGTCAGGACACCGCAATGTGTTGGCATCAAGATTTACCTCGGATACAACCGGGTTTATGCGGATGATCCGCGGCACGAACCCCTTTATGCCCTGGCTGAACAATACGATGTTCCCGTTGTTTTTCACACCGGTGAAACGGCTGGCGGCTGGGGACTCCTGAAATACGCGCACCCCCTGACCATTGACCCCGTTGCCGAACGGCATCCGAAGGTCCGTTTTGTAATGGCCCATTGCGGGAATCCATGGGTCCTGGATGCCCTGGAGGTCATGGCGAAAAATGAAAATGTCTTTGTTGACCTGTCCGGACTGCTTGAAGGCAGACTGAGCGGTGAGACCTATTTCAGAAAGCAGAAGGCCTATTTTGATTATCTGCGCATGTGGCTGGACTATGCCGACCGTTACGATAAGGTCCTGTATGGCACGGATTGGCCCCTTATCAACATTCGCAGCTATATTGATGTGATGAAGCAGCTGATTCCCCAGGAACACCAGGCGGAATTCTTTTATCAAAACGCGCTGCGGGTTTTTCCGAAGCTTGCAGCCCTGCTCCCGAAGGAGGAAAAACGATGATCACCGGAACCCAGAAGGAAATTGAACGATTGCTGCCACAGGTGGCGGGCCCTGTAAAGGAAGCCCTGGCTGCCGTTGCAAAAATTGACCTTGACGCAATCCCCGTGGGGAAGACGCCCATTGATGGCGACCGTATCTACGCCAGTGTCAATGAGTACCAGACGGAACCCGTACAGGACCGGCGTCCTGAAAAGCACTTCCGCTATATCGACATCCAGATTGTGGCGGCAGGACGTGAACGGATTGGGTTCACGGATGTGGAAAACGTTTCCGACCTTACGGAAGATTGCAGGGAAACGAAGGATGTCGTTTTCTTTGGCAGAACGGCAAAGGAGAACTTTATCCGTCTCGAGAAGGGGGACTTCGTTATCTTCTTCCCCTGGGAAGTCCATCGTCCCAACTGCTTCTATGATACAAAAGCGGAACACGTTAAAAAAATCGTCGTGAAAGTAGCCTTGTAAGAGTCCATTTCGGAAGGTCCACTGTGACGAAAAAGAAGGCACGACGTCCCTTTGAAAGGCCATCTTTCAGGAAAAAGCCGTTGACAATTTTTTTTAATTTTGTATAATATTATTCGTGACCGCGTCAGAGACGCATAACATTCCCCGATAGCTCAATCGGTAGAGCACTCGACTGTTAATCGAGTTGTTGTAAGTTCGAGTCTTACTCGGGGAGCCAATGGCCGGGTGGTCAAGCGGTTAAGACA